>JBCCGR010000001.1:0-283283 GCA_039029195.1 Pseudomonadota bacterium
TATAGGGCAGCGGACTTACGGCCTCCAGCTCCGACGAACAGCCCGTTACTCTGCCGCCCGAACCCCGTCCCTTGCGCGAATGATGACGGTCGGCCCATCACCCCGGTTCCTCACACGAGACACCGCAAAACTAGCATGAGGTAAAAGAGCGGGGATACGAAAGCTGAGCTCTGCTGTCTGAGCATTCCACCGGTGTCATCATTGTTCGGACTGATCGGAAGTTAAAAAAAGGAACCAAGCCGGTTACATCTTCACAATCAGACCAGTTTCGGGCGGCATGCGGCCTTCGCACACGTCCTCATAGACTTCTGCCAAGCCCAAAAGCCCATCCAGATGCCGAACATCCAGCCAGCTTGCGGTTTTCACCGCAGTGTCTTCCATAAAGGCGCCTGAGCGCTTGGCAAATCCATCTGGTCCCCAGTCCTGATAACGCTTCTGAATATGACCAGGCGCAAAGAAGAACTCACAACGATCGAGGATGTAGCCATCGCGTGTTCGCGGCACGCCCCAATGGGTGATGCCGACATTCAGGGTCTTTTTCATGTTGTCGCCGAGACCGCTGTGGAGCCGTCCCAGGACCTGGGAATTGCCGGACATGTCGATGATCAGCGTCGGTTTGTCCTCGGGCGCTTCATCATAGGTCATGACCTCATCATAGAGCTTCAAGGCGCGTACGGAGGCCGCATTCCCAGGCGATGTGACGCCAATTGATTTCGGCGCATCACCATCGCCAGCAAGAGCATAGGCCAGCCCAAGCGAGGTTTTGGACGAGGCAGACATGACCAGAACCTGCTCGGCTCCATACCAGTCATTGTCTTTTGCCGAATCCCATAAACAGAAGGAGGTGATGAACAACGGCCACAACAGGCAGCGCAGATCGTCATTTTTAGGATTGTACTGAGGGTCTGCCGCAACGCGGGTGAGGGTGTTGTAAACCGGTGGAAGATCAGCGCGATGTTCGGACGTGTCGGTCACCCGACTGTCCGAAATCTTGCCTGCCTTGATTTTTAGATATTCAGCAGGAGGAAGGTAACCATAGAGGCGCTCACCCATCGGCAGGGCGTCACCGGCAATGACCTCCGCGAAGCCCCACACCGGTAAAACACCCCAGGTTTCATCTCCACCGGCAGGCGGAAAGAAACGCCAATATCCGATTTGGTCTCCTGCCACCCCGTAAGTCACGTTGTTGGCGGTAAATGCGAAGAGATCAACCTTCAGCAACACCTCATCCGGATCCAGCGGTGTGTCGGCCCCAGCACCATCAACAATACGATGCGCAGTTAGCGCCTTCCGCTGGACTTGAAATTCACTCATGCAACGTCACTCCATCAGGATCGCATTCCCTGCTCCGTCACATTTATAGTCCGGGCATCTGGGCAAAGTGAACCAGCAACATCCACCAGCGTTGCGATTTCACGGAATGGGCTCCCGGTGTGACGTTTTCGCGTGCCGCTCAAACGGCCCAAACGCGACAACGGAGTGGCTTGTGCGAATGATGACGGTCGGTCCATCAACCCGGTTCCTCACACGAGACGTCGCAAAATGAGCACGGGGCTACAGTACGCGGATAAGAATTGATCGGGATAGAGTGACAGGGCGCTGTAGGGCGTAGCGGATCAGTTTACAAATTGAGTCCGACCGTCTCTCGCAGTGCCGAAATTGGGTAAACATGCGGCCCACTCTTTTTTCGAAAGATCAAATTGGGCTTCGAATTCCAGCCTATTTTCTCAGGTGCAGAACATCTAAAATTGTGGTGTTCGCCAGACGTTCCACAAGGCTGTTTTCGATGTCATTCAAAATGGTTGATACATGGCTTTGCAGGGCGTGCTCCACAGAGCACGGTGGTGGGACTCCACTATCATCGGATGCAATGAAACTCTCTTCCAATGCAACATAGATATCAGCCAGAGTGATCTCGTTGGGCGCGCGCGCCAATCGCCACCCCTTTGCATGACCCTTTTCAGATTCAAGCAAATTGGCTTGACGCAACTTTCCCAAAACACGCCGAACCACAACAGGATTGGTGCCCGCATGCGCAGCAATATCGGCCGAAGTCTGCCAGTGTTCTGGCGCTGACGCCATGTGACTCAGAGTGTGTAGAGCGAGAGACAGGCGACTGTTTCGCTTCATAGAATTTGGCTCACAAAGTGCACATCACGTAACAATGTAAGTTGCGCTTGTTTTGCAACTGTGCGAGTTACATGAGCATCTCTATCGTGTGGATGCACATAATGTCTGACTCTCGACTGTCTGTCACGGTTCTTTCCGGCTTGATGCGCAATTGGTAGAGCAGCATGAGCGCAACTGAAAGATCAGCGAAAACGTTTCTCGAAGGCGTTGAGTTGTTTGACACTCCGGAAGGCTTATCCTCAATCCATCGCACCGAATGCGCAGCGGCAATCTGGCAGCGTCATCCCCAACAAAGGTTTCAGTCATGGATCGATTCAGTCGATCCGGGTCGACTGCCGAAGGCACGGGTCATCGTGCATGCTGGCAACGTTCATCAGGTGGTGTCCGAAGTCTGCGAAGTTTGCGGCACGCCAGATTGCGACGAAAGGGCGATGCTGGTCGATGATGTTGCAGCGCTGGCCAATATCTTTTCGCAAGTGATGAACTCTTCCTATCTGACAATGCAGTTCGATGTTGCAACGCGAAATGCCTCACGACAGTTCCATACCGATGAAGTTATGGCCCGTCTTGTGTGCACGTATCGTGGGACTGGCACGCAGTTCGGCACCCCGCATTTTGGATCAGAGCCGTATGAGGTTTTTACGGTGCCGACCGGCTCACCCATGCTGCTGCGAGGCAAGCTCTGGCCGGATATTTCCGGTTCAGGTCTGACCCACCGCTCCCCACCAGTTGAAGGAACAGGCGAGACGCGACTGTCGCTTGTTCTCGATCCAGCGATGGACCCGACCGGACCTGCAACCCAAGGCACTTTGCACTAGCTGATACAATAGAGGGAGAACACACATGAAAACACGTGCAGCGATCGCATGGGAACCGAACCGACCACTTGAGATTGAAGAGATTGATCTCGAAGGCCCGAAAGAAGGCGAAGTCCTCGTTCGGATTGTCACAACCAGCCTCTGCCACACCGACGTGTTCACCTTGTCGGGCGAAGACCCTGAGGGACTGTTTCCCTGCATTTTGGGTCACGAAGGCTGCGGTGTGGTGGAGGAAGTTGGCAAGGGTGTCACATCCGTCGCCCCCGGCGACCATGTCATTCCACTTTATGTCCCGGAAGACCCGGATTGTCCGTACATCAAGTCTGGTAAAACCAACCTGTGTCAGACCATTCGCCAGACGCAAGGCGCCGGGCTCATGCCTGACGGCACATCCCGCTTCTCCTACAAAGGCAAACAAATCCTTCACTACATGGGGACCAGCACTTTCAGCGAATATACGGTTTTGCCGGAAATTTCCGTTGCCAAGATTGCAAAAGAGGCACCGCTTTCAAAGGCCTCCGTCATGGGTTGCGCAGTACCAACAGGTATGGGCGCTGTGCGTAACACCGCAAAGGTGGAAGCGGGTGCAACAGTTGCCGTCTTCGGCCTGGGTGCCGTTGGGATGGCCGTTATTCAGGGTGCCGTCATGAACGGAGCCTCCCGGATCATCGGCATCGATATCAATCCTTCCAAATTCCAGTTGGCAAAGGCGCTCGGCGCAACGGAGTGCATCAATCCCAAAGACCACGCCGAGCCAATCCAAAACGTGTTGATCGACATGACGGGAGGAGGATTGGATTACACGTTTGAAGCGGTTGGCAATGTCGACCTGATGCGTGCTGCGCTGGAAGCCTGCCACAAGGGCTGGGGCGAATGTACCGTTATCGGTGTTGCGGGTGCCGGTCAGGAAATCTCAACAAGGCCGTTCCAACTGGTCACCGGTCGTGTTTGGCGCGGCACGGCCTTTGGTGGCGTTCGGGGCCGTAGTGAATTGCCGGGAATGGTTGACGAATGGATGCGCGGAGATTTCAGCGTGGACCCATACATCACCCATCACATGACCCACAATCAGATCAACACCGCGTTTGATCTCCTCAAAGCAGGTGAATCCATACGATCTGTCGTGCACTTCCAACCGGGTGACACCATGACCGTAAACTCTCTGCCTGGGACAATCGTCCCCGAATAGTTTTGCTTTGCCGCTGACCCGCTTGCCTTTGAAACTGGGTGACGGCGGGTCAGCAAGTTTGGTGAGTTCTTCATGAATATGATTCTGCCGGATGTATCCCAATCCGAAACCGCACCCTATCTGACCCCTCTAGACTGGGTCGGTATGCAGAATATCGATCTGCCTTTGACCATTTTGGAACAAGGCCGTCAAAGGGAGGTTCATGCGCGGGCAGGTTTGATGGTCAATCTCCCGGTCCCGCAGATCAAAGGCATTCATATGTCCCGGCTGTACCGATTGTTGGATGATGGCTTGGGATCTGGCAAGCCTTTGACCACTCAAGCGATTCTGAAACTTCTGAAAGGGATGATTGAATCCCATGAAGATTGTGGCAGCACCAACGCCTGTATTGAGATAGCGTTTGATTTGTTGCTTCGGCGACCAGCGCTGGTCTCCGATGGACTAGGTGGCTGGCGGGCCTACCCGATCAAATTGGCTGCATCACTTTTGGATCGCCAATGCAGCGTAACTGCTGAGGTCGTGGTGCTTTATTCTTCCACATGTCCGTGCTCTGCCGCCTTGTCAAGGCAACTGATTCAACAGGGTTTTCTTGAGGAATTTGCGGACAAGAACTCCATCGATGCAGTCGAGGTCGCCGCTTGGCTGAATGACAATGCCACATTGGCAACACCTCACAGTCAACGCAGTGAAGCTAAAATATCTGTCTCCCTCAACGATGTGGTGGATGAAGAGCTGGGCTTAGCTTCATTGATCGATTGCATCGAAAATGCGGTGGCAACGCCAGTGCAAACCGCAGTCAAGCGTTTGGATGAACAAGAATTCGCCCGACTGAATGGGAAAAATCTCATGTTTGTTGAGGATGCTGCGCGCCGAATTGGTTCCGCTCTTGCAGCCTATGACAATTCAAAAATCTCTGTAAGACATCTGGAGAGTTTGCATCCACATGATGCCGTCGTTTCAACAACGCAGGTCAAAACCAACTAGCAAGTTTCTACCGAGGTCATCCTAAAGGTAGAGACCTCTTTGGTCAGCTGACGTCACACGGTCAACTCAAGACGAGCAATGTCATTCACCTGCGACACGACCCCAGTCTAAATTTCCCAGTCCCCGCGCACAGATCGCGCAAAAGACTATCCACGCATGGCCTGCATAACGGCTGGGCTCATGATCACCGCAAAAAGCACGGGAAGAAAGAACACGATCATTGGCACCGTCAGTTTCGGCGGCAGGGCGGCGGCTTTCTTTTCCGCCATCATCATGCGCTGGTCTCGATTTTCCTGTGACAGCACGCGAAGCGAGGTGCCAAGCGGCGTACCATAGCGCTCCGCCTGAATCAGTGTGGTTACCACATCCTTCACACCAGATAGTCCGGTACGTTCAGCCAGATTTTCATAGGCCTGACGGCGGTCAGCCAGATAGGAAAGTTCAGCCGTGGTCAGCACAAGCTCTTCAGCCAAAGCCACCGATTGGATGCCGATTTCTTCCGACACCCGGCGGAAAGCGGCCTCAATGGTCATGCCGGATTCCACACAGATCAGCGTGAGGTCAAGCGCATCCGGCCAGGCCCGGCCAACATCCTGTTGGCGTTGCTTCACCTTGTTTTTCAGAAACAGAATGGGCGCATAAAAACCGCCATAGGCCGCAATCAGCGAGAAGAACAGCTTCATCACGGTGCTGCGTTCTTCTTGCGAAACCACAAACAGATAGAAAGCGGCACCAGCGAAGAAAATGAAGGGCAGCACAAAGCGCGCAAACAGAAAGATGAACAGCGGCGCCTGTCCACGCAATCCAGCAATGGTGAGCTGCTTGGTGGTTGATTCATCGGCGAGCAGATTGCGCAGGTTGAGCTTGTTCACCAGGTTTTTGACGATTGCCGCCGGTTCCTGCTTAACAGCTTTTGTTTTCTTGTTGTTTTTCTCCGCCGCAAGACGTGCCCGTTCCCGTGCGCGGATCTGGTCCCGTTCCAGCGCCACGGTTTTCATCCGCGCACCCAGCTGGTCACCCTGCATCATGGGCATGGCAACCGTCAGGATGGTTGCGAACACCGCCACGGCAGTCACGATGCCGAACAGAATCGTGGGATTTGTGAACGTGCTGTAGAAAAGATCAAGCATCAGGTCGTGATCCGCCTAGAAGTCGAAGTTGATCATGGATTTCATGACAAAGATGCCAACACCCATCCACACGGCGCAGGCCCCGAGAATCAGGTGGCCCGTCTCATCAAAGAAAAGCAGCGAGATATAGTCCGGGCTGGTGATGTAGACGAGACCGGCAACGACAATCGGCAGTGCGCCAATGATAACGCCGGATGCCTTTGCTTCCGTCGACATGGCGATGATCTTGTCCTTCATCTTGCGGCGTTCACGCAAGACGCGGGACAGGTTGCCGAGCGCTTCGGAGAGGTTACCACCGGCCTGAGACTGGATCGAAATCACGATGGAAAAGAAGTTGGTTTCCGACGTGGGAACAGATTTGTAGAGCCGCTCAACCGCTTCAGGAATGGTCAGGCCAAGCTGCTGGGCCTCAACGATGCGCTGAAACTCACCACGCACGGGCTCCTTGGCTTCACCCGCAATGATGCGAATACAGTCGTTGAGTGGAAGTCCGGCCTTGATGCCGCGCACAATCACGTCAACCGAGTTCGGAAACTCTTCGATGAATTTCAACTCACGCCGCTTGCGCAGGAAGCCAAGCAGCCACATCGGGAACCCGGCACCCATGAACAATGCCATGCCGCCCACCGCGTAGATCGGAAAACCGCCAATCAAACAACCAAGCGCCACCAGCACGCCCAGAACCGCGCCGCCAATGTAAAACTGGCTTGGTGTGATGCTCAGCCCGGCCTGCTGAAGCTTGACGGCCAGGGGTGGATTTTTGGAGTCTTTTCCGGACTGGATCTCCGCGTTTTTGAGCGTGTCCTCGATGCTTTTGCGCCGTTGCGCAGCATCGTTCTTGCCGCCACCGCCGCCTTTTGCCGAAGCACGGGTCGATCGAATGCTTTTGACGCGTTTGGAAGTTTTCTGCTCGCTCGCAATGCGGTTGTACAAAAGACCGTAGCCGATCCCACCGGCAGCAAGCGCTGCCAGTCCGATGAATGCAAGCAGGGTCAGATCAAGTCCAAACATGGTCTATGCGTCCCTCACGCCGCGTGACTTCTCTTCCGCCGCATCAAGCGCTGCGGCAAGACGGTCATCTTCATTGTAATACTTGGCCCGCTCCCAGAATTTTGGACGGCCGATACCGGTGGTCATATGCTGGCCGGCGAGCTTGCCTTGCGCATCTTCACCGGTGATTTTGTACAGGAACACGTCCTGGGTGATGATCACGTCGCCTTCCATACCCATCACCTCGGTGATGTGGGTGATGCGGCGAGAGCCATCGCGCAGGCGGGCTGCCTGAATGATCACATCAATCGAACCCACAATGATTTCGCGCACCGTCTTGGCGGGAAGCGTAAACCCGCCCATGGCGATCATGGATTCAATACGGCTGAGGCATTCACGCGGGGTGTTGGCGTGGATCGTTCCCATCGAACCATCATGGCCCGTGTTCATAGCCTGCAGGAGGTCAAACACTTCCGGTCCACGAACCTCGCCCACGATGATGCGCTCAGGGCGCATACGCAGGCAGTTCTTGACGAGATCGCGCATTGTGATCTCACCTTCGCCTTCAAGATTGGGCGGGCGGGTTTCCAGACGGACCGTATGCGGCTGCTGTAGCTGAAGCTCGGCGGAGTCTTCGCAGGTAATCACCCGCTCTTTCTCCTCAATGTAGTTGGTCATACAGTTGAGGAGCGTCGTCTTACCGGAACCAGTACCGCCTGAAATCACGAGGTTACACCGGCACTTGCCGATAATCTGAAGAATTTCAGCGCCTTCAGGCGTGATTGATCCGAAATTGACAAGCTGATCGAGGGTCAACTTGTCCTTCTTGAATTTACGAATGGTGAGGGTCGGTCCGTCCAGCGCAAGCGGTGGCGCAATAACATTCACACGAGAACCATCGGCAAGACGGGCGTCACAGATGGGACTTGAATCATCAACCCGTCGACCCACCTGGCTCACAATGCGCTGGCAGATGTTCATCAGTTGATCATTGTCGCGAAACCGGACGTTGGTCTTTTGAACCTTACCGTCGACCTCGATGTAGGTGTTCTTGGCACCGTTCACCATAATGTCGGCGATGTCGTCGCGTTCCAGCAGTGGTTCAAGCGGACCGTAACCAAGCACGTCGTTACAGATGTCGGCGAGCAGTTCTTCCTGCTCGGCAATCGACATAACGATGTTCTTGATTGCGATGATGTCATTGACGATGTCGCGGATTTCTTCGCGCGCACCCTCATTGTCCAGCTTGGAAAGCTGCGACAGATCAATGGTGTCGATGAGCGCAGAAAAGACCGATGTTTTTACATCGTAATATTCTTCCGACTTTTCCTTGCCGTCATCACCAGATTGTTCCTCAACCGGTTGATTGGCGGCGGAGGTTGTATCGGAAAGCGGTGCAGGTGGCTCAAACCGTGATGGTGAAGGCGCAGCAGGAGTTGGCGATGGCGGTGGCACATCCAATTGGGAAGGCGCTGCCGGAGCAACCGCCTGCTCTTCAACCATTGCTGTTTCTGGCGCGCCAACGGATGCTGCATCTCCCGAAAGATCCGACATGGCTGGCGCCATAGGAGGGGCGGGGGGAGCAGCCGGTTGTGGCGCAGCCACCACGGGCTCTGCCGGTGCCTGTGGCGGTGCAACGGGCTCCGGAGGCGGCGCCGCATCAAGCGTTTTTTGAACCTGCGAGGGTACCGAAAGCGAGGAGAAATCTCCGCCTTTCTTGTCGTTCCCGCCCCGTTTTCCAAACATTTACAGTGTTCCTCAGATTTGCTTTGCCGGTCGCTTGCCTGTCGACCTATTTTTGTTTTCTGAACCGTTGAAGCAGAGACATGCCAGAGGCCTTTTTCTGCTCGCCCGCAGGCGTGCGCCCGGTGATGATGTTGGCGACCTGTTCGATCATACCGACAACCGCATGTTTGGGATCCATTTCTGAGATCATTTGTCCGTTGTTCCCGGCGGTACCGAAGAGGTTTGGCTCAAATGGAATAACCGCCAGCGGTTCGATTTCGAGAGGCTCACAGAAATCGCTGACACTGATTTCCGGGCGTTTGGAAACGTTGCACTGGTTTAGAACCAAGTACGGTGTTGAATCGTTTGGCCGCAGATCTTTCAGCTTGTCGATCAGGTTTTTGGTGTTGCGCAGGTTCGCAAGATCGGGAACCGCGGTAACAATCACCTTGTCAGCCGACGACAGCAGCTGCTGGCTCCAACCCGACCACAAATGCGGAATATCCATAACGACATTCGGCGTGGAGCGTTGAGCCACCTCAACAATCGAAGTGAAATCACCGGGGCCGAAGTCGTATGGGCGGTCCAACACACTCGGCGCTGCCAGCAGATTCAAGTGATCGGAACATTTCGCGAGAATGCGATCCAGATAGGTATCATCCACCCGATCCGGGGACATAACGGCTTCGGCCATTCCCTGAGCCGGATCCTGATCAAAGTTGATGTTGGCGGTTCCGAAGGCCAGATCAAAATCGCCAAGGATCACATCGCTTTCAAACTTGTCCGCAATGGTCCAGGCCACATTGTGCGCAATGGTCGAGGATCCCACCCCACCCTTGGCACCCACAAAGGCAAAGGATTGACCAAGTGGGTCAGCTTCCGGATTGACGAACAGTTCCGACACAATTTTCATGATGTCGGCCATCGAAACGGGTGCAACCAGATATTCAGACACGCCGCGTGATGTTAGCTCACGATAGAGTTGCACATCGTTTTCATGTCCAATCACCACGACCTTCGAGCCGGCGTCGCAAACCTGAGCCAACCGTTCCAGGTCTGCAATCAAGCCACCCGGATCACTCTTGGATTCCACCACAATCAGATTGGGTGTCGGCGCATTTGAATAAAAATCGGTGGCTGTAAGAATGCCACCCATATGAACCTTCACATGGGCCTTCGCCATGCGTCGATCGCCGGAGGCGTTCTCAATGGAGTTCGCAATGGCTTCCGTTTCGCAAAATGCCTGAATGGAAACCCGCGGAACAGGTCGAATGGAATCAAGCTCCGGTCTGGGAGCCTCACTGCGCGGTTGTTCACCAACTTCGTGCATTTCGCTGTGAGCAAGATTAGACATACAATTAACTTCCGTCTTGATGCGGCCTGAGCGTGACTACGGGGTGGTTGTGGTCTGGAAGACCGTGGCGGTGTCCTCACCCTGACGATACTTGTCGAGGACAGTGCCGCGACGCCCTGCATCGGTTGAGGTGGTGCCTCTTGGTCCCAGAAGATCCGATGGATTGGCAATGATGGCCGCCAGATTGTTCTGACTTGCGCATCCAAAGTTGTGGTACTGGCGATTTTCCGATGAGTTAGTCAGGTCGTCTGGCCACTGACCACATCCCTTCACATTGGCTTTGATCGACGCGTAAGCAAGGCGAATTGGTGCTGCAGCGCCATTCTGTCCGGCAAAGTACGGTGCGGTAACAATACGTCGGCGCGGGATGCCGTTCTTCTTCAGCATGCGAACAATTTTGGTCGCAACTTTTTGCGCCGCACCTTCATTTGATGATCCTGATGGGATCATCACCCTGATGGTGCCACTTGCGGATTTTCTGAATTCGTTGGCGAACCCCGTGATGGAACTCTTCGTCGCCAGCGGCAGATCATACGAACCCGATGCGACTGGAACATCCATGGTTTCTTCCTGCTCCGAAATCACAATCGGATGGCGAGTGCGATAGTCATCCGGCACCGAACCAACGGTGTAGTGCCGCTTGGAATAGTTGGCGCAACCCGTGATCAGCGAGCCAGTGGAAATCAGAATTCCAGCGAGGACCAGCGAGGAGACGCCGCTGTTTCGGGTGCGCGCAGCCGGGCTCAGGATACGGGATAGAAGGGGCTTCCTAGTCATCGTTTTCATCTTGATGATCCTGATACTCACTTGAAAATAAATCCGATTGAGCCGTTGTACCGGCCTTTGGGAATGTCGCCCTTCTTGGCGCCATAAACCCGGTTAACGCGACCCATGAAGTAACCGGCACTGTCAGATGCGGCGCCAAAGTTGTCGTCTGGCTGTGCAAGTTTCTGCCGGGCAACCGGGCGAACAAGATAGGGGGTTACCATGACCACAAGTTCGGTTTCGGAGCGCTGAAACTCGCGGCTTCTAAACAGTGAGCCAAGCACGGGAACCTTGGCCAATCCCGGATACCCCGATACGGTCTGGCGAACATCGTCGCGCACCATTCCGGCAATCACCATGGAACCACCCGATGGAAGCTCCACCGTGGTGTCTGCCATGCGGCGACGAATACCAGGAATGTTGAGGGCTGGTCCGACCGCACGTGGAATCGAGAATGACCCTTCAGCGGAGGGTTCGCTCACCTCGGTGCGGATTTTCAGGCTGATGCGGCCAGGTGTCAGAACCACCGGTGTAAATTCCAGGGAAATACCGTATTCAATGTTTCTGGTGCGATAGCGCACCGAGCCAGGGCTCGTCTGAACGCCAGTTTGCGAGTCGAAGGTTGGCGCGGTCTCATCCTTGCCATCGGGCACCGGGAACTCTCCACCCACCCGGAAAATAGCCTTTTCACCGGAAATGGCGGTCAGAGTCGGGTTGGCAAGCGTGCGCATCACACCAGACTGTTCGAGAGCCTTGATTGTTGACGTCAAAGTGCCGCCACCAATCGGTGCGCGAATGTCCGTGCTCTGGTTCGAGCCGATACGACCAAGCTGGAAAGGATTATCGCTGAATTGCGAGAACCTGAAATTGCCGGCAGCGTTTGCCACCAAATCGGTATCGATCCCGAGTTGTTTGACGATTGAGCGCTGGATTTCAGCAACCGTCACTTTCAGATGAACCTGATCCTCGCCTTCAATCTTCAGCAAATTGACGATCTGGCTCGAACGCTCAGATTCATTCAAAACGAACTGCAAACCGCTGTTTGATTGGGCTGCATTCGCTGCAGAATTTTGTGACTGAGTCTGAGTTTGTTCGCCGCCAGTCACGAAGATTTCGGCGATGCGCGCAGCCTTCGCGGATGCCTGAGGCGTTGGAACTGTACCGGTCAGCACGATGTTGTCGTTGATCATCTCGACATCAATGTCTGAGTTCGGGATCAGGCGCTCGATTGTCTCAACGAGACCTTCAATGTCACGTTCCACTCCCAGTTCCAGATTCAACATCTGCTGGCCGGAACCGTCGAAGACAAAGATGTTTGTCTGTCCAATACGCTTGCCGAACAGATAGATGCGTCTTGATGTTCGGGTCACCGCATCGGCGACGTCCGGGTTGGCCACAAGAATGTCGTGAGCGTCGCGTGGCAAGTCGATGACCAGCGACTTGTCGAGACCCAGCGAAACCCGGCGCGATGAACCGCGTTCTCCGTCCGAAACCTTGATGTAGTTGCGAGACGCGTTTTGAGCCGAAGCCTCGCCAACCATCAGTGTGACGGGAGCTGCGAATACAGCGGCGAGCAGAAAGCGGTGCAATGATTTGGTCAATCCCATGGATTGTCCCCCTGAATGACGCGAATTACCCAACATGTTCACTTAAATCCTCGTGCCACTAACCTTTGGGGACCACTTCGGTGGTGGTGCCGAACTTGATGATGCGCAAAGCACCCTTGTCTTTTCGGGACTTGCCGCCGGTGAGCAGATGGCCTGCGCCATCTGAATCTTCTTCCTTGGAATCTTCCAGACTGCGCAGAGCCAGCGTCAGCCTGTCAGCCATCTGTTGTGCGACGGTCAGAATTTCTGATTGCTGAGGCGTCAGCTCCAGCGTGGCGGTGCTGCCAACGACGGTCTTCTTTCCGTCGATTTCCTCAATGGTCTGGTCGATCGCCAGAACCCGAACATTGACGAGAATGGTTTCAGTGAGAAACTCGTTCCGCTTTTCGCCGCGGCGCGTCATGATCACATCCACCCTGTCGTTGGGGAGGATGAAGCCGCCGGCAGAGGTATCAGCCGAGATGCTGACCGCGATTGCCCGTTTGCCCGCAGGCAGGATTGCAGAGAGATAGCCCTGATCAGAACGAACCAGTTTTGATTCGCGAATGGGCTCCCCGGCATAAATTGTGGAACGAACCACAGCGCCAACAATTTTTGTCATCGCTTCCGGGTTGGCTTGCTCGGTAAGAAACGCTTCATTGAGCGCGGTGCGTGGCCAATCCTGCCAGGTCAGGTTTTCTTCTTTAATGGAGAACCCGATGGGAATGTCGCCTTGTGCGACAAGCACCCGTTCCAGTTCAATTTTCGGGGCTTCCGCGACCTGAGCAACCGGCGTAGGTTCGGGTTGCTGCGCCAGGTTCATGGCCATCATGGCCGCGCCGCCTGCAGCGACAACGGCAACACCCAAAACGGCTAATTGTGCAACTTTCATTTCGGCATCCAACCACGCATGACAATGCTGTTCGGTGCCGATACTGACCCGTCAATCGTGTAATTATGGTTAATGAATTGCTTGGAAGCGCAGTTAACGAAACCTTGTATGCTCATTCCGTTGCGGAACATTGCCGCTTATTGGGCGCTTCCAACAAGAAACGCTCCGAACCATATGGCCGGAGCGCTTTGCATTTTCTAACGATCGAGAGGCTCCGCCTGGAGGAAACTCAGCTTTCGGGCCTCTTTAGCGACTAGACCAACCAGGCAGCGTTTTCATAAACATAGGCCATCCAGCGCGTGTCTGGATAAAGCGCCAGTGCTGCTGGTCCCATGGCGATACCATACGGTACGCCTTCATCCTTTGAATGGAGTCTTGAAATCCACTCCACTTGCATGAGCGATGTGGGAAGGGCAAAGCGACGGGCCATCAAGAGCAGGATGGTAAGCAATCCGCCAAACAGACCCGAATAAATGAAGAATGCCGTCGAGTTTTCAAAACCCAGCCACAGCACGACGGATGCTGCGAGCTTGACATCGCCACCCCCGACCCAACCAAAATAGAAGCAGGCGAAACCGATCGCGAGCACCAGAGTTGCCAGCGCAAGGTTCCAGCCTATCGTCTGCAAATCCATTCCCGTTGCAACGCTTAAAACGGCAAACCCTGCAATTAGGGCAATTGAAATCTTGTTCGAGATCGTCATGGAAAACAGATCCATGATGGCCGCCGACAGAACAGCAACCGGGAACAGACACAAGAGAGCAACTTCAATCATCGAGGATCATCCGCAAGGGTCAGACTTTTTCCATCAATTTAGTCAACGTCATTTAAGGGGCCGTAAACGCTGTCTGAATTGCGTACAAAAAAAGGGCCATCTTGCGAACAAGATGACCCTGAGCAAAAAGCTCTGAAGCGAAGCGCTTCTTAGCCAAGAGAAGTGTCAACAGACTCAAACTTGGACTTGATGTCGCCACCGATGTTGGTAGCAGCGGTGATGATCGTGATCGAAATCAGAGCGGCGATGAGGCCGTATTCGATTGCGGTTGCACCAGATTCGTCTTTCAAGAAACGTGCGAATGCCTTTTTCATGGTTCTTTCCTTACTCCACGTGTTTACAGCAAATTCGTCGGTTTGTTGTTGTTTCCGATCGAATGAGGGCAATCTACTCACGCCCTGTTGAAAACGGCTTAAGAAACAGGATTACCAAAACGTGAAATCATACGAGCGGCGAATATGGTTTACCGCGCGTTAGTCCAATCATTTCAATTCGATGCACCGCAATTTCCGCCCGCTGCCCGATGTCTGAGCCCCTGAGACGCCCCATTTGATTTGGTCACGCCATATTACCGATCATGAATGCGCCACTTTTGCCGCTATTGATGCCGGAGCGCGGACCTATCACGAAACGGGCGACAGGGGCACCGCGCCACCTCGAAACTGTTTGACAAGAGAATGAGTTCCCAAATGAACGCCACCCCTGTCCGTTTGCTTTTGCGCAGCGCTGCGCTTTCCGCCTGCTTGATCTTTGGTTCGAACATGGCCGTTGCGCAGAGCAATTCCGGTGCCCCCCGCATCATACCACTCAACAAGAACTCCGGCCTGACGACTGGTTCGGTCAACTTGCCGGGATTTACGCGCGTACCGAAAGCGGCCATTCGCGGTCACAACAAGAAGCGTCTATCAAATGTCACGCCACAACAGTGTGCAGCAGCCTGCGCGAGCGAAGCATCCTTCGCTTGTGTGTCATTTGATTATCGCCGCAACACCAAGCAATGCGATTTGAGTGACAAGCGTTCTTCCGACGTGGGTGGCTTGCGCAAGGATTTTGCCGGATCGCTTTACGATCATTATGAGCGTTCGACCGCTGCCCTTAAGCCGACAACTACACCTGAACGTGAAAAAGTCACTGCCGCTGAGCTCCCGCGCGCCAAACCGGCTGAATCGGAAAAGCCAAAGCGCAGGGTGGAATCGCAGCGCACACCCCGCGACAAGCGCGGTCTTGATGTGGCGATGTGGACAACGATCAGAAACTCGGATGATCCGGATCTCTTCAAAGCCTACTTGAAGCGTTTCCCAAAAGGGGTGTTCGCAGCAATCGCCAAAGAGAAGCTCGAAATCCTCGATCAGCCGCAGGAAACAGCAAAGGCTTCTCCTGAAAAGCCGGTGCGAAAGGCAATCCCCGAAAAACCGCTTAACAGACCGCTGCGGGAACGCGCTGCGCTGCAACCCTTGCCAAGAACGAACGCGCCACTGCAGCCTGAAAGACCACGCAATAGTCTCACGTCGTTGCCTGAGAAACCAAAGGTCGGGATCGAAGCGCAGCCGCTTCCCCGCGCAAAACTTGTTCCGCCATCATCGAGCAGTGGCGGGTTGACTGCGGACAATCGGACCGCGGATCAGCTTATTCAGGCCGCACGCGCTGCCGCTACGAATGGCAACGGATCAGAAGCCACACGCCTGTTGCAATTGGCCGGACAAAAAGGTTCAAGCGAAGCTTGGTTCGTGCTGGGCTGGATGTACGAGACGGGTGATGCGGTCCCCGCCGATCTTTCGGTCGCTGCACAGCACTATCAGAAGGCCAACGCTAACGGCTATCCCGGTGCGTGGTTTCGCCTTCTATTGATCCACGACCGGCAAGGCGACTTCAGCGCCGGGACATCCATGTTTCTTGCGAGCTATAAAGACGCGCCGGCTGCAGTTTGGAAAATCAGGAACCGGCTCAGCGAGGATCTGCGCCGCGCTATCCAGACCCGATTGAGCGAAACCGGACATTATCTTGGTGCCATTGATGCAGCCTTTGGAACCGGTACTAGACAAGCAGTGGAATCCTTTTCCGGCCGGGCTGAAAAACCCACCGAGACACGCGAAGCACGTCTGTCGCCTCCGAATGATGAGGCCGTTGAGACACGCCCGGTGGTTCCACAAGTGGAGCAACGCCGCGAACGCCGTCAACGTCGCATCGCAACCGAGCGCGAGCGGGCTCTCGCCGGCGATCTTCAACTCCAGCTTCAGCGTGTAGGCTGTTACTACGGATTTGTGGACGGCGTCTGGGGCGGTGGTTCCGCGCGCGCCATGCGCAATTTCAACAGATGGGCTGGTGAACGGCTTCCCATCAACAGGCCCACCCGCCGCGCACTGGAAACCGTTCTTCTTTATGACGGTCCGTTGTGCGGCGTAGACTGATAGGATTGCGCGTCTAAAGCGCCGCTAGCTCCTCATCCCAAAACCGCTGGTCATTAAGCAATCATTCACCAAACTGGGCGATTGTGAAGCCCACAATCTGCTCAGCTTTGGGAGCCACCATGTTCGTGCGCCGTCTGCCTCACTTTGTTCTGCCGCTAGTCGCAGCGATCAGTGCAACAGCATTGACCCATACAATGGGCGATTTCAGCTCAGCCGAAGCGATGCAGATCGACAAGAAGCAGGCCATCGTTGTAACAATTGACCGGGCAAAGGTTCTGAAAATCTCCCGCCCGGCCGACACCGTGATCGTCGGCAATCCGTCGATTGCCGATGCCACCATTCAGGATGCCCAGACATTGGTGCTCACAGGCCGCAGCTTTGGTGTCACCAATCTGATCATTATTGATGGCGACGGAAACCCGATTATCGACGAAACGATTGTCGTTCAGGGTCATGAGAATAATACAGTGCGGATTTATCGCCGGTCGGTGCGTGAGACTCTTGCCTGCTCACCGGTGTGCGAACCAACGCTCACCATCGGCGATAACAACGACACCTTCACCAACGCCAACGATCAGATCAAGAAGCGCAATCTTCTTTCGGATCAGTCGGCCCAAGGCAATACGCCAAACGCGCCACGGCCTTAGTTCTGCGGGCTAGCCAGAGACAATATCGCAGTTACTCGATTTGAAATGCACCCCAAATGGGGTACATTGAGTTCAAACTTGTAATGATATTGAGCATCATGGCCAAAAGCGAAACACTTAGAACCAGAATGGAACCGGAATTGAAGGCTCAGGGCGAAGCCGTGTTGGCCGCCATAGGTCTCAGCACGACCGAAGCCGTGACCATGTTTTTCCGCCAGATTGTCATGCAGCAGGGATTGCCTTTCGAGGCAAAGATCCCCAACGCCGAAACTCTGGAAGCATTCCGGGAAGCCCGCGAAACCCCAGAGAAACTTTTGCGCTATCCGGACGGAAAGACAGCGATAGCGGAAATGCTCAAAGACTGAGCATGTCCCGATGAGGCAGGCTTACTTTACCAACAGGTTCAAAAAAGATGTAAAGCGGCAAAACAAACGTCGTAAAAACCTATCGAAACTGTCGGACTTAATCGACCATGTTTGCGAATTCGGCGATGCGCCGGATCACTGCAAACCACGTAATTTGGTGGGCAACTGGGCGGGTTATCGCGAATGTCACATCGAGAGTGACTGGCTGCTGATCTTCACAATTGAGGATGATACGGCCACATTCCACCGAACCGGCACACACTCAGATCTGTTTCGTTGAAGACATCAGCGGCAAGGCTTTAATTGGCAAAACCCCGGAACAGGACCTCTACAATCTAATCTCTGTTGTCGATTTAAGCGTCTCCATGGAGAGGCTGGACGTGACGCTGAAGATTCCAATTCGGCTCACAAGATCCTTGTAGAAGCGGTCAAACTCGCGCGTATCTCTCACCCGCACCTTCAGCATATAATCTGTTTCGCCAGCCAGACGGTGGGCTTCCTGTATCTCATCCATCGTCTGCACAGCGTCACTGAATTTCTGTAACCACCCGGCTTCATGAGAATCCGTCTTGATGGATACGAAGAAGACTTCGGCCTGTCCAAGTTGGTCAGCATCCAGTATCGCCACTTCCCTTTGGATGTAGCCACGCTCCTTGAGCCTCCTGATCCTGCTCCACACTGGCGACTTCGAGGAATTGACTTTTTCGGCAATTTTCTCAGTCGAGAGATCAGAATCTGACTGCAAAACACGAAGAATTTTTCGATCAAGCTCATCAATCATAGATTTTTTCCTCTATTTGAGCCCGGATCCAGATCAGAATCGCTTAATTGTTCCATTGAACATCACTATCGGCTTATTTTGTCCCGGATATTGGCTATTCGCAGGAAAAAGTCCATCTAAATTCCACAGAATTTGGAGGTTGCTGAAAAATGGACGCCTTTCCGCTTTTCATGACAGTGAAAGACAGGCCAGTTGTCATTTTTGGCAGCGGCGAGGAAGCCGCAGCCAAATGGCGTCTTGTGGCCAAAACCACCGCGCGCCTGATCATTGTGGCTGACCGAGCAAGGCCGCGTGCATTCAAATATGCATCCGCTGAATGGGTGCTGGCCGATCCTCTCAAGTTCGAACTTCCAGGAAACACGGCATTTGCGTACGCAGCAACTGGCGATCACGTGTTGGATGCAAGGATCGCAGATAATGTTCGGAAAGCCGGTGTGACTGTATGTGCCGCAGATCAACCGGCTGTTTCCGATTTTTCCACACCGGCCATCGTTGATCGAGACCCGGTCGTTGTCGCCATTGGCACGGAAGGGAGCGCGCCTGTTCTGGCGCGAATGATCAAGGCACGAGTGGAAGCAATCCTTCCCGCGTCCATCGGAGCGGCAGCGAACATTGCCCGTTCATTGCGCAATCGCATTGCCGACATGGTTGAACCGGGCTTGCCGCGTCGTCGCTTCTGGCAAGGCTTCTTCGCCAAACCATTCTCCGGCGCGTCGCTGGACGAGGCAGCACTGCGTGCGCATGCGAATGCGCTCATCTCCAATGAACATGAAACGCCCGCATTGGTGTCGCTGGTCGAACCAAACACCGATGACCCAGAGATGCTCACCCTGCGCGCCCGCAAGCGACTTGATGCAGCGGACATCATTTTTCACGACGATGATGTTGCGCCCGCCATTCTGGAACTGGCACGTCGCGAAGCGATCTTTGTGCCGCTGCATGATCGCAACGCAAAGAACGCCGTCGAACTCATTGAAAACCAGATCAACGCTCACCGCGCCATCGTTCGAATTTACGGCGGCAGCTTGTCCTCAATCAGAGCTGCTACTGACTGGCAGGGACTGACGACCCGTCTGAGTGGAAACGTCGAAATTGAACATGTGCCCGGTGTGGGGCGAAGCCCGATAGAAGCAACTCAAACAACCAGGGAGGCCGCGTGATGGCCAAAGTGAAACAGGCTGGCCCGGTGGTTCTCACTGCCAACCATCTACTCTCCGGCCGTGCCGTGTTCTGGACGGGCGAGGTTTGGGCGGAAAACTTCAACGCGGCACTCACAATTCCGGAAGATGGTGCCGACCGGGATGCTCTGGCCGAACACGGTCGGCGCGAGGAAGCAAACAATATCGTCGTTGGTGCCTATCTGGTTGAACTTGATGAAGCCGGTGAGCCGGTTCTGATGCGTGAAGGCCGCAGAACCCTCGGCCCGAGCATTGATATTCCAGATCAACCACTATCCCAGATTGCTGCCTGAACAACAAACTTAAGAGACCGCAATGTACATCTATGATTCCCATGATCAGGCATTTGTCGAAGACCGGGCGAAAGAGTTTCGCGACCAGGTTCAGCGACGCCTGTCTGGAGAGCTGAGCGAAGATGAGTTCAAGCCGCTTAGGCTGATGAACGGCCTTTACCTTCAACTGCACGCCTACATGCTGCGTGTGGCAATTCCCTACGGACTGCTGTCTTCCGAACAGATGAGAACGCTTGCCTATCTGGCGGAACACTATGACCGTGGCTACGGCCACTTCACCACGCGTCAGAACATCCAGTACAACTGGACCCAGCTTTCTGATGTGCCCGACATGCTGGACAAGCTCGCCGAAGTGCAGATGCATGCCATTCAGACTTCGGGCAATTGCATTCGCAACATCACTTGCGATCCCTTTGCCGGCGTTGCGGGTGACGAATGGATTGATCCACGACCAACGGCTGAACTGCTTCGCCAGTGGTCATCACTGCATCCGGAGTTTGCGTTTCTGCCGCGCAAATTCAAATTTGCAGTGACAGGTGCCGTTGAAGATCGCGCGGCGATCAAATTTCATGACATCGGCATCGTGGTTCGCGCCGCTGACGATGGCTCACCACTTTACCAAATCTGGGTTGGCGGCGGCCAGGGTCGCACGCCGCGCGTGGCGCGTCTGTTCGCCGACGATGTCAAGTTCACTGAACTACTGCCGCTGCTCGATTCCATGATGAGGGTCTACAATCTGCACGGGCGGCGCGACAACAAATACAAAGCCCGTATCAAAATCCTCATCGATGAACTGGGCATCGAAAACTACCGCGACGAAGTGCTCGCTGATTTGGAGGATCGCGACACGAGCCAGTTTGATGTGGCGAAAGCAGAATACGATCGCATCGCTGTTCAGTTTGAAGAGGCCATTCTGGCGCCGATCGCGGGTGGCCCGGTGCTGACCGATGATCCAGCTTTCAAGAACTGGTTGGACAACAACGTCTCGACCCACAAAGTTGACGGCTTCGCCATTGTCTCCGTTTCCTTGAAACCCAAGGGCGGAATTCCCGGCGACGCAACTGCGGAACAAATGTACGCAATCTCTGCAATTGCTGATGATTTTTCCAATGGCGAGTTGCGGATCACCCATCGTCAGAACCTCGTCTTGCCTTGGGTGAAGAGCGATGAATTGCGCTCAGTATATGACGCTCTCATCCAAGCCGGACTAGCGGAATCCAACATCGGGCTTGCCAGCGACATCATAGCCTGCCCCGGCCTGGACTACTGTGCGCTGGCAACCGCGCGTTCCATTCCGATTGCGCAAGAGCTTAGTGATCGGCTGAGCCAACGGGAAGCCGAAGGCAAGGCAGATGGAATAACGCTCAACATTTCGGGCTGCATCAATGCGTGCGGGCATCACCATGCCGCCAACATCGGCATTCTGGGGCTCAATCGTAAGGAAACGGAAAACTATCAGATCACGCTGGGTGGCCGAAGTGACGGCAAGGCCCAGGTGGGCGAAGTGCTCGGCCCTGGATTTTCGGCACACGACCTGCCGGATGCCATTGAGCGCATCATCGATGCCTATCATGCGAAAAAACAGGACGGCGAAAGCTTCCATGATGTTTACACGCGGATTGGCAAGGCTGAATTCAAGGAGGCGGTCTATGTGGATTCTTGAGAAGAATGGCGATTTTGATCATCGAGACTCAGTTGATGAGTTGCCGGTGATCGACCCGGAAACGGCAACAATCGACACCATGACATCTGCGCGCAATGGCGAAGAGGTGTTCATCAACTTCACCGGCCCAGCGGACGGGCGCGGGTTCTCAATCGCTGAGCAGTTGAAGACAAAGCCCGGTCGTCTGAAACGCCGCGTTGCCACGGGCTATCTCATGCCAGATCAGGCGCGCCACGCCTTTCAAAGCGGCTTTGATGCAATTCACATCTCTGATGAACTGGTTGCGCATCATGGCGTAGAGGCATGGCGCGACGCGCTCAATGTGGCAGTCGCAACGCTATACCACTTGCCCAAAGCAACCCGCGATGAGAGCGCCACGAGCATCTGGATGAAACGTTCCGCTTGAGCAAATTAAACTGATTTCGATCGATGCGGTGACCCGGCTTGGGGGCCACCGTTCTCACGTGCAGATTCCAGCCGTCGGAACAGTCGGCCATCGTTTCGCGATGCACATTGCTGACCAATTTTCTTTCCAACCCAAATCCGCCAACCAAGCACTGACAACCATCCTCCCACGGACTTAAGAGACCAGGTACACATCATGTTTCAGGAAACTGTTCTGGAAACGAGCCACTACACCGACCGGCTGTTTTCATTCAAAACCACCCGCCCGCCATCCTTCCGCTTTCGCTCCGGCGAATTTGCAATGATTGGCCTGGAAGGAGAAAACGGCAAACCGTTGTTGCGCGCCTACTCTATCGCGAGCCCAAGCTGGGACGAGTCGCTTGAGTTTTTCTCGATCAAAGTTCCGGATGGACCGCTGACTTCCAAGCTCCAGAAAATTCAACCGGGCGACAAGGTGATCCTCAACAAGAAGCCCACTGGAACCCTTGTGCTCGACGCGCTCAAACCGGGCAAAAACCTATATCTCTTGTCAACCGGCACCGGCATTGCACCATTTGCAAGCCTCATTCGTGATCCCGAAACCTATGAGAAGTTTGACAAGGTCGTTCTGACCCACACCTGCCGCGAGGTGGCCGAGCTCAAATATGGCAACACACTGGTCAAATCCATTCTCGATGACGAGCTGTTGTCAGAAATAGCGGGCGACAAGCTGGTTCACTTTACATCCGTCACACGGGAAGCGCATGAGCACAAAGGTCGCATAACCGACCTCATCAAGGATGGCTCATTCTTTGAATCTGTGAGCGCAAGCCCATGGTCCCCCGAAGACGATCGTGTGATGATCTGTGGCTCCACCGGAATGATCAATGACGTGAAGGATTTGTGCGCGGAGGCCGGTCTGATTGAAGGCTCCAACGCTTCGCCTGGCGATTTCGTCATCGAAAAAGCCTTTGTTGGCTGATCACATATTCAGTCGCTGCATGCGCCAACAGAGCAATATCTGTTGGCGCAATGTCCCAACAGGCTGATATGATGGATCGATGCACAATCGATCAAAAAATACTTCCGCTTTATCGAACGCAAAGATCGCCCTCCTTGGCTTCGGCGAGGCGGCTCAGGCCTTTGTGAACGGGTGGCATGCGGACGGGCTTCGCGGGTTTCACGCCTACGACATCAAAACCCGTAATTCGTCCCCTGAGCGCGACGCCAAACTGGCAGACTATGAGCGTCTTGATGTAGCCGGCGCTGAAGATGTCAGAGCGGCGGTTGGGGACGCGGACATTGTGTTTTCCTTCGTGACAGCAGATCAGGCATTTGCAGCCGCAAGGGATGCAGCCCCTCATCTTAAGTCGGGCGCCCTGTTTCTCGATTGCAACTCCTGTTCGCCCAACACAAAAAAACAATCTTGCGAAACAATAACCGGTTCCGGCGTCAACTATGTCGACGCAGCTGTGATGGCGCCCGTCTATCCGCGTTTGCAAAAAACGCCGATCCTGCTGAGCGGACAGGTTGCGGTCGAAGCCTGTGAATCACTTGGCCAGGCGGGCATGAATGCAAAAGCCGTCGGCGATGAAGTCGGTCGTGCCTCTGCAATCAAATTGTCCCGATCGATCATGATCAAAGGCATGGAAGCACTGATGGCTGAGTGCATGCTGACCGCACGCAGTCTTGGTGTGGAAGACGCCGTGCTTTCTTCACTGGAGGCATCTGACCCCGGGTTTGCCTGGCGCGAGCGTGCCGGATACGCTTTGGAGCGCATGTCAGTTCACGGCGTGCGCCGCGCGGCGGAGATGCGTGAAGCCGCATCCATGGTGGAAGACCTCGCCCTCCCCGCTCGCATGAGCCACAGCATCGTCGAGTGGCAGCAACAGATTGCGGATCTCGAAACAGATGCGGTGGAAGGCGGGTTCGAGGACCGGGCAGACCGCCTCCTTGCAAAGCTTGGTTCCGACGGAAGCTGACGCGTGTGACAGGCACAACGCAAGGTTTCCATTTCTCAATCGCTTCATCAGGAATTCGAGATCCGATCGACCGGCAGCGCACTGAAAATTCTGATCTCTTTCAACAAATCTGAGCCCGGTCCAAGTCTCAATTTTTCAACAATTGCGCCACGACTCCGGTCGACCAGCGTCAAAAATTAAGCTTTTGTTAACGTCGCGCCCCCTATTTTTGACGGGTTGCCATCGCTCAACAGCAGGCCGTTATGACGATTTCAATTGATTCGTTTGCAAAATTTCGCGAGCTCTACGGCATTGTCGAGGAGGGCAAGATCGAAGAGGTCGGAGAATCGATCTCTCAGAATGTAACCGCCTATCGGGCGGAACCGCTCGTGAATCCGGAAGACAAAGTACGGGCGCAGTCTGCGGCCGTCACGTCACAAGACGTCAGCCTGGTTTATCTGGATTGGAACCTGCCATCCGTCGGCGTATCTCTTACAAGGGAAGAGGATTTCAATCTTCGCGTAACTCTCGAAGGCGAAGTCAGCACCACAGATCCATTTCTCGGTCATATCAGTGCTGAAAGGGAAAAGGGCCAGGCACGCATATTCAGCCTTGCGGAAGACACACGAACCTACAGCCAGGGGCACACAGCGCTAAATCTGGTCATTCCGATGAAGGTTCTGGAGAACAGGGCGAAGTCCTATTTCTCAGATCAGCTGGATAAATCGCTGCGATTCGCCCCAACGCTGAATCTGTCCACACCACAGGGTCACTCAATTCTTCATCTGATTGAGTATTTTAAGGGACTGCACACCGAAACGCCGGAGTGCTTTGAAAACCCTGTTGTCGCTACCCAGTTTCAGGAGCTCATGTTCGCAAATCTTATTGGTGGACTTGAGCACAACTACAGCGGCGCGTTTGACGATGGGGCACGCGACGTTGCCATTCCTCGCACGATCAAAAAGGCCGAGGACTATATGCGAGCCCATGCGGGGGAGCCCATAACCATTGAGCAACTTGCCCTGGAAGCATGTTGTAGCGAACGCGCATTGCAGAATGGCTTCCGACAGTTCCGTAACAAAAGCCCGCTCGCTGTCCTGCGGGATATTCGTCTGGAATGTGCGTTTGATGATCTGGTCCGGACGGAAGCTTCAGTTACTGAAATAGCCATGAAGTGGGGCTTTTCCAATCTGGGTCGGTTCTCAAAATACTTTGAAGAAAAATACGGAATGAAACCATCGGTGACGCGCAGGTTCGACACCAGTGGAACCCTGATTGCAGCTTGAGCCGCCCGGCCAAAGTGCCAGTCAACATTTTCAAATAAATGGAACACCCCAACGCCATTCGGTGGTGAGAATGACGCCGGGATGTCCACATTTTCGCTGAAGCGTTCCAACGCCCTTGGAACGAACAGCGAAACTGCAAGTGGCTGGCGGATAAATGCCACTAGGCAGCTTGACAGAGCATGATCTCCTTCAGGTAGCGCTCATACAATTCAGCGCGTGAGGAAAGACCAAGCTTCAAATAGATATGCTTGATGTGGTTGCGCACCGTGCCGATGGCCATGTCGAGTGCTCTTGCGATGGACTTGGCCGAGTGACCGGTGACAAGAAGTTGGACAACGTCGCATTCGCGCGGTGTCAAAGCCGTCAGGCCAAAGCTCTGCAAGGCGGCATCTTCCTTGGCTTTCGCAGCCCGAATTCGGTGAGTGACCGAACGATGCGGCATTTGCGAACGGCTTTTCCAGATCAACTTCATGCCGTGCATGGCAAAGGGTGCGAAATTGCTGAACTGGTTGCACTCCGCACAGCTGAATGCGGTGAAAAGTTCGGAGCGGCTGAAAGAGATGCACAGAGACCGGTCTTCATCGATCTTTGCCACAAAGCCCGCATGATCAACCAGGCTGAGGCCATTTTCCTCACACCGTTCGGCAAACTTTGTGCGCCGCAGACCCCGCGGTGCAAGCTCCAGCGAGTTGAAGAAACCTTCGCCAACGTCAGCCCGAGCGATCTCGAGGATCGGATCATCCTCAATCTCGATTCCTCGTTCTCCGTCGGCTGACCGCAGATTGTTGCGGAAATCCAGCGTTTCATCCTCACCGGACTTGGACACAATAACGGCTCGCCATGCATCAAAATTGGCGATACTTGAGAATGTGCCAACAAGCAGCGGGATCATCAGATAGACATCACGTTCCATCAGAAATTTGGCATATTGCAAACTGATCGTATCGTTCATGTTCTTGCACCTCATGTACCCTGTGACTGACCAAACGATAGATGGAACTCAAAAATAATGCTGGCCGGTTTCCGCATGGGAAGGACAGATTCCGCACTTATTGTCCTTTCCCAACAAAAGCTGTTCTGATCCCGAGTATTGGGGCGGACCAACAGTGTCCCGGCGCGGTTGATGCTCAGATCACGCATCACGTGACCGGTTTTTGAGACGAAAAATAGCGGGCGCGAGAACCTGACGCCTGAGCGTTTCCGTAAAAGATTCAGCGGAAACCAGCGTGGCGAATTTGCGCGAAGTCCGCTCAAATCAAGTTGAATTCACGCCCGGTGATAAGGATGGCCGGAGAGGATGGTCACAGCCCGGTAGAGCTGTTCAGCCAGCAATATTCGAACAATTTGGTGAGGCCAGGTCTGGGTGCCGAACGCCAATTTGCGGTCGGCCTTGGCTACAACCGTGTTTCCAAGACCATCCGCACCGCCAATGACAAAACACAAATCGCTGGTGCCGCCATCCAGCCAGGTTTGCAACGAATTGGCGAAATCTGTGCTTGGCAGGGATTTTCCGCGTTCATCAAGCACGACCATGACGGCCCCGGACGGACATCTGTCGAGCAGCCTTTCAGACTCGTCGTTCTTGCGTTGGTCAACCGTCCCTGCCCGACTTTCAGGCAGTTCAACCACGTTCAATGAGGTGATGCCAATGCCGCGGCCGGCTTTTTGAAACCGGTCACAGTAGCGCTCAACAAGGTCCTGATCGGGGCCGGACTTCATCCGCCCCACTGCTAAAAGTGTCACGCGCATATCAATATCCCGCCATCCACCGTTTGCAGCAGATGGCGAAGTTGGTTCTTACATCGGAACCTGATCTGCCTGTTGATTCGCCTGCCACATTTTCTCGAGCGCGTAAAAGTCCCGCACTTCCGGGCGGAAGATATGGACAATCACGTCCCCGATGTCGATGAGCACCCAGTCGCAGGATGGCAGGCCTTCGACCTTTGGTGTGCCCAGACCGGCATCTTTAAGATCACGCAGAAGCCTGTCCGCAACCGCATTCACATGCCTGTGCGAGCGACCGCTGGTCACAACCATATAGTCGCCAAGGGACGACTTGTCGGTGATATCAATGATGACGGTTTCTTCGGATTTTGAATCATCGAGCGAAGCGATGACCGTGTTTAGAACTTCTTTGGCGGCAGAAAACGCGGCCTTCGAAGCCTGACTGAGAGCAGGGTTTCCCTGACTTTCAGGATGAAGTGCAGTGATCAGAGTTTCTCCTCGTTTGTCACAAGCCCAATAATCAACAGTGATGTGGTCCGGGAAATCAACGCAGTACTTAAGTCACTCGACCAGGGATCAACACCGCGATTGCGCCATGTTAGCCCTGATTCCATGACAATTTCAAGAATCTCGATCTGGCTTGAAATCATCGGGCTTTCTGCTCTCTATTTGCGCGAATAGCCGATGAAGAAAGGTGAGAACGCGGCCCGTGCAGAAAGGTCCAGGCAGGTGGATTCATGTTGGCAAGCAAGGCGGCATCGGTCTCATCAATTCTGTAGCGGGCCAATGCGAGCGCGGCTTTTGCAGATCGGTACGAAAGCGTCGATCCAGGCCGGTCGACAACGGCAATCGGCATCGTCTGTGCGATATCCCGCCAGCGCTGCCATTCGTGAAATTGCTTCAGATTGTCAGCGCCCATGATCCACACAAAGTCGACGCCCGGTCGTCGCTCGCGCGCATGATCAAGCGTGTTGGCCGTGAATGCACTGTCCAGATCCACTTCAAACGCGGTCACATCAATGCGCGGATGGTCAGTGATTTCTCGACAGGCCGCCAATCGGTCAGGCAGACGGGCAAGGGAACTGTGCTCCTTGAGTGGGTTACCTGGTGATACAATCCACCAGATCCGGTCGAGCTGAAGCTTTCTCAGTGCGAGTTTGGAAATCAGCAAATGGCCGTCGTGAGGCGGATTGAATGATCCGCCAAACAAGCCGATCCGCATGCCTTTCACGGCAAGCGGCATTCTGACGTCCCGATGGGAGAGTTGAAACAAGGCGTCCCAGCCTATGGACGGATCTGACCGGTGCCATGGACCCGGTACTTAAAGCTGCACAATTGCTCCACGCCAACAGGACCGCGGGCGTGCATCTTTCCGGTCGCAATGCCGATCTCGGCGCCCATGCCGAACTCACCACCATCTGCAAACTGCGTTGACGCATTGTGCATGACAATGGCTGAATCCACTTCCGCGTGGAACCGCGCGACATTTTCCGCTGTCTCGGAAATGATGGCTTCTGTGTGCCCGGAGGAATAGTGCTGAATGTGCTCAATCGCCTCATCCAGCCCGTCTACACATCGCACCGATATGATTGGAGCCAGATATTCGGTGCGCCAGTCCTGCTCGGTCACTGCCACAGCAGCAGGGTGTGCGTTCACCACTGTCTCGTCACCGCGAATTTCGCATCCCGCATCCTGGAGAGCGGCCAGAACGGGTAGAAGATGCGTCTCAACGGCGGAACGGTCGATCAACAGTGTTTCTGCCGCGCCGCAGATCCCGGTTCGTCGCATCTTTGCATTCACGGCGATGGCCTTGGTCATTTCAAGATCGGCGGAGCCATCCACATAGATATGGCAGAGCCCCTCAAGATGCGCGAACACCGGTACCCGGGCTTCGTTTTGAACTCGCTCGACCAGGCTGCGGCCCCCACGTGGCACAATCACATCCATATTGCCGGAAAGGCCGGCGAGCATTTCGCCAACCGCCGCGCGATCTGTGGTCTCCACGCGCTGAATGGCATCCACCGGCAGTCCGGCGTCCTGCAATCCACCCTGAAGACAGGCATGTATCGCTGCTGAAGATTGCGCACTGTCGGAACCACCACGCAGGATGACGGCATTTCCCGACATCAGGCACAAGGCGCCCGCATCTGCAGTGACGTTTGGGCGGGCCTCGAAAATGACACCGATCACACCAATTGGCGTGCGAACGCGTTCAATCTTCAAACCGTTTGGTCGGGCCCAGCTTGCAGTCACTTCACCGACTGGGTCTTTCATATCGGCAATCGCTTTCAGGCTTGAAGCGATGTCCTGAATGCGCTGGGAGGTGAGCGTCAATCGGTCGATCATTGCAGCGGACAGTCCGCGATCGCGTGCGGTCTCCACATCCACCTCATTGGCGGACAGAATGTCAGCTTCACTGCGCAACAGACGCTGGGCGGCTGAAACCAAGGCGGCATGCTTGCGTTCCATCGTCGTTGTGGCGAGAACACTCGCAGCCTTTCGGGCGCGCTTGCCCAGCCCGGTCATGTAATCGCCAATGTCTGCAATCTCGTTGGTTTGAACTCTATCCAGCATGATTGTCTTCCAGGAGTTGACTGTTGATTGTCTTATCTGCTGCGCTGATCAAGGACATATCGTCCCGATGCACCAATTCCGCTCGCCCTTCAAAGCCGAGTATGTCCACAAGCTCACTGCTTTTTCGACCCACCAGCCGTTTCGCATCGTCTACATCATATCCAGCGAGCCCACGAGCAACTTCGCGACCCCCTTCGTTGATGATTGAGACAGCGTCGCCCCGACGAAATTGACCCTCGACCGCGGACACGCCTGCGGGAAGCAGGCTCTTACCCAAAGTGAGCGCCCGCTCCGCACCCTGATCAATTGTCACCTTTCCGGCAACCTCAAGCTGGCCAGCAATCCATTTCTTGCGCGCCGCAACCGGGTTTTGCCGGGCCGCAAACCAAGTGGCACGTTCTCCCTTGTCGAGCGCAGCAAGTGGGTTCAGGCGGTGCCCGGATGTGATCACCATTTCTGTACCGGCTGTCGTAGCGATCTTTCCCGCTTCGATCTTTGTCACCATGCCACCGCGGGAAAGCTCTGATCCAGCAGAGCCAGCCATAGCTTCAATGCGCGGGCTGATCTGTTCTACGTGGGAAATGAACTCTGCATCTTGTTGCATATTACCGTTGGCAACCGGCGGCCTGGAGTAGAGCCCATCCACATCTGACAATAGCACCAGCAGATCAGCGCTCATCATCGTGGCGACCCGAGCCGCAAGGCGGTCATTATCGCCATAGCGAATTTCCGACGTGGCGACGGTGTCATTCTCATTGATGATGGGCACGGCACCGAATTTCAGCAAGGTCGAAATGGTCGAGCGAGCGTTGAGATAGGTGCGTCGGTTGGATGCGCCTTCCGTATCTCCCAGTGTAAGCAGAATTTGGCCTGCCGTTAGTCCCGCTTCTGCCAGACTTTCCGACCAGGCCCGTCCCAATGCGATCTGCCCCACAGCTGCAGCGGCCTGACTTTCTTCGAGTTTTAGGCTGCGATTTGGCAGGGCCAGGATGTTGCGACCAAGCGCAATCGCACCTGAGGACACCACCAGTACCTCACTGCCACTTCGCTTGAGTCCAGCGATATCTGCAGCAAGACTGGCGATCCAGTCACGCTTGATACCAACCTCTCGGTCAACCAACAGAGCGGACCCGATTTTAACAACGATGCGGTTGTAGCTGTTGAGGTGCCAGGTCATCGCATCCGCTCACCGTCGCGCTCTTCCCGCCAGTCGACGCTTTCATCATTGCTGCTGTCGGTAGGTAGTTTCTGCCATCGCGGATCGTCCGTCTCAGTTTCGTCACGGGCGGCGATTTCATCAATTGCTGTCAGAACTTGGCGCAATATTTCCTCGGTGCCAGAGTGTGTGACACTGGACAGAAGCATCACAGAACAACCACATGCTGTTTCAAGAGCTTGTCTCTTTTCAGCCAACATGTCCTCATCGACCGCGTCAGCCTGGGAGAGCGCCACGATCTGATGTTTGTCCATCAGGTCTGCGCCATACTCGGCGAGTTCATGGCGAACCGTTTCATAGGCTTGCGCCACATCCTCCTCCAGAGCGGAGACCAGATGAACCAGCACTTTGGTGCGCTCAATGTGGCCCAAAAACCGATCGCCAATACCCACCCCCTCATGAGCGCCCTCAATGAGGCCGGGGATGTCAGCAAGTACAAACTCTCGACCGTCGACGCGGGCGACACCTAGATTTGGGTGCAGTGTTGTGAAGGGGTAGTCCGCAATCTTGGGGCGGGCCGCCGTCACACTCGCGAGAAAGGTCGACTTCCCCGCATTGGGCAGGCCCACAAGCCCCGCATCCGCGATGAGCTTCAACCGCAGCCTGATCCAGCGTTCGTCACCCTCCTGTCCGGGATTGGTGCGCCGCGGCGCTTGATTGACCGAAGTGCGAAAATGCGCATTGCCAAAACCGCCATTGCCGCCGCGCGCCAACAAGGCGCGGTCACCTTCATCAACCAAATCGGCAATCAGTGTTCGGGTTTCGTCATCGAATATCTGGGTTCCCGCCGGCACCTTGAGTGTGACATCATCACCCTTCGCGCCGTTGCGATTGCGGCCCATGCCGTGCATGCCCGTTTTTGCCTTGTAGTGCTGGGCGTAGCGATAATCGATCAGCGTGTTGAGGCCGGCGACAGCCTCGGCCCAGACATCGCCACCCTTGCCGCCATTGCCACCGTCCGGCCCGCCATGGGAGATGTATTTTTCCCGACGAAAAGACATCGACCCGGCACCACCATTGCCTGACCGGATATGCACTTTTGCTTCGTCGAGAAATTTCATCGTTCAGGTCTCATTCTGGCCGGATCTGCGTCCGCTTCGCCTGTCTTAGTCCTTGTTGCGGTCCAAAGAAAGGATCACAGAAGTCACAACAAGCGAGCACCGACTTTGCCTGCCGGTGCTCAAAGGTCGTCTATGCCGTCTCAAGCCGCATTTTTTTGTGGCTGGAGCGGATGAAGATCCAGATAGCGCTCCCGGCTCAATCGGGTGATCAGATCAGCCGCCTTGCGGTCGCGGGCGGGAGAAAATGTTTCCCCGGAACCCACAACCTCAAAACCGAGTTTGGCCAAAACCCGCTGCGAAGCAGGATTGTCGACAAACACGTGAGCCTCCAGCTCAGCGGCATCCGGATCGGCGAAGTGCCGGTCCAGCACACAGTGTGCCGCCTCGCTCATCAGCCCCTGCCCCCAGAACGGTTCAGCGAGCCAATAGCCGAACATGGTCTTCTCTTCCATCTGGCGCAGTCCCACACACCCGATCAGCCTCTCGCGGAAGATCATGTAAGTACGGGAAGGATCCGTCGCTGGCTGATTGCGGCGCGCTTCGATGAATTCAAGCGCATCTTTACGATCATAAGGGAACGGCACCTGTGCCAGCATCTTCGACACTTTGTGGTTGTTGAGGAACAACGCCAGGTCGTCGGCGTCAACCTCCAGAGGTGACCTTAAAGTCAGTCTCTTGGTGATCAGGATCTCCATTTTGCCCTCCAAAACAAATAGGGGAGATGGCGTCCCATCTCCCCTTGTTTGATTGGCTGGTTTCAACCGGGTCGATGAGACGCCGGTTGATATGTCTTAACCGGCTATTCTGCTGCGGCGAGTTTCGGCATCACGGACACAAAGGTCCGGCCGTTCGCCTTGGTGGTAAAGTTCACATTGCCTTCTGCTGTCGCAAACAGTGTGTGGTCCTTGCCAAGGCCAACATTCTCGCCCGCATGCCAACGGGTTCCACGCTGACGCAGAATAATGTTGCCTGGAATCACGTGCTCACCGCCGAATTTTTTCACGCCGAGACGTTTGGATTCTGAATCGCGTCCGTTGCGGGACGAACCACCGGCTTTTTTATGGGCCATTGTCTTACTCCTTCGTCGTCGCTTTATTCAGCGGCCAGCTTGGCTGCCTGTTCCAGCCAGCCATCACGTTCAATACGGCCTTTGAATGACAGGCTTTCATCGACACGTGCAATATCATCAGCCGAGAAATTTGCAACCTGCTCGAATTTGGTGATACCCAACGCGTTGAGCTTCTTCTCAAGCACCGGTCCGACACCAGAAATCTTTTTCAGATCATCCGGCTCACCTTCAGGTGCGGTGAACAGCGGTGTCAGCGCCTCGTCCGAGTTTGCGTCTGCTGCCTTAGTTTCCGGTGCGGCTTCCGCCTTCGGCTCGCTCTTGGCTTCCGTCGCAGCTTCAGGCGCTTTCTCTTCCACCTTCTTTTCTGCAGCCGGTTTTGCAGCAGCCTTTTTCGATGGCTTTGCTCCACCGGTCAAAATTTCGCTGATGCGAACTTCTGTAAAATGCTGGCGATGACCGATTGTGCGGCGTGAGTTCTGGCGGCGACGCTTTTTGAAGGCGATGACCTTGCGACCCCGGCCCTGCTCCACGATTTCAGCGGTGACCATGGCACCGTCAACCGTTGGCGCACCTATGGACGTGGACCCTTCGGCTCCGACCATCAGAACTTCGCTGAATTCAATCATGTCACCGGCATCACCGGCACATTTTTCCACTTTGAGCACATCGTCAGGGGCAACACGGTACTGTTTGCCACCCGTCTTGATGACTGCGAACATCTTTTTTATCCTCGTGTTCAATCCGCTCTCGCAGCGCTGCTTCCAGCAATTGCGGAACGTCTTCTTCCAGTCGTTTCAGGTTGAAACTTCAAACAAAACAAGGCGTGGAACCTGCCACGCCTGCGCTTGGTGTGGTGAGTACGCCCAAACGGGCCGATCTGTCAACGTTTACTTTACCAGTTCAACATGCCTCGTGGTTACCATTTGGGACGCCGGAAGAGTGCTTCAACCCCGTTCGCACTCCAATTGGGCAAGCTCGTTTCCGCCGCAGACCCCGCTTGTGACTGCATTCAGCGGCACGGCATACAGGGCAACAAGGCAGCAACCCATTCAGCGCCGACTTCGATGCTCCCGTCATCGCGACAGCGGCACCACGGAATAGACTTGATTCAGGCATGACAGATCGCTATGTCCGGCTCCGGTTCGACAAACACGCGTTCCTATTCGGAGAGGTGCCGGAGTGGTCGAACGGGGCGGTCTCGAAAACCGTTGTGCGCGCGAGCGTACCCAGGGTTCGAATCCCTGTCTCTCCGCCATATTTTTCAATTAAGTATCTGTAATTATTGAATATCAAGGTGACTTAAATTCTATAAGTCACCTTTCACGTCACCTTTGTGGTTTCCCTTGAAACAAAAAAAGGCTCTCACAACGAAGCGTTCCACTCCGAAACGGTTCGTCTCTGCCCTCTTGCAAATTCGGCGCCGGTGCGTTGCGCAGCGGAACGAAAAAGGCCCTCCCCCAATGAAGCGGAGCGCATACTGAAATTCGCAATTAGTATGAGTTAGGATGTCGTGCGGTTGCTGTTGGTTCTTAGAGCCCTGGATGCGCAGACAATGCATCCATTTGCGCAAGTAGTGCGATAGAGCTTTATTGTATAGAAACCAACGAAAAATCCTATTTCCGTCTGGCCAAGTTTATCAATAACGCTAAAGACGTCTTGGTGCTGGCGGAAAAACAGGATCGCCTCGATGACAAAAACTGCAGTCGAGTCTGCCGTTGAAGTGATGTATGCCCATTTGGCTGCGTTGAATTCTCGAGATGAAGACGCGATTGCAAAGACACTTCACTTTCCGCATTTTCGCCTCTCAGGAAACAATGTGAAGATCTGGCAGTCTCCAGATAACTATTTGGAAGATTTTCATATGAGAGCCGGGGACACTTGGGATCACACTGAGTGGGGACACCTCACGCCAATCCAGTCTTCAAAGCAAAAGGTCCACCTGGACGTCCAAGTGCGCCGGTTCGCACGAGATGGAACATTGCTGGTTGAGTTCCCGTCTTTTTGGGCGATTACGTGCATTGACGGAGTATGGGCGGCGCAGATGCGGTCGTCTTTTGCTGTCGATCCTGAACAAGCGGCGTTGATCTCTCCATAGTTTTTTCTTCTGTTTCTTAGCTGCCTATCGTAGCTTCTTTCGGGGAGGCGCGTATGAATGTTCGTCAGCTAAGGTACTTTATCGCAATTGTGGAGAGAGGCAGCGTCTCAAGCGCCGCCCGCACATTGAATGTGGCGCAACCGGCCTTAAGCCAACATATCCTGAACCTTGAAGCTGATTTGGCAACCGAACTGCTTGTCAGATCGTCGAAGGGGGTGAAGCCGACAAAGGCAGGCGAAGTCCTATATCAGCATGCACGCAAGATCGTTGCGCAACTAAAGCAGGCGATTGATGACGTCCGATCAGAAGCCGATACTCCACGTGGAGAGGTTTTAATCGTTGTTCCACCCATGCTGGGTGTTCACATAGCTCCAAGGCTACTGGAACGGATCGCGGACGGATTCCCCGATATCGAACTACGGATTCAGGAAGAGTTGGGGCTGGATGTTTGTGAGATGGTTCAGTCGGGTCGCGCTGATCTTGGAATTTCAGCCAGACAGAACCTTGGCCCGAAGCTCGAATTTGTCCACATTTATACAGAGCCGCTCTATTTGGCGTCCCGCAGGCGTCCTCACGATCCACCGTGTTCAGGCGAAGAGACGGTGAGCTGTGACGACCTGTTCGAAGTGCCTTTGGTTCTCAGTCAAAAATCCCATGCGGTGCGCGAGCTTGTCGAGGCCGTAGCCAATGAAACCGGTCGAGGCTTGAATATCCGTGTGACCACAGAATCCACCCGATTGAGAATAAGTTACATCCAGAGCGGCGTGACCCATGGGGTTCTTCCCTGGCCGTCACTTGACACTCCCTGGAGACGAGGCGAACTGCGCGCCCGCAGAATTGATGATGCCAGACTCACTCGAGATATTTGCTTCGTGTGGCCAAAAAATCAGCCAATGAGCGCAGCAACCAAGTGCGTCCTCAATGAAACGCTGGCCATTTGTCAGCAGCTGTTTGAAGAGGGAATTGTCAAAGGAGACATCGTAGCGGATTTGGCTCAGTTTCAGAATCCATAAAGCCGAGCTGGATTCTCAAAGAGAATTTTGCGACGCAGGTCTGAGGCGGGCGCCCAATCCGCGAGCGCATCCAAAAGGTCGCCGTCATTTGGCATGGTGACTTGAATTTGCGGGTGAGGCCAATCCGACCCGAATACGACGTGATCTGAATTGGCTTGGATTAATGCGCAGGCAACGGTTGCGATATCACCGTATGGCGCCGTCGCCTCTCCGGTAATTCGATAAGCACCTGACAGTTTGGCCCAGGCTTTGCCCTGTTCCATTAGAGAAGTCAGCGCGATGAAGCCCGGGTCATCAACCCCCTTTGAGACAGGAAAATGTCCCATGTGGTCAAAAACGGTTTGCACAGGCAACCGGGAGAAAAACTGCAAGAGGTCCGGAAAGGTCGACACATCAAGCAAGACCTGAAGATGCCAGCCAAACGGTGCTATTTTCGCTGTGATGCTCTCAACATCGCGCATTGCTTTGTCGCCTGAAAACAACAGATTGGCACGAACCCCTCGCGCACCCGCTGCGTGCAATGCTGCAAGATCATCTTCCGTTACGCCCGCATCCACGAACACGATTGCCCGGTATCGGTCCGGGGCCGTCGCGACAGCATCGAGAGTGGCCCTGTTGTCGGTGCCATAAACGCTCGGCTGGACGATGACGGCGCGGTCAAAACCCAGCGTCGAAAGAAGATACTCATAGGAAGGCAACGAGGCCTCAGGAGGAGTGTAAAGCCTGTCCGAAACCATCGGGCACTCGGATTGAGGCCCAAAAATATGCGCATGGCAGTCGCAGGCCAACGACGGAAGTGAGAAATGAGGTGCTTGAGGGTTGGGATCGGCTCCTTCGCACAAAGGAATGGTGTGATTGAGTGAATCTGCCATTGTTCACCTTAAGACGATCGGAAACTTGCTGACGCACCAGGCGCTGGAGTGGCTCCAAATCCTCCGCGCTCAAGAACAGCGTCGACGCCACCATGTTGCTCAACGATTGCCGCCTGATCCGACTTTGCCTGCCGGTCGACCTGGCCCGGGTCGCAAATCTTTAGAAGTTCCCCATGCAGCTCTTCCCGCTTCATTGCGTGCGCAGCACTTTGCCCCAGATCCTGCAACTCCTCGGGATCGTTCTTAAGGTCAAAGAGTTGAGGAGCCATGCCGCAGTAGTGGATGTATTTCCACGCACCCTTTCGGATCATGAATGCGCCGGTTTTAGCGCCTGCTGCGTGATACTCGGAAAAAACCACTCGGTTTTCATCGTCTGGTTCGCCGGCAAGCCGAAGCAGTGATCGGCCTGGTCGATCCGGGTGGCCTGACGGCAATCCGGCCGCATCTAACAGAGTTGGGAACACATCCACGAGCGAGACGGGTGTGCCGCACACATTGTTTTGCGGCACGTCAGGCCCGGCCAGAATCATCGGAACCGCCGCTGCTTCTTCGTAGAGGTTCGACTTTCCCCAAAGCCCGCGCTCACCCATGTTGTCGCCATGGTCGCTCACATAAAGAACGCGAGTTGTGTCCTGCAGTCCGGCTTCTTCAACCGCCTCGATGATACGACCGACATTGTGGTCCATAAAACTGATCAGCCCAAAGTAACCGGTCAGGGCAACGCGCGTGCGCTCTGCATCGAAGTTGTCGTAAACAAAACAGCGACGTAGTTCACGCAGCCATTCGTGGTCATTGTCACTTGCGGGTTTTGAGGGGCAAAGGTCGTGCTCTTTGTAGAGGTCATAAAACTCCTGCGGAGCCTTCAATGGAAAATGCGGCGCGACCATAGATATGAACACTGTCCAGGGCTTTTCATTGCCCGGATTTGAGCCTTGGTCCGCAATCCACGCGCAAGCCGCTTCTGTTATGTTTCGGTCGTATTGCGTGTATGACGTTTCGCCTACGCCCGCGCTTTCGGCCAGATCGCGCGACTTCCAACGTCTTGGAAGCGGTTCCCGTATGCAGCCCAGAACATCACCAACCCCACCTACAAGATGCATTGGAATCTCCTGAAAATCCAAGCCGACGGGGTCCGTTTCGTTGCGGTAGTGCAACTTGCCGATGGATCCAACTGGATTACCGTTTGACTGTAAGATATGCCCCCAGGATTGAGGGTCGCCCGTATAGGGGGTGGCATTGTCCCAATGACCGGTCGTGTTTCCATATCGCCCCGTGGCAAAACTAGCGCGCGCGGGCACACAGATCGGTGCGTTGGTGTATGCGCTGGAAAAGCGGGTGCCTTGAGCGGCCATACGATCAAGGTTCGGAGTCTGGATCAATGGATGACCCGCGCAACCCATGACTTTGGCCGCATGTTCATCTGACATCAGCACGATCGTGTTGCGCGGCGTCATGTGATCAATTCCTTCATGTCTGGACAGCTCGGAGTTTTGAGCGGCGCGGCTTGCCGAATTTTGAGGCGCTGACTTCTTTGTGTTGGCCTGTGACGGAGAGCATCAATTCTTTGCGAATCCTGCCGAAGTACGATCCTGGCTTACCGCTGCGACAACTGTTCAGGTTTGTGTAGCAGTTTCGGCTTTTTGCCCGCGCATTCGACCGAATATACGGATGCCAATCGCCAGTACCGGAATAGCGAAGAACACGAGCGCGACCGGTCGCGTCAGGAAAATGCCGAACCCATCATCAGTCAGCAAAACTGACTGTCGCAGCGCCTGTTCTGCACCAGGCGCCAGGACAAAAGCGATTATGGCTGCAGGTGGGCTGAAGTTCAGCGTGCGCATGAAATATCCCACCAATCCAAAGATGCATGCAATCGTAACGTCAAACATCGACGATCTGGCGGTGTATGCAGAAATCAAGGCGACTGAGAGAATAGTCGGGTAGATCAGACGGTGTGGTACTTTTGCGATGATACGCCCGATCAACGGTCCACCAAACCAGCCGATCAACCCATAAAGGGCAATGCCAATCAGGCCTGCGGCGAACAATCCATAGACGATACCGCCTGACGTATCGAAGATTTTGGGACCAACCTGAATGCCGTGAATGAGGAACACACCCATCAGCATTGCCGCGATCGTGGACCCGGGAACTCCAAGTGCGAGAAGCGGTATCATTGATGGACCGGAAACGGCATTGTTGGCGCTTTCAGGCGCCGCAACCCCTTCAATCGCACCCTTGCCCCACTCATCCCGGTTTTTGGCGCGTGCTTTAGATGTACCATACGCGACAAAACAGGCGACGGCGGATCCCACACCGGGGATCAGGCCAATCATGGATCCAATTCCGGCGCCGCGTCCGACAAACGGAAGTATGCGCCGAATTTCCGACCAGCTTAACCGATCGCCATCTGCATCACGCGTCTCAACCGTCCCCTGGGATTGCTGCCCCTGCCGCGCCGGAAATACCTGCGTAAACACCTCCGAGAGGACAAACATCCCGATCAGCAGCGGTACGAGTGAAAATCCGTTGTAGAGTTCCACCATGCCGAAATCAAAACGCGGCTCAGATGTAATCGGGTCGAGCCCCACCATTGCGAGCGCAGCGCCGAACAGAGTCGATGCAATCCCCTTCAGCACCGAATCGGAAATGACGGAGCCGATGATGAGAAATGCGCAAACATAAATTGCAAAATAATCGGGTGGACCCAGGTCCCGGGTAAGTTGCGCGATCGTCAGAGCACCAAAGATCAGAATGAACTCACCGACATAGTCACCAATCACCGACGAAACAGTTGCGGTCTTCAGGGCTTTTCCGGCCTTGCCCTGTTTGGTCAACGCATGTCCGTCAATCACCGTCGCCGCGGCTGCCGTTGTTCCTGGCGTATTGAAAAGGATCGCGGAAATTGACCCGCCAAAGCGCCCCGCCTTTCCGATCACATAAAGAAACGAAAGCGCCGACAATGGATCTATGTAGAAGGTGATCGGCACCAGCATCGCGATCGCAGCCGATGCGGTCAGACCGGGGACGGCTCCAACAATGACCCCAAGGAGCGCTCCCAGAACGACAAAACCGAGAGTCTCCGGTGTCGTAAAGATCGTGATGAAGCCGTTCAAAAGTTCCATGCGATCGGTCTCAAATCAGCTCAAAAACGTGAGCGGGTTGAAGATTGCTGCTGGTGGTTCGTAGATCCGCATCAGACGAAAAAACACGAGATAGAGCAAAATCGCCGCAATGGGCGGCGTGAGCCAAAGCGCCCTTCCTCGTGCGGAAAACACCAGCAATCCTACAGCGATCAGGATGAGCGTCGCGACTAGATATCCGAAGGACTTGAACAGCCAGACAAACACCAAGCTCAACAGAAACAGCGGAACGGCATCCAGCCAGAATCGTCGCGCCTCAAAACTGGTTTTGTCCGCCGGGGCCGCACGACCCAAGACACCGGAACCAGCGAGAATAAGTCCCAGAATTCCCAACACGACCGCTATTGCCTGAGGGAAAAACCGGGGCCCGATACCTTCTTCATCAACAAAATCCAGCGAAATTGAGTAGCTGTTCCAAAAGAAGAATGCCGCCAGCACAACGAGTGCCAAACCGGTTACGACATTGTGGCGCGCAGTTTCACGCGCCACACTTGTTCTGCCTTCGGCGGTTTGCATCAAATTCCGCTGAGAAGCTCAGCCCATTGCCCACTCGAAACTTTCAAAGCTTCTGCAGTGTCGGGTCCGTTGACGCTCATCGAGGGGAGACCGGCTTTGTCCAGCGTGGCAACAAATGCGCTATCGCTGGACATGGCCGCAACGGCTTCGGACAATTTCGCAACGACTGCGTCGTCAGTTTTGGCGGGAGCCATAACGATCATCGGTGTCGAAACAGGCACAAAATCCACTCCCAACTCCTTGAGTGTTGGTGTGTCAGGTGTTGCGGGATGGCGCGTGTTGGATATCACAGCCAAAAGACGCATATCGCTCTCGAACCCGCGAATGAGATGGGCACCCATGACACCGAAGTCCACTTCGCTGCTTGCGACTGCCGCGCGAACGCCAGCTCCTCCCTTGAACGGAATGTCCTTGGTGCGCGCTTTGTTTGGGTTCAAAAACCCAAGACCTGCGACGTGCCAGGTGTTCCCGCGGCCTGTGTGTCCCCAGCGCAGGGCGCTTTCCGAGCTTTTGGCTGCAGCAAGCAGATCATCCATGGTTTTGATGGGTGAGGATGCAGGAACAAAAATGCCAGGGGTCAAAGCACCGATGGTCCCAACCATTTTAAAGTCCGCTACACTCACGACCTGGGGCTTTAGAATGTTCTTGAGAACTAGTGATCCGGCTGATGCCAGATATAGCGTGTAGCCAGTAGGTGGTTGATCAGCGACAAAGCGACCGCCAACGAGACCACCACCACCTGGCTTGTTCACCACAACAATCGGCTGGCCTCCCAGATGTTTCTCTGCGACCGACGCAAGCGCGCGGGCATAGGTGTCTGTACCGCCGCCAGCTTTGAAGCCAACCACGAGATCCACCGGGCGCTCCGGAAAATCGCCAGCCATGGCAATGCAACTCGACAGAGACAGAGCAGCCCCCGCCACGATGGATTTGATATGTCTCAATTCGAACACGAAATTATCCTCCCGGTTTCGGTCATTTCTAACCAGATCACTCCGTCTTTTTAGGTGAACTCAAGGCAATTGCAGAAATATTATATTCGTATCTGTTCTATAGAGTTTTGTTATCGCCAAAGCGAAGGCGTAGTTTTAAAATGCCGTGGGTTTCACATCGAAAAATCAGGCCTGTTGAGACGCACAAATTCGCCTGCTCAAGATTGCCACCAGTATGGTCGTTGGCGACGCCCTTCGCCGTTTTTGGGTCCTTGCTCAGCAACGACAGGATCAGACACCGTAAACAGCAGCACCTCAGATGCAGGTTTGCTGCGGGCAGGCAAACGCAATCGAACCCTCCCGCAATCAGATCACTCCGGCGTTTCGCATGGCTGCAATTGCCGCTTCGTCGTGGCCAAGTGATTTCAGGATCTCGTCGGTATTCTGTCCCTTCCTGGGCGGCGGCAAGCGAAATTCGTCGAGACCGCGGGAGAACTTAGTCGGATAGGCTGCCTGAAATGTCTTCTCATCCCCATGGCCCAGCTCACCAAACATGCCCCGTTCCCGCAAATGCGGATCCTCAAACAATCGCATATCCTTGTAAACGACCGCCCAGGGCAGATCGGTAGGCTCAAAAAATGCTTCCCATTCAGCCAGTGTCCGGGATGCAAACATTTCGCTCATCAAACGGTGCACTTCGCTCTTACGCTGATTGCGCAGGTGACTGGTGGCATAGTTTTCGCTTGAAAGCTGCGGAAAGTCGTCCGCCGCCATCTCCGCAAACTGTTTCCAAAACTTGTTTTCGAAAAGACCAATCGCGATATGCCCGCCATCCCTGGTTTCAAATATGTCGTTGTCGGGCATCACAAACGACATTCTGTCAGTGTCGCCCCCCGACAGTTCGTGCGCAATCCGCACCAATGGTGACGACCAATTCGCCATCGCATCGGTGATCGACACGTCCAGATATTGACCTTTGTTGTTGAGCTTGGCTGACGCCATGGCAACCGCCAGCGACAATGCGGCGTACATTGCTCCAGCATAGTCGCTGAGCCGCACTTTAGGGCGCGCCAGCTTATCATTGACCTGACTTGGCACGGCAAAATAACCAGCCAGTGCCAGAAAATCGATGTCATGGCCTGCCCGGTCCCGATACGGGCCTGTTTGGCCAAACCCGGTAAGTGAGCAGTACACAATCGCAGGATTGAGTTGGCAAACGGCTTCATAGCCGAAACCGAGCCTGTCCATCACTCCGGGACGAAAGCTCTCGATCACAGCATCAGCACTTTTGAGCAGTTCAGTCAGAACCGATTTGCCTTCATCGGATTTCAAATCGAGGGTCAGTGACTTTTTGTTGCGGTTCAGTCGGGCAAACATGTCCTTTCCCAGGGACCGGCCTGGATCACCAAACTTGGGTTCTTCAATTTTGATGACTTCAGCACCAAGATCGGCAAGAGACTGCGAGGCAAATGGACCGGGCAACAGGCGCGACAAATCAATTATGCGCATGTCGTTGAGGAAGGACCAGTCGTTTATCATACCGTCTCTTCCGGATTTGCTTTCTGCCACTCTTTCTGGATGCCTTTGCCGATGGTGTTGCGCTGGATTTCCGAACTTCCGGTCAGTACCCGGAACATCCGCAGCCGTCTGAACACCCATTCCACGGGGTGATTTTTTGTCATCCCCGTCGCTCCATGGATCTGGATCGCCTTGTCAGCCACCTGAAACGCGTTTTCGGCAATGAAAACCTTGCACATCGCAGCCTCTGATCGAATGTTCTCGCCGCGGTCTGCTTCTGCGGCGGCGGCATGGATCATGGCATGAGCCGCATAGTTTGCCGTCTTCATGTCGGCCAACATGTGCTGAATGGCCTGAAAATTGGCAATCGGTTGTTTGAACTGAACCCTACGATTGGAGTAGTCAATTGATTGGGCTAGTGCGAACTGGGCGTGACCCAGCATCGTTGGACACTGCAACAACCGGTTGATGTTAATCCGTTCCATACCGAGTTTGAAGCCATTGCCCAAACCGCCCAGTATGTTGCGCGCCGGAACCCTGACATTTTCAAGGATGATGTCATTGTCGATGTGCTGACCCGACATGGGAAGATAGTGACCTTCGATCCGGTAGCCAGGCGACTTCGCGTCAACGAGAAACGCTGTCACACCATTGGCACCTGCATCGGGATCAGTGACACACATGACGATGGCGAAGTCTGCGGTGCGAGAAGCGGTGATGTATCGCTTGTGGCCGTTGATGATGTAGTCCTCGCCATCTTCCACGGCGCGAGTTTCAATGCGCGTTGCGTCTGAGCCAGCATTTGGTTCGCTGAGAGCAAAACAACCCGCCCGTTCGCCGCGCGCTGCAGGATAGAAAAACTCATCATTTTGTTCGCTGGTAGCCTGCGTGATGATGTAACCAATCCGCATTGGGCCGCCATTTTCGCCGAGAACGCATCCGTACAAGGCAGCGTTTGAACGCGTACAATCCTCTTTCAGGGTGCAGAGCTGGCCAATCGAGAGGCCGAGACCGCCAAATTCTTCAGGCAGATTGCAGCCATAAATCCCTAGCTCTCTGGACCGCTTCCACCACAGCTCCAGTTGCGATCGTTCAAAACGCGTCTCATGACTGAGGCCCTCCTCGCGTTCGAAGGGGATCATCTCATTGTGTAGAAGATCGTTTACCTTGCTGCGAAGCTCCGCAAAGGCGCTCACATCCAGACCTTGGTTTGCGCGATTGAGCCCCATGACTAAACTTTCCGATCCGAGTGGGCCCAATAGCGATCGCGAACCTGACGTCGCAGAACCTTCCCCGCGTCATTTTTGGGAAGTTCATCAACAATATCAATGGAGTGGGGCTTCTTGAATTTCCCGAGTTTGTCGACGCAATGGCTTATCAACGCTCGCTCATCGATCTCTGCGCCATCACGAGGCACGACGACTGCTTTGACGGCTTCGCCCAGATCGTTGTCAGGAACACCAACGACACACGCTTCGAACACTTGGGGCCATTCGAACAGTGCATGTTCCACTTCGTTCGGATAGACGTTGAAACCGCCTGTGACGATCATGTCCTTCTTCCGATCAATGATGAAAATGTACCCGGTCTCATCCACATAGGCGATGTCACCAGTGTGGTAGTAGCCGTTCTTCAGGACCGGCGTCGTCAAATGCGGAGCGTTGTGATATCCCTTCATCACATCTTCGCCCCGCACAACCAGTTCACCGGCCTCTCCCACCGGCAGCTCACGACCTTCTTCGTCGACGACGATCACTTCGGTGTCAAAGAGGGCGCGACCGCAAGACGCCAACAATTCGGGACGGCTTTCGAAGGCTAGTTTATGATCAGCCTCGGTGAGCAAGGTCACGGAGGAGCACACTTCACCTGCACCATAGCCCTGATTGAGAATTGGGCCGAAGAACTCAATTGCTTCGCGGAGTCGAGCCGGAGAAATTGGAGCCGCGCCGTACCTCAGCAACTTAAGGGAGGAAAGATTAAAGTCCGCTCGGTTCGGCGCGGCAAGGATACGGTTGATCATGGTCGGCACCAAATAAGTCTGTGTGATCTTTTCTCGTTCAACCGTTGAAAGGTACGAATCCACATCGAACCGGGAAAGAATGATACTGGTGTGACCCTGTGCGAGAAGCGGCATGATGGCCATCCCGGAAACATGCGTAATCGGCCCAACGTGTAGAAAGATCTCCTGGCTATCCGGGTATAGCCGCGATCGAAAAGTGATCTTTCGCAAAATCTGTCTACGGTTGCGGGCGGTATGCATTGCCGCTTTCAGAACTCCCGAAGAACCAGAAGTGTAGTGATGCACCATCACCGCATCAGGATCGATATCGACACAAACCGGACTCTGGTCGGAGTTCGCAATTGCATCTTCAAAGCTTCCGCTTTCGCCAGTCACCAGAACTGTATTCAGATGATCAAGCTCCGCGTGAGCGCGCTTTGCTGCAGAAAGGTGTGCAGCATCGGTGATCAAAACACGAACTGCGCTGTCAGCACATATATGCGCAATTTCGTCTTCTGACAGGCGTGCATTGATGGGAACGCGCACAAACCCACCTTTGAATAGTGCCACTTCAACTTCGGCAATTTCACAGCAGTTCCACGCCAAAATGGCAACGCGATCACCTTGTATCAGACCAATGTCGGCCAAGGCGTTGGCCAACCGATTGGTTCGATCGTTTAGTTCGGTATATGTCAGCTTGGTGCGTTCATCCTTAAGAGCAATTCGGTTCGGCCAGTACAAAGCGGAACGCGACACCAGATATCCAAGGTTCATGATGGGGGTTCACTCCCGTAGAGAATATGGTCGTGCTGCGGCGTTGGCGTACATGTTCAAGGGTAAACATCGCTCTTCCATCGCAAAAATATTATTTTTGGCTCGCAGCCATAACAATCAATTATGGCCGAGGCGCAACTTGTTACTGATTGAAGTTTTTTCCACACAGCTGCAATGAGAAGTGATGCACCCTGCCTCAAGAGAATTTTGTTGAGGAAACTCCGAAATGCTGAGGCGCATACAGTAGCGCAGTTTGTTTTGTCGGTGAAGCGCCTGAGACCAGCGAAACCAAAAATTGGCCAGGTAGCACTCAGTTCGATCGCGACTGGAGAAAATGTGGAAATATTTCCATAATTACCGGACGCACCAAAGGCACTGGACAGGGTGCGCCAGTTGGCGCATCCAGATCAGCCACTACCAGTTTGAGACACTTGCCTTAGCTGAACGGCATGGCGATAACTGCGCCAGTTGGCGCACTTTTTCGGGTCTCTTAGGCTTTGTGAAATCCGCAAAAATTGCGGTTTTAGGAATTGAAAAGCGACATAATGTCGTTTTTGGTTTAGGCAGGTATATCTTCAATTCCTGCGGATGTGGGTTGAGGATCAATGGCGGCAATGCGGACATTTTGCCGCCCAACGGGGTTTCAATTGCCCTGTCTGCGACCTGATCGTCTTGCTGCTAACCAGCCATCTTCAACCCGCGAAAAAGTATTTCCGGTGATTTCTCCGGCATTGGCCATCTATATCTCGTTGCAGTGTTGGTCTGCGGGATCATCGTTTTGAAGCTTCTTGCATTTGACAATGCCCTTGCTACTCTTTTTGCTTTCACCAGCAAGGGCATTCGCCGCAGCCAGCCACAGATAGTTTTGGGCACTGGATTGACCGGGCTTAAACCAGATTTCGAGCAGGTGGTCAGGGTTGTTAATCGCAGCTTTCGTCTTTCAACGGGCGGGCCATGCCGTCGACATTTATTCAGGTGATTAGGGAGCGGGCAACGAACACCCCCGGAAATTCGCAAAAGCCTATTGGTTTCGGAATACAACGCAGCGGCACGCAAAGAGTTAAGAAGGTATAGGCGCACTTTGCCGTTTTGTCATTTCTGACGCGGCTTTGATCGAAGACAAGATTGAGCCGGTGAGCTTTTCAAAAAACAATCTGAACCTTTATGGCCTGTGTCCGGTCTGACGCCAGTTCAAATGCTGATATTGCTTCGTCCAGAGGTATGGAATGGGTTATCAGCGGCTTCACATCGATCCGCCCAGCCTGCATCATCATCACCGCTTGAGAAAACTCATCATGAAAGCGGAAGGATCCCTTGAGTGATAGCTCCTTCGCGGTCATGGCTTGAACGGGAAGTGTCATATCTCCGCCCAATCCAAGCTGCATGATTGTGCCTTTCGGGCGCATTGCTGCAATTGCGGCACTCAACGCGGCTGCCACGCCACTGCATTCGAACAGAACATCAAAATGCCCTTTGCCCTCTTCAAATTGCGCGAGGCCGTTTGGATCCTTCGCCATGTCGATGGTTTGATCTGCTCCAACTTCGAGCGCCCTTTGGAGGGTGAAAGACGTTATGTCGGTTACGACGATCTCCAAAGCGCCTGCCGCCTTTACGACTAAAACAGCCAGCATGCCGATGGGGCCGCAACCCGTTACAAGAACCCGTTTGCCCATAAGATCACCGGCCTGACGCGCTGCATGTAAAACAACAGAGAGCGGTTCAGCCGTCGCTGCCTCAGCAGCGGACAATCCGTCTGCAGGAGTGCACTGCGCCGCATCCGCCAGAAGCACTTGCCGAAAGGCTCCCTGGATGTGCGGAAAGGGCATGGCTGAGCCATAAAAGCGCATGTTGAGGCAATGGTTCTGACTGCCTTCCTGACAAAAGTGGCATTTGCCACACGGCCGTGACGGCGAAACCGCAACCAGCTGTCCCTTTTCCAACCCAATCACGTTTTCACCGACCTGTTCCACTCGCCCGGCGACTTCATGGCCAAGGATCATCGGTTCTTTCAGGCGCACTGTCCCAAAGCCGCCGTGGTTGAAGTAGTGCAGGTCAGAACCGCAAATTCCGCCTGCCTCCATTTTGACGAGAACTTCGCCCGGACCCGGCTTCGGTTCTGAGTGCTCTTCAATCCGCAGATCTTTTGCAGCGTGGATGGTGATTGATTTCATCATTGCCCTCTAAAGAACCGGTGTGAGCAGAGGTTGGCCTGCAAAATGTGCCGTCAGATTGTCCCGAACAAGCTGACCCATGGCCTTGCGGGTCTCCACGGTGCCGCTTGCATGGTGCGGTTGAAGCAAAACATTTTCCAGTTCCAAAAACCGTTTGTCGAGTGCGGGTTCGCCTTCAAAAACGTCCAGCGCCGCGCCGCCCAGAGCGCCCGTTTTCAGCGCGTCGATCAGAGCGTCTTCGTCAATGTTGGACGCCCGCGAAATGTTGATGATGGTCCCTTCCGGACCGACATTTTGGATGAACTCTTGGCCCACGATTTGACGTGTTTCAGCGGATGCAGCGAGGGTGACAAAGAGGAAGTCGGAATGTTTGGCGAGCGCAATTGGGTCGGGAAGAAACGTCCAATCAGGAGCGTAGTCTTTCGCCTCGACATCGCTGTAGGCGATATCCATTCCAAAACCTGAGAGCCGCTTCGCGACCTCGATGCCAATTCGACCAAGGCCGAGAATTCCGGCGCGACGACCGAATACCCGGCGCTTCAGTGGGTAGTGTCCACTTGACGCCCAAGACCCATTGCGAACCCATTCTTCCGCGCTAAGCATCCCGCGCGTGTGGCAAAGCATCATTGCAACACCGAGGTCGGCCACGTCACCGGTAAGCACGTCTGGTGTGTTTGTCACCTGAATCCCACGTTCCCGACAGGCATTGAGATTAACGGCATCGTATCCCACGCCATAAACACAGATAACCTCGCAGTTTGGGCATTGGGAAATCATTTGGGCATCGGCGCCAAGTTCTCCCCGGGTGGTAATGGCTTTCACGGAAAATCCGTGCTTTGCGAGAAACGCTTTTTCGTCCTCAGCCTCGAAATACCGCTTCATATCGAAAGCTGCATCGAGGGGCTCCTGGTCCCAGTCCGGATACGGACCGACCTGCAAGACGGAAGGTTTGGACATGCCTAACTCCGGGGGTTGACTTCAATTGTTATCGATAACATGTTATCCGTAACAAGAACGCATCGTCAACTGGTTGAAACTCGGTAAGGGCAAAACGGATGGAACTTTTTTCGCTAAAATCGAAACGGGCACTGATCACAGGCTCCTCGCAAGGCATTGGATTTGCTCTCGCTAAAGGATTGGCTGAGGCGGGTGCAGAAATTGTGTTGAACGGGCGCGACACAGCCAAGCTGGATAGCGCGGCAGTCAAGCTCGCCGCAGCCCGTGTGACTGTCCACCAACTCGTCTTTGATGCCACGGACCACGATGCTGTTCGAGCAGTGGTGGACGAATTTGAGGCTGACCATGGCGCAATTGACATTCTGGTCAACAATGCCGGCATGCAGCACAGAACGGAACTGGAAAACTTCCCGGCCGATGCGTTTGAGAATCTGCTGCAAACCAACATTGCGAGTGTGTTTCATGTCGGGCAGGCGGTGGCCCGGCATATGATCAGGCGTGGCCATGGCAAAATCATCAATATCGCATCCGTTCAGACAGCGCTCGCCCGCCCTGGAATCGCGCCCTACACCGCAACAAAAGGTGCGGTGGGCAACCTGACCAAAGGCATGGCCACCGATTGGGCGAAACATGGCTTACAATGCAACGCCATCGCGCCCGGCTATTTCGACACTCCTTTGAATGCGGCACTGGTTGCTGATCCCGAGTTCTCTGCATGGCTTGAAAAACGCACTCCGGCACGGCGCTGGGGCAATGTTGAAGAACTCGTTGGTGCCTGCGTGTTCCTTTCCTCAAACGCTTCCAGTTTCGTCAACGGGCATACGCTTTATGTTGACGGCGGCATAACAGCATCGCTTTGACCCGGTGTTACGTGGTCATGGGTGTGTCCGGTTGCGGGAAATCGTCCGTGGGCGCGAGCCTCGCAAGTCGCTTTCCGGTCAGGTTCATTGACGGAGACGACCTGCATCCGCCTCGCAGCATAGAAAAGATGGCGAGCGGCCAACCACTCGATGATGACGATCGCGCTCCATGGCTCACCGAAATCGGGAAGACGCTTGCCCGCGCGGACAGACCAGTGCTGATCGGGTGTTCTTCGCTGAAACGCAAATATCGCGACAGCATTCGCGAACACGCCGGCGTGGACGTTCGCTTTATCCATCTGCACGCCGACAAAAGCGTGCTTGCCGAACGTGTCAACGAACGTGAGGGCCACTTCATGCCGCCATCCCTGCTGGACAGCCAGTTTGCTGCTCTGGAGATGCTGAATGAGGATGAGCTTGGCTGTGTTGTCGATATTTCCATGCCCTATGCGCAAGTGGTCGCAGAATCTGAGAGTTACTTGAAGGAAACGATGACATGAGTGAACGCATAGGTCTGATTGGAGCGGGCGCGATGGGTGGCGCCATCGGAACGCGTTTGATTGAAACCGGCAACCGACTCACGGTTTACGATCTTGATGAAACCAAAATTGCAGAGCTGGTGGCAAAAGGTGCGATCGGTGCAATATCGGCAGCCGAGGTGGCGGCCGAATCGGACTATGTGATTACAAGTCTCAACGCCGCGCACATTGTCGAGCGAGCTGCGTTTGGTGAGAACGGCATTGCAGAGGGCGCTAAGGAAGGCACGATCATCATCGACATGTCATCCATCGATCCGGAGGCCACCCGAGATCTGGCGGAACGAGCCGCGCAAAAAGGACTTGCATGGGTCGACAGCCCTCTATCGGGCGGCGCACCGAAAGCGCTGATCGGGGAATTGACCTTGATGGCGGGCGGCGCGTCGCAAGCCGTCAAAAAGGCCCACAACGCGTTGAAATATGTTGCAGTCAACTACACGCACATGGGACCCCCCGGCGCAGGACAAACGACCAAGCTGATCAACCAGGTTCTTTGCGGCCTGGGTTTTCTGGCTGTTGCCGAGGCGACGCAGTTGGCACTTGACGCAGGGGTCGATGCCGAGAAGATTCCGCAGGCGCTGAACGGCGGTCGGGCCGACAGTGCGCTATTGCAGGAATATCTGCCGCGCTTCGCAACCAAGGATTATCGCCGCACCGGCCGCATCGACAACATGGTCAAGGATCTCAACGCGGTGAACGATCTTGCCCGCAAGACGGGAACATCTATGCCTATGACGGCCCTGTGCGGTGAAATTCATCGTATGCTGACGGCCGCCGGCCTGGGGGGTGAGGATCAGGCTGCGGTGATGGAGTTTTTCAAAGGAGCAAAGGAGGAGATCGGATCATGATTACGCGGTTTGCGTTGTTTGAGGGGGAGGTGAAAGCCGGACAGACAGATGCCTTCCGCGCGGCCGTGAAGGAACGGCTGGTCCCGCTCTGGACGCAGTTTCCCGGCAACACGGATGTCCGGGTGATGTTCAGTGACGAGCGGGATGAAGGGGCGCCAGAATTTCCGCTGATCCTGGCGATCAGCTATCCGGACAAAGCATCCATGGAAGCTGCACTTGAGGCACCGGCGCGGTTTCAATCGAAAGAAGTGACCGGCGAGATTGTGGCCGAGTTTTTCGATGGCCGCATTCATCATCATGTGACCGAGCGGCATGAATACGTGGTCTGATATTCGATGAGCAGCCGGGTCACAATGCGGGACGTCGCACGCGAGGTTGGCGTGTCGTCCATGACCGTTTCGCGGGCGTTGCGTGAGGACAAAACGGTCAGCACCAAGACCCGCACCCGGGTGCGCGAAGTGGCGGATCGTCTCGGCTATGTTTATGACACGACGGCGCAGGCCTTTCGCACCCAAAAGAGCGGCTTCGTCGCCATAACCCTGCCATCCATCAACAACGCCAATTTCGCCGAAACATTCAGAGCGCTCAGCAATGCGCTTGAAGGTGGCGGTCTGCAGATTTTACTCGGCGCCACAAATTACCGGATTGAACGTGAAGAGATTCTGGTCCGACAGCTCTTGACGCGCAATCCTGAGGCGTTGGTCATGACGGGTGGGCATCACAGCCAGACAACCCGCGATCTGGTCCAGGCGCGCGGTATCCCCGTCGTTGAAATGTGGGATCTGCCCACCAGTCCGTTGGGCCATGTTGTCGGATTTTCCAACGCCGGTGCAATGAAGAGCATCATCGCCCATCTGGCGGAGTCTGGCCGCCGGAAACTGGCATTTGTCGGCGCTTCGGAAGGTGGCGATCTGCGCGGTGCGGAGAGGCGCGCGGGTGCCGTTGCGGCAGCCGAAAAATTGCAGCTTCCGCCAATGGACTTTCTGGACGCGGGAACAGCACCGGTGTCGATGCGGCACGGCGCCAAACTCGCGGCGAAGATGGGGCATGCGTTGCTCGACTATGACGGTTTGGTCTGCGTGTCGGATCCAGTTGCTTTCGGAATTCTCAGCGAGTGCAATCGCCTTGGCATCAAAGTGCCGGATCAGCTCGCGATTTCCGGTTTCGGCCATTTTGAAGTGGCAGCGATCTCGCAGCCAAGAATCACGACCGTCGATGTCAGCGCGCATGAAATTGGCGAAACCGCCGCTCAAATGCTTGGCGCGATCTTCAGCGGTGAAACCACACCGTACGTCGTAGAGGTGGAGACCTCGATTTTGCGAGGCGGCACCACTTAAGTGTCGGTCGACACGGAAACCGTCGATCCGGGGATCAGGCGAAAACCGATGTCGCGGAAAACCTCAACCGGCTCGTCTGACAGTCGCGCCAGCATCATTTCCGCCGCGGCCTGACCCAGCTTCAAGTGCGGCACGTGCATGGACGTCAGACGTTTGGTCATGACTGAAGCGATTGGCAAATCGCCCCAACCGGCGATCCCGATATCATCGGGAACGCTCATTCCACGGCTTTCGCAATATTGAAGGCCACCAAAAGCCATGGCATCGTTCTGGTAAAAGATGCACTCGATCCCGGTGTTTGATCCGAGCAATTGTTCGGTGCCATAGAATCCGGGATAATAGGTTGCTGTGTCGTGGAGGCAGAGTTGCCGCTCCACTGTTCCACCACCTCCCTCAACCGCTTTGCAAAAGCCGTCCAGTCGGGTTGAAGCAGCATTGGCAGTGTTGTGCGACGTTCCAACATATCCGGTGCGGCTATAGCCGCAACTCATCAGATAACGGCCCATGTCGAACCCGCTGTCGAAATGATTGATGCCCACGCTCATATCGAGCGGACTGGAATTCAGATCCCAGATCTCGACGATCGGAATGCCGGAATTGCGCAACATCGCCAGCGCTCCTTGCGAGTGATAGCGCCCGGTGAGGATTAGACCCGCAGGCTGCCATGACAGCACGGTTCGGATCCAGTCTTCTTCTTCCTGCAATGTATGCTGGGTCATGCCCAGAACAGTCTGGTGACCGAGCGCGCCGAGCTTGCGGTCGATACCCTCCAGAACCTGAGCAAAAACCTCATTGCCGAGATCAGGGATGGACACACCGACAAAGGTGGAGGATTTGTCGCCCGCAAAGACCGTTGCGAGACGGTTTGGCAAATAGCCAAGCTGTTCCACTTTCGCCATGACCCGATCGTGTGTCTCTTGCGAATATCCGCCTTCCTTGCGCAGCACACGGCTGGCGGTCATTTTCGAGACGCCTGCTTCCCTGGCCACCTCAGATAAGCTTATCTTGTTGTTTTTAATTGGTTTTTCGTTCATTCCATCAGCTTTACGTTACGGGTAACTTAATCCTTGACAGACGAGAAATTTGAGTCAAGGCTTAGCGCAACGTTACGGGTAACTCAATACCCCGTAGCCAGGAGGAAGCTGGATGCAAAGCCTGCAGTCAGGTCTGTTTTTTGACGGTATCGACAAGCATTTTGGCGGCACTTATGCGCTCAAGGATGTGTCACTGTCGGTCGGCAGGGGAGAGATCGTTGCGTTGTTGGGTGAAAACGGCGCAGGCAAATCCACGCTGATCAAAGTGCTTGGCGGCATTCACAGACCGGACAAGGGTCGCGTGCTGATTGATGGCGAACCGTATGAACATCGACCCGCAGGCTTCGGCGAGCGGCAGAAAGTGGCTTTCATTCACCAGGATCTTGGTCTGATCGAATGGATGACTGTCGCTGAAAACATCGCGCTGGCACTCGGATTTTCGAAGAAAAACGGCATTATCAAATGGAACGATGTTGAGGCGTTTGCTGCTGAAGCCCTGAAGAAGGTCGATTGCGAATTCGAACCAACGACGCGGGTGGAAAACCTTTCTCGAACCGAAAAATCCCTGGTGGCGATTGCCCGGGCTCTGGCGGTCGACAGCGAGTTTCTGGTGCTGGACGAACCAACCGCGTCACTGCCTGCCGACGAGGTTGGTCGTCTATTCGATGCCATTCGCCCGCTGCGTGAGCGCGGTGTCGGGATGATCTATGTCAGTCACCGTCTAGATGAGATTTTCCAGATCGCCGATCGGGTGGCGGTGCTGCGCGACGGCGTGATGGTCGGTGTCCGCGATATTGCCCACACCACATCGGAAGAGCTGGTCCACAAAATCGTTGGCCGAAAAACGCGGGAAACGGTAAAGACCTCCGAAGCGTCGGGCGAAGAGGTCCTGCGTCTGGACGGATTTGAAGTTGGTGAGGTCGGGCCGCTTGACTTCTCGTTAATGCAGAATGAGATCGTCGGTCTAGTTGGTCTGCGCGGCGCCGGTCACGAGTCGATTTCGAGGGCTCTGTTCGGATTGCTGCCCTTCAATGGTCGAGTATCGTTGAACGGACAGGTGCCAGACATATCGACGCCGCAGGCCGCACTGAAATCGGGCGTCGGACTGATTGCCAAGGATCGGACTGAAGAGTCGGTTGCTATGAGCCTGTCGATCCGGGAGAACACGTTCCTGAATCCGGAGAGCATAGGGCGCAAACTGCTCCAGATGCTGTCGCCCAGAATTGAAGCAGAACAGGCCGCCATCATCGGGGCGGAATTGGGGCTGTCACCAAACGATCCCTCGCTTGCGATTGAGGCCCTGTCCGGCGGCAACCAGCAAAAAGTCGTTATGGGGCGGTGGCTTGCCACCAAACGCCGGTTGCTCATTTGTGAAGATCCCACCGCTGGTGTTGACGTTGGCGCGAAATCGGAAATCTACGCACTTTTGAACCGCGCCCTTTCCGATGGCGTCGGAATTGTCGTGGTTTCTACGGACTTCGAAGAAATCGCCACCATCTGCCATCGGGCAATCGTATTCAGCCAAGGCAAGATCGTGGATGAGCTGAGCGGTATCCGCCTTTTCACTGAAAATCTGATCCAGTCGGCTTCGGCCGGAAATATTTCCGCTGACAAGGACAATCTCAATGCAGTCGCTTGAATCCAATGCGCTGGAGCCGACAAAGGCTGAACTGCAGGGTTTGGGCTTGAGTAAGAAACTGGTGCGCTTTCTGCCGGTCTATGGACTGGTGATTTTGACCATCCTGCTGATCGGTCTCTTCTCAGTTCTGTTGCCAAACACTTTCCCAACCATGTTGAACCTGCGCTCGATCCTGAGCGACAAAGCCATCATCGCTCTTCTTAGTCTCGGCGCGATGATCCCCATGGCCGCCGGGCGGATCGATCTGACCGTTGGTTACGGCATCGTTCTTTGGCATATCCTGGCCATCAGCCTGCAAACGGTGCTGGGTATCCCCTGGCCGATCGCTGTGGTGATCGTTCTGTTGCTTGGCGCGTTCACAGGATTTCTGAACGGGCTGCTCGTCGAGGTTGCCAAGATCGACAGCTTCATTGCCACCCTGGGAACCGGGACGGTGCTCTATGCACTGGCATTGTGGCACACTGGTGGCCGCCAGATGGTTGGCGTTCTGCCTGATGGATTTTATTCGCTCAACAACACATTCGTGTTCGGCCTGCCGATCACAGCCTACTATCTGGTCGCGATCACCATCGTGATGTGGGTAATCCTCGAATACACGCCCGTGGGCCGCTACCTATACGCGATCGGTGCGAACCAGCGTGCCGCGCAGCTCAACGGCATACCGACCCGCAAATATGTCATCGGAGCCTTCATCGCGTCCGGTATGATAACGGCGCTCGCGGGGGTTTTGCTGGCTGCAAAACTACGCATTGGCCAGGCCAGTGTCGGGTTGGAATTCTTGTTGCCGGCTCTCGTGGGTGCGTTCCTTGGATCGACAACCATCAAACCGGGACGTGTGAACGTTTGGGGCACAGTTGTGGGTGTTGCCATCCTCGCAGTCGGAATTTCAGGCATTCAGCAATTTGGTGGTTCTTTCTGGGTTGAGCCGCTGTTCAACGGCGTAACGCTGCTGATCGCCATTGGCATCGCAGGTTATGCACAACGCAAGAAAAGCGCCGAAAAGCGCTGAATACAAACAGGCGTCATAGGAGGAAACCATGCTTAGAAGAACTTTTGTTGCCGGTCTGATGGCCACAACCATAACAGTCGCCGTGCCAGCGGTTGCTGCGGAGTGGGATGGCCCGACAACAGGACCCAAAGCCGCAGAGGGCAAATCGATTGTCGTCGTTGCTGGAGACCTGAAAAACGGCGGTATTCTGGGCGTGACCACGGGTGTTGAGGAAGCGGCCAAGGCCATCGGTTGGGAGGTGCGCGTCCTTGACGGTGCGGGTTCTATCCAGGGCCGGACCGCCGCGATCGGTCAAGCGCTGGCCCTAAAGGCCGACGGCATAATCATCAACGGTTTCGACGCCGTGGAGCAGCAGGCGGCGCTTGAAAATGTCGTTTCAGCAAAAATCCCAATGGTCGCCTGGCACTCAGGTCCAAAGATCGGTTGCGAAGCGCCGGGTGGAATTTTCGCAAACGTTTCCACAGACGCGATGACCGTTTCAGAAGTGGCCGCCAACTGGGCCATCAAAGATGGCGGAAAGGACATCGGTGTCGTTATCTTCACAGACTCAACCTATCAAATCGCGATTGATAAGGCAGATCGGCTCAAAGAGACTATCGAAAAAGCTGGCGGTAAGGTGCTCGAATATGTGGATACACCGATCGCTGACACCTCCAGTCGCATGGGGCCGCTGACAACCAGCCTCCTACAAAAGTACGGCGACAGCTGGACCCATGCGCTGGCCATCAACGATCTCTACTTTGATTTCATGGGTCCATCGCTCGCCGCTGCCGGGCTCGCGCCAGACAAGGGTCCTCAAGCCGGTTCCGCCGGCGATGGCTCCGAGGCTGCATTTCAGCGCATCCGGTCCAACGGGTATCAAGCGATCACCGTTGCAGAGCCGCTTAACCTTCAGGGCTGGCAACTTGTTGATGAGTTGAATCGGGCCATCCAGGGCGAAGCGTGCTCTGGCTATATCACTTCGCCTGCGCTGGTGACCAAGGAAGGTCTGGATAAGTTGGGCGAAAGCAATTCGTTTGATCCGGATATCCCATATCGAGAAGCTTATTCCAAAATCTGGGGTAAATAAGCCTCTCTCCCAAGAGGGTTCCCGGCTTCGTTCGGGGGCTCTCGAAATCTGAAATGCAACCAACCATGACTGCTCTTTGCAGTCGCGGGAAACAAACAAAGCCAGAGAATCAAGATGTCGGAACCACTTGTAAAAATGCGAGGTATAACCAAGCGCTTTGGCGGGGTCACCGCTTTGTCGGATGTTGATCTTGATGCCTATGCCGGAGAGGTTCTGGCGATTGTCGGGGACAATGGTGCCGGCAAATCGACACTCATCAAAGTCCTGACCGGCGTCTACCAGCCAACCGCCGGAGAAATGTTTCTTGATGACGAAAAAGTAGAGTTTTCCAGCCATGCCGATGCAACGGAGTGCGGCATTGATGCTGTCTATCAGACCCTGGCTTTGGCAGACCATCTCGATCCCCCTGCCAATATGTTTTTGGGTAACGAACTGACCCGTAAGGTTTTGGGCGTCAAAATGCTCGACAACAAACGCATGAAAGCAGAGACCGAGCGTGTTTTGATGGAACGGCTCGGCGTCAAATTGAAATCACTGGAATCACCGACCGAGAGCTTGTCCGGTGGTCAGCGGCAAGCGGTCGCCATCGCCCGAGCAGTTTATCATCAAGGTCTTCGCGTTCTCGTCATGGATGAGCCAACGGCTGCGCTTGGACCGCAAGAGACCGCGCGCACGCTGAAACTCATCAAAACGCTGAAAGAGCAGGGACTTGCGGTCATTCTGATCAGCCATTCCCTGGACGATGTTTTTGAAGTTTCCGACCGTGTTCATGTTCAGCGCCGCGGCCAATGCGTTGGAACGGTGATGACAGCCGATAGCGGCACTCAGGAAGTGCTTGGCCTTATTGTTGGCGCAGAGGAGGCAGCATAATGTCAATCGCCACCGCTGACACGGCTCCACGGCCACTCATCGAACGGCTGGAACCCTACATCGCGATCATCGGCCCGATGGTGATGATCCTGGCAATCCTGCTGTTCATGGGCGTTGCCGAACCCACACGCTATTTTCGCGTCAGCAACATCAATCTGATCTTGCTGGATGCGGCACTCTACATGCCAATGGCCATGGCGATGACATTCGTCATCACTCAACGTGGCATTGATCTCTCCATTGGTTCGATCGCGGCGCTGTCGTCGATCATCATGGCATTCCTAATCAAACAATACGGCTTCTCGGTCTACATGGCGGTTCCAATTGCAATCATGCTCGGCGCGGTTATGGGACTGGTCAACGGTTTGATAATCACGCGTTTCAATGTGCCTGACTTGATAGGCACTCTCGCCATGGATTTGGTTTACCGAGGGTTTGCTTTGGTTTTGGCAAAGGGGCTCGTACTCGCACGCTTTCCAGATTTCCTGACAGACATCGGACGCGGTCAGATTCCCGGATTTGTTCCGATCCCGGTTTTGATCGGCGTCGCAACAATGATTGCCGGATACTGGCTTCTCACGCGCAGTTATTTTGGACGCTACACGATTGCTATCGGCTCAAACCCCGAGGCTGCTGAACTGACAGGTATTTCTGTTAATCGCCACAAAGTCTTCGCTTATGTTTTGTGCGGGGCTGCTGCGGCGTTGGCTGGTGTGATGTTGACCGGCAAGCTGAATGCGATTCAGGCAACGTCTGCGCCCTACTTCAATCTACACGTAATTGCTGCGGTAGTGGTCGGTGGAACGTCACTGTTTGGTGGGCGGGCGTCGATGCTTGGATCATTTGCTGGTGTGCTTCTGCTGTCCATGATGATCAATGCTCTCGTGACGCTACGGATTGAGTTTTTCTGGCAGTCCGTCGCTTCCGGTGTGGTGATCGTAAGCTCGGTCGCACTCTATGCATGGATGCAGAAAAAGGACCGCGACGGTGCCAGCGGCTGGCTTGCCGCCCTGCAAACACCTGATGGCCAAAAAATGCTGCGCTTTAGCGCGGCGATCATTGGTGTGCTGATTGCGCTCGTCGCAATCGGCGGACTGACTGCCGTTGAACCGACACCAAGCGGTTAACGGAAAACCAGCGGAGTTGGCAGGGCAGGGAATGCACTCCCCACCCCGCCTGTGGCTCCGCTCTCACGAAAGGGAGGACCCACGATGAAACTACTAACAACTACAGCCTTTGTGGCAAGCATGATGTTCAACGCCACGGCCTTGGCCGATGGCCAATCGAAATTGCCGCTCAAAGAACTGCCAGGCATAGGCGAGCGCAACTACTGGGTGCCGGGTGAGGTCAATGCTGAGGGAAAGCTTGAAGCTTTGCAGAAAGTCGTCGGTACCAAGGCGGTTCCGTTTTCCGGCACTCAAGAGAAGCCGATCAATATTGCATTGATTTATCCATCAGCAGACACGTCCGATTTCTGGGCGCGGAACTTTCTGGCTCTTACCAAACGTCTTGATGAGCTCGGGATCAAGTACAAGACAACGGAGTTCGCCTCGCGTCAGATCGAGCATTCGCTGCAATCGACGTATGCCAACCAGGTTGCACAGGACGCTGACCTCTACGATTATGTCATCTTTGGCCCGTCTGAACTGGCAATTCAGGCAGACAATATTGATAAGCTTGCGGGCAACAAGGGCTTTTTGACCTATGTCTGGGCTTTTCACACGCCGCTGAAAGATTTGAAGAATCAACCGGATGTCTGGTTCGACTTTTCCTCCGCAGCCGGTGCATTGACAATGTGCGATTACATGCTGAAGCGTCTTGGCAAGGGCGTGACCATGGCCATGAACCGCGGCATTCCCGGCATCACCGACAATCAGCGTTCGGGTGATTTCAAGGCTTGCGTTGAAAAGAAGGGTGGCTGGAAGACCGTCTACGAGCACTATGGTGAATATCAGCGTGAAGGTGGCTTTGAAGGCACATCTTTGATCATGCAGGCTTATCCAGAAGCCAAGGTCATCCACAATGCCAACACGGCAATGGCGATGGGTTCTGTTGAAGCTCAAATTGCTCAGGGAAAGACCAAGGAAATCTTCTCCACCGGTTGGGGTGGTACCGGTCTTGAACTCGATGCAATTCGCCGTGGCGAGCTGGACGCGACGCCAATGCGCATGGGTGATGATGTTGGAGCCGCCACCGCGGAGGCAATCAAGGCAGATCTTGAAAAACGCAACGGTGATCTGCCGCTGGTTTTCCTTGGGCGCATTACAGTTGCCCATGATGAAATGAGCAAGGACGAGATCGACGCCCTCGAGAAAGAAGCGTTTCGCTTCTCTGGCGTCGGCGCTTTGAAGCGCTGATTGAAATCGATGACGCCGCCTTCTTCAGCGGCGTCATCACTTTGTTCTCAGACTTCTCATATGTTCCAGAATCGGGCCTGTAAATACGATCCGGCCGTCATAGTTTTTGACGGACACATCAGAGGAGCGGTCTATGTTTGGAATCATTGAAGGCACCGGGTTCGAGGCAATCGAGCCAATCTTTAACGAGTGCCTGATTGGCCACGCCCGGGTTGAGCGGCTGTGGACCGGAGCTCGATGGTCTGAAGGTCCAGTCTACTTTGCAGCCGGTCAATATCTGCTTTGGTCGGACATCCCAAATAACCGAATGATGCGCTTTGACGAAACTGATGGCTCCGTTTCAGTCTCCCGCTCTCCTTCGAACAATTCAAACGGCAATACGGTTGACCGCCAAGGCCGGCTTGTCAGCTGTGAACATTTGTCGAGACGTGTGACGCGAACTGAGCATGATGGTTCGATCACGGTCATTGCCGACGGTTTCGAAGGCAAACGGCTGAATTCGCCAAATGATGTTGTTGTCAAATCGGACGGCTCTGTCTGGTTCACCGATCCAAGTTACGGGATCCTGATGGATTATGAGGGCGAGCGGGCGGAGAGTGAAATCGGAGCCTGCCACGTTTATTGCGTTGACCCCAATGGACAGATTTCCGTCGTTGCCGACGATTTCGTCAAACCCAATGGGCTTGCTTTTTCGCCGGATGAAAATGATCTTTATGTGGCCGATTCAGGTGTCACCCATGATGAAGGTGGGCCGCAGCATATTCGCCGCTTCACGGTTGATGGCGAGAACCGACTTTCTGGTGGAGAAGTCTTCGCTACCTGCACCGAAGGTGTTTTTGACGGGTTCCGTTTCGACCGGAATGGACGGATTTGGAGCTCCGCTGCCGATGGGGTCCACTGCCTGTCGTCCGATGGAGCGCTGATTGGAAAAGTAGAAATTCCGGAACTTGTGGGCAATGTCTGTTTCGGCGGGCCGAAGCTCAATAGACTCTACATTTGCGGAACAACCTCGCTCTATTCCGTGTTCCTGAACGTGAATGGAGTATCGCCCGTATGAGTTTCGTTGATTCCACAGTGCGGCTGACACATCACGCCGCATTGGCCATGTTGAAGGCTGCCTGCGATAAAGCCGAAGACCTAGGGCAACTGCAATGTATCGTCATTGTCGATCCGAGCGGCGAAACGCCTTCTCGTCTGACGTTTGATATCTTTTGCGACCCGATCTGCATCATCGGTAAAGCGTTCGTTCTTTCGTCTCATCATTTGCTCCTTAATAGCAATGATGAGCCAAAATCACTCCCTTATCCCATCAAACCAATCTGTCCATAAGGCGCTGACGGGGTACACTGCAAAGCATTGGCCAAACCGTCGTCATCAAGGAATAACTCATATTTAAAGTCAGCTATATTTGCGAGATATGCGCAAATAACGTGAGAGTCGGACAAAACGAAACCAGCTTCAGTCTGAAGCGCTGGCACCTGAATCAGCGGACTAACGTCGGCGTAGGCCTTGTTTATTTCGCTTGGTGAGACTTCGATGTCTACTCTCTGAATTCGTGTATCGAGCTCAAGTTCGGTGATCAAAATTGAAACTTTGCGTACGAATGGGAAGATAGAGTTACAGTAGAGTTTCATGGTGTCTGCCATAGCTGCTGGCGGATGGATATTCTGTTTTGTATCCTTTTCGACATTAAATGGTTTTTCAAAGCACCTGTCACTTCAGGGGGAGCACAGCAGCATGGAGGCAGATGCGAAGATCCAATGTGGTTCGGTGCCAAAATTGGCTCGAAGTGTGAATTGAGTTAGATCGAAATCAAGATAGTCTGATCGTCAATCGCGACCCTCATCCGACGTTCGACTACAACTAAGTTTCTCAATTGGATTTCCCGATTGCTGCCGTTCAGGCATTGGGGCGTCAAATTTAGGTCAATGACGGCAGAGCGGGCAAAGCACCAAAAACTGGGCAATCAGACTATCCTGGCTCCGACACCAATTTCGGCGACATCGCGATAGTTGTGCTACGGAAATTGTTCGGGGGAGCCAATTGGCCGGTGGGCAACTCATTTTTCCCTAGCTGGCGAAAGCGTACCGACACACGATCCGAAACCGATCAGATATCCGTCTCCTTGCGTGTGGCCTCGAAGCGTCAGGGTATCACCGTCTTCGACAAAACTGCGTTGGGTTCCGTCTTCCAGGATTAGTGGCTCCTTGCCACCCCAGGATAATTCCACCAGCGAACCACGGTTTTCCTTGTTGGGACCGGAGATAGTTCCTGATCCAAGCAAATCGCCAACCCGCATGGGACAGCCGCTTGAGGTATGATGCGCCAATTGCTGGGCAGCCGAATAATAGAGCTCGTTGTAATTGGTTCGGCAAATAGTGGTTTCAGCAGCATCTTCGGGCTGCAATCCAACCTCCAGGTGGATATCATAAAGCATCGGCCCTGGCTCCTGGAGGTGAGGGAGAAGTTCCACCTCTCTGGCGGGTGTTGGGCATCGGAAAGGTTCAAGTGCGAACGCTGAAACGATCCAGGGGCTGATTGTGGTCGCGGTTGCCTTTGCCTGAAATGGACCCAAGGGCTGGTATTCCCACGCCTGTATGTCGCGAGCTGACCAGTCATTTAGCAAGACATAACCAAAGATGTTGTCAAATGCCTGTTGCACGCTGATAGGGCCGTCCGAGGTCTGCCCGACGATTGCTCCCATTTCCAGCTCTATGTCGAACCGTTCCGACCGGCCGAAGCGTGGCACTTCATCATTGGGTCCTTTCAGTTGCCCGTGTGGCCGCTGGATCGGCGTTCCGGATATGACAACAGATGATGCGCGGCCATTGTAGCCAATGGGTATGTGGAGCCAGTTCGGAGGCAGCGCATTTTCTGCTCCTCGAAACATCGTGCCAATGTTGGTGGCATGATGTTTTCCGGCATAGAAGTCCGTGAACTCGGTCACCTCAAACGGCATGTGCATGGCCACCTCATTGAGGGATACTAGATGGGATTCAACATCTTCTTGTCTGCTGGAATCTGCAGCGAGACATTCCGTTAATTCGTTGCGCAGCCGCTGCCACTCAGATTGACCCAGCGCCATGAATGCATTCCATGATCCAGCCTGCAATGTTCCCTCAAATGAAAGAACCCCCGCCTCTTCCAGCGCCGCCACATCAAGCACCTGATCACCGATGGCCACGCCACACCGGGGTTTGCCCCCGTCGATTGAAAGGGCACCATATGGCAGATTGTTTAGCGGAAACGGGCATCGTGCATCGTTGGCACTTTTCACCCAGCTTTTCTTCAGATCACTCATATTTGGCTCTTAAATTGCATCTGGTTGGTTTTCTGGCCTTGCAACGGCAAATGCTGGCAAAACGAGGCATCGAGTTTCTATTTCGGTCAGACGGGTAAAGGGCGCAAGGTCCAGCCCCCATCGGTGAGCATTATAAAGCTGCGGGACAAGGCAGATGTCAGCCATTGTCGGTTGTTGTCCAAAGCTGAACTGCGCGTCTGGAAGCAAGGCTTGATAGGCCTCAAATCCTCTCGCCATCCAGTCCAACATCCAATCAATGACCTCGTCTTGCGCGTGTCCCAATTCTTTGAGTTTCTTGCCCACTTTCAGGTTGTTTATCGGGTGAATGTCGCTGGCCACAATCATAGCTGCCGCTCGGATATTGGCGGACTCAACTGGATCGTCAGGTAGGAATGTCGGCTCGGGATACTGATCCTCCAGATATTCCAGAATCGCCATGGACTGAGTTAGAATTGCACCCTCATCCAATTCCAGAGCTGGAACACCGGCTATTGGATTCAGTGCTTTGTAGGAAGTTGTCGTCTGTTCTCCATCGACCAGATTGATTGGAACAGGCTCATACGCGATCCCTTTCAGATTGAGTGCAATCCGAATTCGATAGGCTGTTGTGGATCGCCAGTACGTATAGAGCCTCATTTACGCCCCGACGTGCCATCAAAGTGCTTTTCCATGTCGGCCCAGACGTCGATATAGTCCTGCTGCAACGGCGCTTCATTTGCGGCATATTCTGTAAGGTGCTGTGGAAAGCGGGTCTCGAACATGAACGACATAGTATTGTCGAGTTTCTCCGCCTTGAGATCGGCGTTGGTGGCCCCCTCATAGACATCTCTGTCTGGCCCATGTGGAAGCATCATGTTGTGTAGCGACAAGCCCCCGGGAACAAACCCCTCCGGCTTGGCGTCATAGATGCCATATATGTTGCCCATCAATTCCGACATGATGTTTTTGTGATACCAGGGTGGGCGGAAAGTATCTTCCGCCACCATCCAGCGCTCACGGAACAGAACGAAATCAATATTGGCTGTTCCCGGACTGCCCGATGGAGCCGTCAGCACTGTGAATATCGACGGGTCTGGATGGTCAAACAGGATCGATCCGACCGGGCAAAAAGTACGCAGATCGTATTTGTAGGGCGCGTAGTTGCCGTGCCAGGCAACCACATCGAGAGGTGACTGCCCGATCTCAGTCACATGAAATTGCCCACACCATTTAATGGTGATTGTGGAGGTTTTTTCCCGATCTTCAAATGCTGCAACCGGCGCTTTGAAGTCTCGCGGATTGGCCATACAGTTGGCTCCAATTGGGCCTCGACCGGGGAGTTCGAATTTCTGGCCGTAATTCTCACACACGAATCCCCGAGCCCGCCCTTCCAGCAGCTCAACCCGATAAACCAGCCCGCGCGGAATAATGGCGATTTCTTTTGGCTCAAGATCGATTATTCCAAGTTCGGTGTGGAAGCGAATGCGACCTTGCTGCGGGACCACGAGTAGTTCGCTGTCAGCGGAAAAGAAATAGTCGTCCACCATGGACTCGCTGACCAAATAAACATGGCTCGCCATTCCTACTTGGGTATTAACATCACCAGCAGTGGTCATCGTCCGCATGCCCGTGACCCAGTTCAGCTTCTCATCGGCGGCCCCGATTGGGTTCCATCGATATTGGCCAAGGCTTGTCACATCTTCGATGACATTTGGTGCCGAAATCCAATGGGGAACATCGATCCTGTTGTATCGAGTGGAGTGCTTTACTGAGGGTCGGATGCGATAGCACCATGTCCGCTCAGGCGGATGCACCGTAAAAGCTGTACCGGACAATTGTTCGGCATAGAGACCGTAGTTGCATTTCTGCGGACTATTCATTCCCTGTGGCAACGCATCCGGCAGCGCCTCAGTTTCGTGGTCGTTACCAAATCCCGGCATATACCCCTGAGTAGTACCATTGGTGGCAAGCTGTTGAACGATGGAACGATTGGCAGGCGTGTTCATCTTGTTCTCCTGTAAAACTCAGGCGCGATAGGCAGGGAGCGGAGCGCGGTCTTGCAAGGCAATTGTTCGGCGCAACATCAACTCGGTGAGTAATTGACGAGTGGCATCATGGCCGGGTTGATCGAACAGATTTTCCACTTCCAGCGGATCATTTTCTAGATCATAAAGCTCGGACCAGTCCTCACCTTCCCGCAGTGACATCCGGTAGCGATCAGTGACCATGGTTCTGACCCGTTGTGGCCTGTCGAAACCGGTCATTGTTCGCTGACTGTCTTCTTCGACAATGATTGCTTCCGGTGCATCGGTACTGAAAAGGTCCCGCCCCTGAAGGCCGTTGAACGGTTGAATGCCCGCACGTTCCAAAATGGTGGCCGAAATATCAATGGATGACGCGAGCGCGGTGTTGGAATGTTGGGCGGCTGCGCCCATCGGATCATGCCAGATAAACGGCACCCGGATAATGCTTTGGTAATGCAGCAGCAGTTTCAGCATCAAGCCGTGGTCGCCCATGTAGTCGCCGTGGTCGGAGGTGAATATAACTATTGTGTCATCTGCAAGTCTCAGCGCGTCCAGTTGCTTCAACACGCGCCCGATAGCATTGTCGATCATGGTGATCATTCCGAAGGTCAATGCGATGATTTCGCGTGCTTCGTATTCTGTCACCGCGAACGGATTTTGATTGTCTCGAGGGTCTGATCCGTTCTTCAAAGCTTCCTGCATGGCGCGGATCGGAGGTAATTTTCCCTTGCTGAAGGAAGCAGGTAGCTCCATTTCAGCTGGATCATACATGTTCCAATATTTGCCCGGTGGCGTGAATGGATGGTGTGGATCGGGAAAAGACATTTGCAGGAAAAATGGCGCCTCGTCTTCGGCACGTTCACTCAGCCATTGCTCTGATTGGTTGGCAATCCAGCTTGTTGAATACAGTTCTTCCGGCACCGCCGTACGCCACGCCTGTGGTGCATTGATGCGATTGTCGGGAACCGCGTTTTCAGGCCCCACAAGTTTCTCGAAATTTGGATCCTGCTGCTTCGCCCAAAGCAGGTAATCGCCCGACGCCTGATCGGCATGACCAGCTGCCACTTCAACATGCTCGAATCCGTAGAAGTCCCCGCCAATACGTTCAGCAAGCGGGCGGTCCCAATTGATCACTACTTCATTGTCGTAGTCGGTGGAGTGCCGATTATCCTTGAAGGCGTCGCGCAGATGTCCAGACGGAGCGTGTTTACCCGGTACAGGCTTAAACCGGTTGCTGGCCGGCAGACCGGTGAAACTCTGCAAATGGGATTTTCCGATAAGTCCTGTGCGATAACCTGCATCACGGAGCAACTCGACAAAAGTCGTGTGGTTATGCGAAAGCGGAATACCGTTGTGACGTGCGCCATGAACCGAACACATGCGACCGGTCATGATTGATGCCCGGTTAGGCATGCAGATTGGGTTTGCCACATAGAAGCGATCGAAGCGCGTTCCCTTGAAAGCGACACGATCAATGTTCGGCGTCTGCACGATCTTGTTGCCGTAGCACCCCAGATGATCGGCACGGTGTTGATCGGTGATAATAAAAAGGAAATTCGGACGCTTGCTCATCTGTTGCTATCTCCGGTCGCGACCATCGGACGTTTTCTCCGGATGTCCCAAAGGATCAACAGGACACCAGCCACAAGTGCAGGAATGTGAATGGTCGGGCTAACGGCCAACAGCGCGAACGCGGCGACAAATCGCAGGACAACCTCAACAATCGTCAGTTTACATCGGTCGTAGGCGCTAAGTGCAGATGAAAAAAGCCAGATACAAAACAGGGTTCGTGCGACGATCCAAACGAATGGAGCAAAGTGAAATTCTTCAACAATTAGGATGGTGGGATAGAAAGCGAAGATGAATGGAATAATGAACTTCGCCATCCCCAACCGGAACGACATCAGTGCCGTCATTAGCGGGTTCGAACCCGCAATCGGCGCGGCGGCATAAGCGGCAATCGCAACCGGAGGCGTCAGGGATGACGCAACGCCGTAGTAGAAAACGAACATGTGTGCCGTCAGCATGGTCAATCCCAGCGCCTGAATAGCCGGCCCCATGACCAAAATGATGATCAGATAGGCGGGCAGGGTCGGCATTCCCATGCCAAGTACGAGCGCCCCAATCATGGCCACGGCCAGTGCTGAGAACAGACTTTCACCGCGAATGGTTGCAATGACGTTCGCCAGTTTCAGCCCAAGACCCGTGGTGTCGAGCGAACCAACCAGAATACCGATTGAAGCAATTGCAATCAGCAACGTTGCGCCGGACTGGCTGCCCTTGATGAATGACTTCACCAGCCGCATCGGATCTTTTCGAACTTCGGGATTTATGACCGAGAGAACGGTCAATACGATGACGGCGAAAAAGCCTGCAGCAGAGGTGGACAGGCCAAGAATGAGGGAGCCGATCACGGTTACAATCGGGCCGATAAATAGGATCGAATTGATCTTGTCCACGTTGGTTATTTTGTCTTCAACCTGAACTGGACGGACTTCAATCCCCTGCCTGCGCGCCTCTACGGTTACGGCGCTGAACAGGCTGAAATAATAAAACAGGGCGGGCAGGAGTGCGGCCACGATAACCGTCAGATAACCGGCCCCTGTGAGGTCTGCCATTACCAGGGCCGCCGCACCCATGATAGGTGGCATAATTTGACCGCCTGAAGAGGCGGTCGCCTCAATGCCCGCGGCGAAGGTTGGCGAGAACCCCCGTTTTTTGATCATCGGGATCGTGAACGTTCCGGTACCCACGATGTTGGCCACCGTGCTGCCAGACATGGTCCCAAACATGGATGAGGCCAAAATGGCAGCATGAGCCGGACCGCCACGGGTTCTGCCGGTCGCAAGAATGGCGAACTTCAGGAGCGTATCGCCAGCGCCAGTTCCTTCCAACAAAACCCCGAAAATGATGAAAATAAATACGGTGGACAGGACAATGTTGGTGATCGAACCGAACACGCCTTTGTTAGTGTTGTACCAGAGGGCCTCTGAAACCTCGATTACGCCGAATCCGGTATGTGCCATGATACCAGGCATGTTTGCGCCAAACAGCAGATAAAGCACGGCAAGCGCACCGACCGAGAACAGTCCCCAACCCCACAGGCGTCGACAAAGCTCAAGGAAAACAACAACACCGGCCATGGCTGGCCAAGCATCGGCCTGAGTCACATCATAAAGCGCTTCCTCCATTTCTGTTTGAACGAAATAGAAAGACCAGATCGCCCACAGACCTGCGACCAAAATTGCGATGTCAACTAATAACTGCGCGGAGGCAAAACCTGCAGAAGCACCGTTCGCATCCACACGCTTTTTCTGGGATACTGCGATGCCAACAACCAGAGCCAAGGCAAAACCCGCCGCACGGTGCAATTTGGGATCCAGCAGGCCAATGCCGGAACTATAAAGGGCGATGACCCCTAGAGCGACACAGGCAAGCGTTGACGCCCAGGCAAATAATGCCATCGTTTGGCTCTGAGGATTGGTGCCTTCAGCCATCATTTAACCGTTTCAATTTTGGTTTGAGGTGGTTTTGGAGGCGCGGCAACAGAAGCCGCGCCAACCTCCAACAAGACCGTATCAACGCAGATTGTCTGGGATATCGAACCCGGCTTCCTTGTAATATCGCAGAGCACCGGGGTGCAGCGGTACATTGATTGAAGTGAAGGCAGATTCCTTGGTAACTTCTTTCAAGAAGAAAGCGGTAGCCTGAACTTCTTCAAGATTTTCCCAGAACGATTTGGTGGCCTTATAGACCACCTCATCATCCATATCCTTGTGGGTGCCGACGAACTGGAAGAAGCCCAATGCTGTGATGCTGCCCTTTGTCTGCTGACCCTTATAAACACCGCCATCAAACACCATCATTCCGCGACCGGGGTTGCCAAACAGTTTTTGCATGGGTTCGCTGTCCCGAGCCGCATCAGGAATGGAAAGGACGCGAAACTCGCCAGACAGGCCGAACTGCTCAATCTTGGCCGAACCGACTTCAGCAGGACGCACCATCATATCAATCTTGCCGTCTGCCAGCGCAGCATAGCCTTCACCCCAGGACAGGCGAACCGCTTTGTAGTCCTTTCCGGCTTCATAACCAGTTACTATCTTTATCACTGCCTCCGATGTCCGAGACGCTGATCCAGCGGGCGGGCCAGTGAAAACGGTCTTGCCTTTCAGATCTTCCCATTTCTCGATGCCAGAACCTGCCAAGGTCACTGGATGATAAGCGCCAGCTTTGAATCCGATGATCGCACGAAGATTTTTCGCTAAGTCCGGTGCTTCTTCGATCTTTTTGTACATGGCCTTTTTGCCAGCCATAAGGTTGGCGAGCGCGGGAACAGACGAAAAGAACCCGATCTCTCCCTTTGCGCCTTTGAGCATGGATTTAGTCAGTGTCTGTCCGGCATTGACCTGAATTTCCACGCCGGCCTTGCCTGCCTGATTGGCGAAGGCAACGAACATGGTGTGTACCGGATCACCAACCCCTGCAGTTTCGCCTTTATGAATCTGTGCAAATGCCGTCGCTGAGATCACCGCCGTCAACGCTGCTGCCGCAACGGCGGATTTTAGAATTTTTGAATGAAACATACTTTCCTCCCTTTTGTTTCGGCGAGACTAGCATTCCTAAATTCATCACGTATAGTGAGTATTTTGTATGGATTGATTGCAGATTGCTATGAAACTTGATCCTCGACATCTTGCCCAATTATCTGCAATTGTTGAGGCGGGATCGTTTCAACTTGCTTCAGAATGGCTCGGCCTTACCCAATCGGCATTGAGCAGAAACATGAAGTCATTGGAAGAGCGGCTTGGAGCACCGCTGTTTCAGCGCGACGGCCGACGGTCAGAACCAAATGGCATCGCGCTTCGACTTGCAAAAAATGGACTAGCCATCCGGATGGCTGAAGAGCAGGCATCTGGCCACGCTGTCAATATTGCTTCCGGTCACGTGGGTGAATTGAGACTGGGAGCGCCACCAATTGTGGCCGGCAGATATCTTTCCGATGTTCTGGCAAAGTTCATCAACGAACACCCTGGGTGCACTGTCGAACTGCGATCCGGTCTTGTATCGGAACTGCGTGCGCTGCTCGAAAGGGGCAAAATCGACCTGATTATCGCGCCGCACAGTCTTGCTGAACATTCTGAAGGATTGACTTCCCACCCACTGACAGATGACCGGGTTGGAATACTGTGTCGAACTGGTCACCGCCTTTCTGCCAAGAAGAAGATAAATATCCGCGATCTTGAAGCTGAATCGTGGCTTGCACACTCACGCGGCAGCCTGCTTCGCCAACAAACAGAGGCGGCGATGGTCGCATCTGGTGTTCGTCAAATTCAAATTCTCTGCGAGACCGATTCCATACGTTCCGCACTGGAAATCGTTGCGGCAACCGACCTTATTACCACAATGCCGATAGAGACGACCAAGCCCTATCTGGAGGATCGACTGACCTTTCTGCCATTCAAGCATCCGCAACTCTCAAGACCACTGAGCGCAATCCAACTGACGGACATTCCACTCAATCCGATAACTTCAAAATTTCTGGGAGAATTGAGAGATCCGGCTAAATGAACTCGGGAACATTCTCGAGAAATTCGAAACAAATTTGTTGCTTGGCTGTTCCGCCAGCGACAAGCAGACCATGTCCTGAAAGGGCTCAATGCGGACATTGGTATCTTGAACTGCATGTGTGATATTGCCTGCATAAAATGGTAGCAGGAGCCGAATGTCGGAAGCACTCCCAAATTTGTTATCACCTTTACAGGTGGGACCGATAAAGCTGCGCAACAGGGTTCTCGTATCAGCTCATGTGCCACGGGTTGCCGACAATAATGTTCCAGGAAAACGGTATGTTGAATACCACAAGGCTCGGGCCCGCGGCGGAGTTGGACTGCAAATTACTGGTGCTACTCCGGTACATATAACGAGTGGCCGAAGCGAGGCAAACGCAATTGAGAATACAGATAACCGGATCATTCCGGGCTATCGGATGCTGGCGGACGCCGTTCACGGGGAACATGGGCGAATACTGGCCCAACTCGCGCACTACGGAGCCACGATTACCTCAACTGAGCCTGGCTTACCGGTTTGGTCGCCCTCTCAAATTGGGTTTGAAATCAACAATGCAATTCCCCATGAGATGACAATCAACGAAGTCATCACTGCTTTTGGAGAGGCCGCTCGCCGTGTCCGCGAAGGCGGATTGGATGGTGTGGAGATTCTTGGTGCTTTTGGGCTGTTGATTGCCGCGTTCATGTCACCCTACTCAAATGGTCGCACAGACCGTTATGGCGGCTCGGTCACTAACCGGTTGCGATTTGCTGTCGAGATTGTCGATGTGGTTAGGGACGCAGTCGGCCCGAACCATATTGTCGGCATGCGCATACCGGGGGATGAGTTCATTGATGGTGGTCTTGATCTTAAAGCAATGCAGGATATTGCACCCCGTCTCGAAGATACAGGAAAGCTTGATTATCTGAATGTGATTGCCTGAAATAACCTGGACAGGATTCATAGAACCACACACTGGCCACCAACACCGGCTCCGCACGGATTGTTTGTTCCGCTCGCAGCCGGAATTCGCGAGGTCGTTTCATTACCGGTTTTTACTGTTGGTTACATTGTTGACCCCGTTCATGCTAAGTCCATTATTGCCGAAGGCAAGGCAGATATGGTCGGCATGACCCGTGCCCATATTGCCGATCCGGACCTGGTTGCCAAAACCAAAGAAGGACGGCCAGAAGATATCCGCCTTTGTGTCGGTGCAAATGTCTGTATAAAGCGGGCGCTGGACGGCTCGCGAATTGCTTGTGTTCAGAATCCCGAAGTTGCACGAGAATATGAACTAGGGCCGATTGTTCCCACGAAAAAAGCGCGCGATGTTGCAGTGATCGGCGGCGGACCGGGTGGCCTTGAGGCGGCCCGTGTCCTGGCTGAAAGGGGGCACCGGGTTGTGGTTTACGAAGCAAATCCGATACTCGGCGGTCAATTTGCCCTTCGTGCATCCATTCCAAACTGGCATGAATTCCAGTCAGTCATCAATTGGCGGATAAAGCAGTTAGAAAGGAACCAAGTGCGCATAGAACTTGGAAGGACTATCAAAGCAAGCGATATTCATGAGCTAGAGGTCGATGTCATAGTTCTTGCAACCGGCGCTCGACCGAAGCAACAATCAATCCCTGGAGAAGAGGATTCCTGTATTGAGGTGGCAACACCGCACGATGTGATCCTTAATGTTAGGCCAGAGGCGGACAAAGTGGTCGTATGGGATCACGGCGGCGGATTGATAGGAGCTGGTGTCATTGAGGAACTGGTTGCGAAAGGGAAGCAGGTAACCGTCATTACACCGGCATTTGCTGTTGCCGAAGATGTTGACCTGATTCAACGAGTTCCATTTTATGAACGGGTTTTAGCGGCAGGGACAAAATTCATTGCCAATAGTCGAGTTTCCGGTTTCGACGGCACCAACGTTGTTATTGAGAACATATACTCGCGGGAATTAACACAACTGGGACCGGTAGATTTGCTGGTTTCCTGGCAAGGCAGTATGGCGGTTGACGATTTACGTCCAGCCATAGAGGCATCTGGTATTGAGTGCCATGTAATAGGGGACGGATTAGCACCCCGTACAGCAGAAATAGCAATTGCGGAAGGCATGCTTGCGGCGCGAAATATTGCCTAATGGACCGATAACTCGAACACCGGAAAGTAATGTTCAGTAAAAATTTGCTGACTGCTATTGTTATCTGCTCGAAGATTTTACAGATGTTTGCATTGAGCCACCAAACTGAACAGAACCGCCGCGACGAGGGGGCCAGCATTACAGACCTTAGTCGACCGGCTCGGATCAGATATATTGGTCGCTAGGCCCGGTCAGCGTGAATTCCGTTGATTGCAAATTCACACACTGTCGATGAGTCCACAACATTCGCGACTACTTGTTTGAGCGATTTGACCTCTTGGACATATTTCCAACCGACGCCCCCAAAGGTGTCTTGAGTGAACACCTCATTGGACAACAACGGATTGGTGAGAGCATGCGTGAAGGCGTCATGCGCGACCATGTAGAACATCAGGTCACCCATGAGCATACCGCGGCCGTGGCTCTCTGCACACATCCCGATGTACCACTCGACGTCATCAATTCTACCTCCATAGAGACGAGACAACTCGGCTGCCATAGAGGTGTCCATTGTAATGTCGGAGAAGTCTTTTGCTTCTTTCAGACCGAAACGTTTCCGATAGGCATTGTATGTTTGCAGTCGCGAGGACCGCATGATCGTGATCGTGTCTCTTTTAACTGGTGCAAGGAAGCGTGGCGTGTTTCCCAAAACCATCATTCCCGCGCGCTCTTTGGAGAAGGCTGAGATTGCGCCGGACAGCCCCTTCTCGATCAGCCATTCATTGTTGTGCCTGAAATCTGCGCTATCGTCCGGCTTTGGCAAAAACGAAAACTGGCTCGGAACCAGCCCGTGCCATCGGTAGAGAATATTGAACTCAATGTGGATGCGGTTCCGTCGATACCATGTCTCCGCCTCGGCAATGCCCGGTTGAAAGGACAGCGGCAAGCCGAGCGGTGAGATATGCCGGATGTAGTCAGAAATCACGATGTTCAGCAGTATGACGATCATCGTATTGCGTGTCGTCTCAAACACGCGGTCGGAATCCCAATCAGGCTCGGATGCGGCAATCTCACGAGCGATATTGTTATGCTGCCTCAGGAAAATCGTGTTGAAGAGCGCGTTTCCGATTGTTGCGTTGGAGTGTTCCAATCCGGTCGCGAACAGCATCTTGTATCGCTTGGCTGTTTTTGTGCGCTTGAAAATATGACGAAGAACGCGCTCGTCATGCAAGCATTCGAACCTTGTTTTGATCGGTAGCTTCTTTTCTCTTTTTGTAGGCGCACGTGACAGGATGAAGTCTGGAAATTCCTCTCCTTCAATGACCTGAGATCTTAAACAACCATGATTGTTTGGATCACGAAGCTTATCCGTCATCTTCTTGTTCAGTCCGTAGATCTGACAAAGGTCTATTTCATGGGTCGATACATTTATTTTCTCGCGCCCTGGCTGCCGAACAGGGATGTCGTTTTCGGTAACCACCTCCCCGGTTTCATCATCGAATTCGAACGCATGAGACGTTCTCAGAAAGCTGTCGGTGAACCATTGCGCGAAAGAGGCAAACAGCAGGGTTGACCGCAAGTCCGGTTGCATGGTTCCGCCCGATGTCCCATCTTCCGGCCTCAAAAAGAGGTTCACCAGATCTTCAGTCTCAGGCCTCGTGCGACGCTCGAATTCTTTGTCTTCAGGAAGATGTCGGCCAGTGAACCTTCGATCTACGATGCCTTTCCAGCTCGTATAGTTGTCAGCCATCGTCATTTGATGAGGACGGGGGGCCGTCGTTCCTCCAAACCTCCTGAACACTGCTTTGCTTACGCTGCGTTGAACCAGGTGAATGCTTATCAACCAATCCCAAAAAGGCCGGAAGTTGTCTTTCACCCAAAAGGCAATGCGTGTTGGTGGGAATGTCTCAAGAATTAAATCAATGGGTATCTGTATGATCGACCAAATCGACAGCCAGACATATCTGAGTGCTTTTTTTACCCGTTCCCAGACACGAACCAATAGAGTCATAGAATTTAGCCAGTAAAGTTGAAAAGCAAATAGTGCATTCTATTTCATTGGTTGGCAAATTGTTACGGTACGGCTCACCGCAATGCACAATTGGCTAAATTTGGAATAACCTCGAATGGTCAAATACAGGATTTCCTTTGATCAACAAAAGAAGTCAAACGCCGACTTTATGACATTGGCAATTATGGAGCACGATCGAGTGATGATCAGGCGTAGTTGAGAATGTGACGCCAGCGGTGCGGGATGACAGAATGACTTTTGGTGTCACTCCTGCGCATCCTCCAGGTAGTTGCGCGATTTTGGCATTTTGCCGATCCCCGGATTGAAGCTGTTGGTGGGGTCGCAGGCCTTGTAGTGATCAGCCAGATCCGGCTTGGCTTTGTAGAGATGACCCACATTGTGCTCCGCGGGGTATTCGGCACCACGCTGATCGAGCAATTCAAGCATCTTCGCCTTGATCGCCTTGGGGTCACAGCCCTTTTTCACGATGTAGTCCTGGTGCAGCACGTGGCACATGAAGTGCCCGTAATAGAGTTTGTGGACCAGCTGATCCTCAATTTCCGCCGGCAATTGTTCAAACCAGTCGCGATCATTGCGACGCAGGGCGATATCGAGCGGGATGATGTCCTCCACTTCAGAATGATGGATGGCCATATATCGGATGGCCGCTCCAGCAGCAGCAAAGCGGTGCAACCCGGCAATTTTGGCTTCCCGGTCAGTACAACGGAAATGGCCCCCATCTCGATCTTCAAAGAACGCTTCGAGATATTCGGCGCATTCATCAATGCTATTGTCGCGCATTTTGAGGATGAGGTGATGGTGGAAACGGTCGCGAAAATCTTTCATGCGTTTTGGCAGAATGCCGGGCGTGATTGCGCTCAGGAACTGCATGAAGCGATCAGTGAAATTTTTTAGGCCCGGAACATTGCGCAAACGCGCATCCACCGCCCCTTTGAGGGCAAAAAAAGTCGGTAGCCGGTCCGTACCCAGCCAATCGATCATCATCACAGTGTCTTTGCCGTAGCGTTCCGTGATGTCGAACGTTTCGCGCTCAACATATTCTGCGGACACAGGCAAAACCGAAATGTTCGACAGCATGTGCCGACGCAATTCGGTCAGATCAGCAACATCATTGGTTCCAATGTAGAAAGTCGCCTGGCTGTCGGCTTTGGCGAACGTATCGAGCCGCACGGCAAAGACAGCCAGCTTTCCTGCACATCCTGCGGATTCATAGAGGCGCCGCTTGTCCGCATTGAAGCGGGCGGGAGTCGCTGCATCCACATCCCTCACCTGATCCGAATAGGCCGTGTCGGATGCTTTCTTGTTGCTGGAACTCGGATTGTGCTCGAACTCACCGTTCTCAAGGCGGTTGAGCATTTCTTCTGGGCTGTCGCCAAGATCAATTCCCAGGTGGTTCACAAGGCCAAGTTCGCCCCGCTCATTGAGTTGCGCGAACAACGACAACTCGGTGTACGACGGTCCCCGCTCGACCAGGGACCCACCGGAATTGTTGCATACCCCTCCAACAATCGAAGCACCGATGCAGGATGAACCGATGACCGAGTGCGGTTCTCTGCCGAGCGGCAGCAGTTGTTTTTCCAGATCAAACAGGGTCGCACCGGGAAAGCCCAACACCTGACGGCCATCGTTCAGTTTGACGATGCCATCCATTCGCCGTGTGTTGATGATGACAACATCGCGGTCGTATTGCCCTGACGGCGTGGAGCCCTCGGTCAGGCCGGTATTGGCAGCCTGAAGAATGATGATCTTGTCGGCAGCAACGCAGGCCTTCAGCACCTCCCAAAGCTGGGTGAGCTTTCCGGGCTGAACCACACAAAGCGCCTGACCTTCGCCCGAGCGAAAGCCCCGACGAAAGCGTTCTGTCGCACGCGAGCCAGTAAACAGATGCCGCCGCCCAACAATCGAGCGCAGGGCCGCTATGAGTGCGTCGTTGCTCATGCCGCAGCTTTTTGGTTGGTAGCCCAGGAACCAGCTTCACCGCGAATCCGCAGATTGGAACGGTGCAGCTGATCGATGCTGTTGATACTCATCAGTTTCATATCGCGTTCGATTTCTGCTCGCATTAGATGCAGTGCTCGTTCAATGCCGGCCTGACCGGCTGCCACCAAAGGGCGGAGGCAGTATCGGCCAAGACCGACGCCTTTGGCACCGAGCGACAACGCTTTCAGAACGAGGGTGCCGCGCTGAATTCCGCTATCCATCATGACGGCAATGCGATCACCGACGGCATCGACAATATCAGTCAATTGGTCGAAAGGCGTTCTTGATCCATCCAATTGACGACCACCATGGTTGGATAGAACGATACCTGTGCAACCGATTTCGGCGGCGCGTTTCGCATCCTCAACTCTCATAATGCCTTTAAGACAGAACCGTCCGTCCCATTCGCGCACCATTTGCGCGATATCGTCCCAGTTCATGGACGGGTCAGGCATCTCGGTAAAGTAGCTATCGATGGAACTGGCACCACCTCCCATATCAACATGATCATCAAGCTGTGGCAGGCGGAAGCGTTCATGAGTGACATAGTTGATGCCCCTCATGAGTTTGATGGCGAACTGGATCATGCCACCTAGCGTTAGCCGGAAGGGGATCGAAAAACCAGTCGTAGATCACGTTCGCGGTTGCCTTCGGTGATGCTGTCCACCGTCAGCATCACAACTTCGACACCTTTCTGCTTTGCGCGCCGCATCATTGCTGCATTGAGGCCGCGGTCCTTATGGAAAAACAACTGATAGACCTGCGGCGTGTCGTGCTTTTCACGCAACTCTTCCAACGAGACGTTGCCGAGGGACGAAACGCCAAACATGGTGCCGTATTTATCAGCTGCTGCCGCAACTGCCCGCTCGCCCCGGTGTTGAAACAATCGTTGCAGCGCTGAGGGCGAACAATAAACCGGCATCTCCAGCTTCTGTCCCATCACGGTTACCGACATATCCACCTCAGACACGCCGGTCAGAACAGACGGCAGCAAGTCGCACCGATCGAGAGCCTGACTGTTTCGCACCATTGTTTGTACATCATCGGCGCCGCCGTCGATACAGTTGAAAATGGGTCCGTTGAGAGCCTTTAAGCTCGGCTGCGTGACGAACTGCTCAATGGCGAGGTCTCCCATTCACTCAAAGAAGCCCAGATCATCATCGAAAAATGGCGGCGTCACTGCAACACGAAACTCCCACACAGTGCTTTGGACTACCGGCCACCCGCGCCCGAAAGCATCGTCCATTTGCACAAACAAATAGCAATGCACTAACATTCAAGCCGGACCAACCAGATGGGGTAGGTCAGGCATCTCCTCAACAATCAACGAAAGCCTGTTAGGATGAAAACTATCAACACAATTGTTGACCGTTCGCTGGTTGGCGCCGGAACTCCCTCGGTCAGACCAGGAGATGACCCGGCGCTGTATGGTTCGATGACCATGACACCAGCCCGCCCGGTAGAAGCCCGAAGCTTTCACACTGAAACCCTGACCTACACCGTAGGGAGTCTGGGACTTGACGATTCCGGCGCCATTCGCATTGCGTGGCGAATGGTCAGCGACAGCGGGCAGCCACAATGGACCATGCCATCCGCGCCCAACTATGTGACCGCCCGCAGCAATGGTGAGGGGCAGCTCCGACTGAGCTATTCCAAGAAGGGTGGTACGCGCCCCTGGTTTGAGGTGCTGACAATCACACAAGCTGGAGGTTATCTGCGCCCAGGTGATCAGATCACTATGGTTCTCGGCGACATGTCGCATGGTTCTCCCGGCATGCTGGCGCAGACTTTCGTCGAAGGCGCACGCGAGTTTCAGGTTCTGGCCGACGTGCAGGCCACAGGACAATTTATTGAAGTCGCCGGGCCGCAGCTGTTTGTGCCCATTGTGCCGGGCCCGCCAATGCATTGGAAAGCGGTTCTACCGACTTTGCGCCGCCCTGGTGAGGAGTTTTCTCTCGGACTGAAAAACGAAGACAAATGGGGAAACCCCACTCAGCGGGCAAGCGGTGCAAAACTCCGGCTGGAAACGAGCATACCGGTCATAGGACTTCCTGAAGCTCTTGAATTTCGACCGGACGACCGCGCGTTGACTCTCGAAGGTCTTCAAGTGGCTCAAGAAGGCGAATTGCGCCTCAAGATTTACGAAGCAGAGACATTGGTGGCTGAAGCAGGACCGCTGATCATCCGCGAAGGTGATTTGGCCGGGTTTTGGGGAGACCTGCACGGCCAGACCGGCGAGACAGTTGGCACCAACACGGCGGAGCACTATTTTGATTTCGCGCGCAACAAAGCCTTCCTCGATGTCACCAGCCACCAGGCCAATGATTTTCAGATCAATGCCGCATTCTGGGACAGGCTGAACACTCTCACGGCTGAGTGGAATGAACCGGGTCGTTTCACCGTGCTGCCGGGTTATGAATGGTCCGGCAACACTGCTGTCGGTGGCGATCACAATGTTTATTTCCGCGAAGAAGGACGAACGATCCGACGTTGCTCTCATGCATTGTTGGAAGATCGCTCTGAGATGGACAATGACGCCCACACGCTGACCGACCTGTATGCCGCCTTTAGAGATACTGGTGAAGACGTCGTGATGTACGCGCATGTCGGAGGTCGTTACGCCAATATTCATTTTGATCACGATCCCAACATCGAAACAGCCGTCGAGGTCCATTCTGCGTGGGGTACGTTTGAGTGGATATTAACCGATGGGTTTGACCTGGGTCGCCGAGTTGGCGTTGTTTGCAACAGCGATGGGCACAAGGGACGCCCTGGTGCCAGCTATCCGGGCGACTCGCTCTTTGGTGCCTATGGCGGGCTGACCTGCTTCCTGACTCCCAATAACACCCGAGACAGCATCCTCGAGGCACAGCGGCGGCGTCATCACTATGGCACCACCGGGTGCCGAATGTTCATGGATGTAAATGTCACACTGGATCAGGACAGCACACTCTATGAACGAAACCCCGAAGGCGCACCGGATTGCCAATATGAAACGGTCCGGAATGCTGTCATGGGCGATGTTGTTCAAACCAATTGTAAATCTGCTCGGCTGTCATTGGAGGTGCGCGCCCACAGCGGGATTGAGCGCATTGAAGTGCGGCGGGGCAAGGAGGTCTTCAAAACGTTTCGACCATACACTGAGGGCGAGCTGGGAAACCGTATCCGCGTCTTGTGGAGTGGCGCCGAATATCGCGGTCGTGGCCGAAACACGACGTGGAACGGGCTCGCCCGTTTTTCCGATACCGCAATTTCACGGCTGGAAAAGATCAACCAATGGAATCCTGATGCACTGTTTGAACAACGGGGCTCGCGGCAGGTTCTATGGAAAACTGTGACGACCGGAAACTACATGGGTTTTGATGCCTGGGTTGAAGATTTGAAAGGAACGCTCGACATCGCGACAAATCTTGGCGAGTTGAGTGTGCCGATCGCCGAAACTGGACTGGAGCAGAAATCGGTGGATTGCGGCGGGCTGGAACGCCAGATCAAGTTGTTTCGTTTACCGGATGCGGCGCTCAAACGGTCTCTTACGGCTGACATTGACATTCCGCTGTATGAGACCGGTGACACACCGCTGTGGATTTCGGTCTACACGGAGGATGGATTTCAGGCCTGGTCCAGTCCTGTGTACCTCTTCCATTGATTCACCTGAAATTGGGGGCTTCTGTCTCACGGCTCCGGTCTGGAGCCGTCGAACTTTGAGGTAACTATGACGGCCAAAACAACTTAAAATCAGAGAAAGCAGGCGTTGTTCAGGTGAACATTCCAGGATGTTCACCAGTCAGCTTCTTTGCACCACTGGACGTGTCGCAAGCCCTTTGTGCGAGCCACCAAACAGCACGATCCGCTCCTTGCCGGGCCCCGAAACTCCGGCAATCAAGCGGCTCCGATTTATCGCGCGGCGTCTCAGCGGCGATACATTTTTAGACAACAGGAACCCGGGCTGAGGGAGGAGTTGAACGGGATCGGCCGGTGCGCATCTTGCCGTCAATCATGACTGCCGCAATGCCGGGGATGTTGCCCATTGCCATCGCGCCAAGAACATCATCGCCTTCTGATCCGCCCGGGCGGTCCATGAATACCAGATCCGCTGGTCGGCCTTTAGCGACGATTCCCTGATCAAGACCGCGCCGTTTGGAGACGTTTCCACTGCCGCAGCACCAGGCCTGTTCTGCCGGCAATCCGCCAAAGCTCGCCAACAGGGTCGCCATGCGAAGCATGCCGTTTGGCTGAACGCCTGACCCTGCAGGGGCATCCGTACCAACGACAAAGTCAGCAAGCCGATCTTCTGCAATCGCCCCTTCCATCGCAACAAGTGCAGACTTTTCATTGCCATTGTGCACCGCTTCAAGTGCCCCTTTAGCGTGGCGGCAGAGCTTCCGAATGGCCTCATGCGGAATGGAGGTCGGGCCTCCATTGATGTGGCTAACCACATCCGGCTGCGCTTCAAGAACATCATCAGCGGTCACGTGATGAGAACCGGCAATTGAGGGGCCACCGGTGTGCATGATCGTCTCAATACCCAGTTCGCGGCACCAGCCAGTCACGCGGGCAGCATCGGGTCCCTTGGCGACGGTCCCAAGGCCAATTTCACCGATGTGGCGAATGCCGGCAGCTTTTATGCCTTCATAAAAATCGCGATCAAAATCGAGCTCCGGCACGGGCGCACCAGCAATCACTTTTGCCCCGGCAGAACGGAAATTGGCAAAGCAGCGCTGTGCCACCATGGCCAGCGCTTTCACACCATCGGCATCCTTCGGGCGACCCGGCAGATGCACTTCGCCAGCCGAAATAAAGCTGGTGACGGCGCCATTGACGTTCATCTCAATCCAGCCGATCTGGTTCTGGCGAGGTGTCCAGTCGCCAAAAACCGGGTGGCAGTGGCCGTCGATGAGGCCTGGCGCAACAGCGCAGCCCGCAGCATCAATCGTTCGATCCGCATCGCCAGCTTCAAGGCCCACAATCACGCCATCCTCGATCAGAACACAGTCACTGTCCGCCAACGGCGCGTCGAGGTCGCCAGTCAGCAAGCGACCAATGTTGCGGATGAGTGTGCGACCTGGTTCCGGTGCGTCTTTTGGTGCGTCAGCCATCTGATCCCTCTTTCATTTTCATCTTGTCACGCTGTTCCGTTGTTGTCTGATCGAACCCGGATGGGCCCGAGTTTTTCCATATAGCGCTCGCTGTGCTTACCGAAGAAATCGCCCAGCCTGTCGAAATCAAGTCAGCTTCCCGAGCAGCTTCAAAAACGTTTCGCGCTCGGAAGCACTGAGCGGTTTGAGTGTCTCAGCGGTGATTTTGTGCCCCGCTTCATAGAACTTAGCTTCATGCGGCTTCGCCTCTTCTGTCAGAGCGATGAGCGAGCGTCGCTTGTCTGCCGGGTCAGGTCTCACCTGCACCAACTTGCGACTGCGCAACCGGTCAACAACACCTTTGATTGTTGCGACATCCATTGCAGTCTTTCGGCCCAATTCGTTTTGGGAACACTCTCCAAGCTGCAGCAGTTTTATGACCACAGAAAACTGAGTGGGTGTGAGATTCAACGGCGCTAAGGACTGAAAAATCACCGCATGACGCTGCCCGGCAACACGCATCATGTAGCCCGCCTGATCTTCAAGGACATATTCCGTGTCAGTGGTTTTGTCTTTCGCTACTGTCACGCCCAACCCGTTGTCATTGTTCCTCAGTTTTTCTGAACTTATCGCACTTGGTCAGCACAAAAAAGTTTGTGCTGTTTTAAAAAGACACTCCTCCTTAGCGCATGATTGCCGGGACACCGCATCGTCAGGCCGCGAGATAAGCATCCCTGATCTCCGGCTGCGCGCTCAGTTCTTCCAGAGTGCCGGCAAATTTGCGCTCACCGCTTTCGATGATGACCGCACGATCTGCAACCACCTGCGCAAAATGCAGGTTTTGTTCCGAAAGCAGGATCGTGAGACCTTCGGATTTGAGCTGGCTGATGACCTTTGCCATTTGTTCCACAATGACTGGCGCAACGCCCTCGCTTGGCTCATCAAGAAGCAAAAACAGTGGATTGCCCATCAGCGTGCGGGCGATGGTCAACATCTGCTGTTCGCCACCTGACAGGGCTTTGCCGCGATTGTTGCGACGCTCCGCCAGATTGGGAAACAGGTCAAACAGCATATCGTGGGTCCAGGTCACTGCACCTTCCCGTTTCGGCTGCTGACCCACGACCAGGTTCTCCATAACCGTCAAATCAGTAAAGACCCGCCGATCCTCCGGAACATAGCCCAATCCAAGCTTGGCAATCTTATGAGGTGGCAGGGCTGAAATTTCACGCTCCTGAAATTTGATCGAACCTGACGCCGTGCGGACCATCTGCATCACAGATTTCATTGTGGTCGATTTGCCCGCACCGTTGCGGCCCAGGAGTGCGACCACAGTGCCGCGTGGAACCTCCATGCTGAGGTCGCGAAGCACATGGGCCTTGCCGTAAAAACTGTTGATGTCCTTGACCTCAAGCATGGGCTTTCTCCCCATCGCCAAAGACGGTGCCGCCGCCCAGATACACCTCTTGCACGCGGGCATTGTTGCGAATTTCGGTGGCGTCACCCTCAGCAATCAAAGCGCCTCGATTCAAAACCATGATCCGGTGGGCATGGGCGAAAACCACATCCATGTCGTGCTCAGTGAAGAGAACGCTAACGCCCTTCTCTTCCACAATGTCGGAAGTCAGCTGCATCAAAGCCACTCGTTCCTTCGGCGCCATTCCGGCAGTGGGCTCATCCATAAGAAGAACCTTGGGTGAATGCGCCAATGCAATCGCCAGTTCCATACGCTTCAGATCGCCATAGGCCAGCACTGCACAGTGGCGATCGGCCTGATCAGCCATGCTGACAAGATCAAGGAGAGCGAGCGCTTCATCGCGGTACCTTTTGTGCGCATATGGCAGTACGCGCATGATGTCCTGGTGATGTGAGATGAGCGCCATCTGCACATTTTCAATCACTGTCATCGAGGCATAGGTCGCAGTGATCTGAAACGTGCGACCAACGCCTTTGCGCCAAACATCGCGCGGCTTCATGCCGGTTATTGTTTCTCCAGCCAGAATCACGTCGCCGTTTGTTGGTTTCAACTGCCCCATCAGCATGTTGAAGCATGTGCTCTTGCCAGCACCATTGGGTCCGATCATGGCAAGAAGTTCGCCCCTTTGGAGTTGGAAGGAAACATCGTCCACGGCAACGATGGCGCCAAAAGTTTTGGTGAGCCCAAGTGTTTCAAGCACACTCGTCATCATTGCCCCCGCACTTTCACGAGGCCCAGACGTTCAAACCCAATCCGAAGGCTGCCCACAATGCCGTTTGGTGCGGCGATCACCACGAAGATGATCAAAAGCCCCATGAGCAAACGCCAATATTCGAATTTGAGCAGGACTTCTTCGATGCCCTTGAAGAAGCCAGCTCCAACAACACCACCAGCCAACGTCTTCACACCGCCGAGAAACACCACGATCAGCGCATCGAAACTGCGCGCTATTTCCAGTTCATTGGGAAAGACCGAGCCCTTCGAGAAAACGAACAGCGACCCGGCCAGACCGCCCATAAATCCTGCAAAGCCAAACGCAATCAACCTGATCTTGCGCGTATCAATCCCCATGGCTTCCGCCTGCCGCTCACTGTCTCGCGAAGCCCGCAATGCATAACCGAATGGGGAGTGTGCCACGTGGCGCAGGATCACGATGCCGGCCACACAGCAAATCAGCGTGAAGTAAAAATAGATGGTTGTGTCGTTAAGCCATTTTGCTGGCCAGATGTTCACCAGCCCGTCATCTCCGCCGGTCACGTCGCCCCACTGGAACACTAGGCTCCAGACCAGCTGCGCAAACGCGAGTGTCAGCATCGCGAAGTAGACGCCCGTCAGGCGCAAACAGACCCAGCCGATTGCCAGCGCAGCAAGGCCCGCCCCAACAGGAGCCAAAAGGAAGGCCAGTTCCATTGGGCTGTTGATATGAGTGACCAGCAACGCTGCCACATATGCCCCGCCGCCATAGTAGGCTGCATGACCAAAGCTGACGAGCCCGCCGCTACCAAGGAGAAAGTGTAGGGAGGCCGCAAACAAACAGAAGATCAAAACATCTGTTGCGAGAACTTGAGAATAGGCTGTACCATAGAGGGGTAACAGCGCAAGCACAATGACACCCAGGGCCACGATCATTTGCGCCTGTCGAGAGGCAGGTTTGATCGGACGTTCAGGTTCTCCAACCTGGCCATGTTCACCGGCAACTTCCTCGCGCCCGAAGAGGCCGTAGGGGCGGATCATCAGAACCACGATCATGACGACAAACATCAAGACCAGCGTGGATTGCGGCAGATACGTCACGCCAAATACATTGAGAACGGAAATGATGATCGCTGCCAGATAGGCGCCCGGCAAAGAGCCCATGCCACCAATCACAACAACCACAAAGACAGGTGCCAGTATATTGAAATCCATCAGCAAATCTGCCCCACCCTTGGGCAGTTGCAGTGCACCGCCCAATCCGGCGAGAGCCGAACCCAGTGCAAAGACGCCGGTGAAAAGCCAGGCCTGATTGACCCCCAGTGCGCTGACCATTTCGCGATCTTGCGTTGCGGCCCGCACGAGCACGCCAAGCCGGGTTCGTGACATTAAATACCACAGCGCAAGCGCGATAATGGGCGTGATAACCAACAAGACAATATCATATTTCGGGATGGGCTCGCCCATGATCCGAAAGACGCCGCGCAGACCCGGCGCACGAGGGCCTAAAAGGTCTTCCGGACCCCAGATAAGCAGCGCCAGATCCTGAATGACCAGGATCACTCCAAAGGTCGCCACAAGCTGGAAAAGTTCTGGTGCCTTGTAGACCGGTCGAAGCACAAGCATTTCGATAAGAACGCCGACGATGCCAACAATCAGGCCGGCGATCACGATCGAGCCCCAGAAGCCGATGCCGGCGGGCAGGTAGTCCGGCAAAATCTGCATCAGCGAATAGCCTGTATAGGCCCCGATCATATAGAGAGAGCCGTGCGCGAAGTTTACAATCCGCGTGACCCCGAAAATCAGAGACAGGCCGCACGCGACCAGAAATAGCGAACTGGCATTGGCCAAGCCCGTGAGGACCTGTGCCACAAAAAATTCCATTGTTCAGAGGCCCTATGCGAAGCGTGTGAGGCGCTGAGCGAAAAAGGGCCGCAAGTCCAAGTTCTTGCGACCCGACTATTCTGACCTACTCAGCCGGGCGCAGAGATTTCACTTCTTCGTCCGACGGCAGATAGTCCGCGCCATTCTTGAACGCCCAATCAACCATTACACCTTTGCCATCCTTGACGGTTGTGGTGCCCACCCACGCGCCGGCTGTCGATTGATTGTCGATTGCACGATAGGTGATTTCACCCATTGGCGTGGCAAGTTTAAGATCTTCGAAAGCGGCACGGATTGCAGCAGTTTCGGTCGAACCGGCTTTGTTCAAGGCCGCAACGATGGACTGAACAGTCATATAGCCCACGAGCGAACCAATGCGTGGATGATCGCCATATTTTGCCTGATAGGCTGCGACGAACTCACCACCCGGGCCGTCCTTGATGTCCTGCCAGGGATATCCGGTCACAACCCAGCCTTCCGGCGCCTCTTCGCCCAGCGGGTCAATATACTCAGGCTCACCCGACAGCAGGCCATAGACTTTACGACCGTCAAACAGTCCGCGGTCGGAACCTTCGCGCACAAACTTCGCCAGATCAGGACCGAAAGTTACATTGTAGATTGCATCAGGCTTGGCCCGCTCCAGTGCCTGAACTTCCGCACCAGCGTCGATCTTGAATACTGCTGGCCACTGCTCTGCCACGAATTCGACTTCTGGCTTCAGCGCGGTCAGAGCCTTTTTGAAAGCCGCCACAGCATCCTTGCCGTAGGCATAGTTCGGCGCGATGGTTGCATATTTCACAGCATCGGTTTTGGCTGCTTCTTCCGCGAGCATTGCGGCTTGCATGTACGTGGAGGCGCGCAGGCGGAACGTGTATGGGTTGCCTGCGGACCATACCAACGCATCGGCCAACGGTTCAGATGCAAGATAGACATAACCCTTTTCCGCAGCATGGCTTGAAATCGCGAGCCCCACATTCGAAAGGATGGTGCCGGTGATCATCACCGTACCTTCGGAGGTCATCAGCTCTTCTGCGATCTTCACCGCCTCGCCGGGCTTGCCCTGATCATCGCGGAATACAAATTCCAGCGGACGACCCAAAACACCTCCAGCGCTGTTCACCTGTTCCAGCGCCAGTTCAATTCCTTGTTTGTAGGGACCTGCAAACGCGGCGAGACGCTTGTAGTGGTTGATCTCACCGATCTTGATTGGATCTTCGGCAAGTGCCGGACCCGCTATTGGCATGGCGGCCACGATTGCCGCACCCAGCAGCGTTTTCAGAAATGTTTTGCGTTTCATTGATCCCTCTCCGTTGGTGACGTTAAGCTCCCATATCCAGGAACACCGGAGCCACCGGCTCTCCCAGATGATCCACGGTTTCCGCTTCGATCATCTCACGGATTCTTTTGCGGTAAACCGTTGGTCCCTTATCGATCGCAATGCGCACAGGGCGGCGGTTTTGCGGTCGTTTTTCTTCTTCGTGGATGGCCTCAAGAATGGCCTTGTCTTCCGCGAAAGCCATTTCAAGCAGGCTGTCGATCTTGGCGTTTGCACTGTCTCCGGCAGCGGTGTTGCGCAAGTGCATCCAGTGATCGATGGTCTCATCTTCATTTATTGGGGTAACGAAGTGGATCGCAAAGACACGGACACCCCGATCGCGATCCTCTTCGGCGCAGTCTTCCGCGCTATCGATGCTGCCAAAATCGATCACAGCAGTCGAAGGCAGGTGAAGATCATAGTAGTGCCAGCGATCGACATTCCCGTCGAAACCACCAAATTCTTTGAAAAAGCCCACCGGAGGCGCGTCCCTGATCCAGCGCCAGGCACGGATCACCTTGCCTTCCGTCGCCACATGGACCGGGACGTTCTCTGAAGCCGCGTTCCCCAAGGTTGTTGGGTGAACAAAACTCACGTGAGCCGGATCCACAAGATTTTCAGCGACATTCAGATAGTGGGCCTTGATGTATAAATGGCCGCCGTGATGGGCGTGCCAGGCCGGGTCCGACATTTCGGGTATGTCAAAAATTTCACCCGCATCAGCGAGCGCCGGATCTCCCATCCAGATCCAGACAATACCGTTTCGTTCCTCTATCGGGAACGCCCTGACATCGGCACGCTTTGGCGTGTTGTCTTGCCCGGGCACCCGCACGCACTTACCCGCGCCATCGAATGTCATTCCATGATAACCGCACTGAATCGTGTCGCCAATCTTCTTGCCTTTCGACAAGGGCAGCAAACGATGGGGGCAACGGTCTTCCAGAGCGCACAGATTGCCGTTGTTTTCCCGAAACAAAACGAGGCGCTGGTTTACGATTTCCAGCGGAACGAGGTCTTCGGCAAACTCTTGAGACCACCCTGCAACATACCAGCTGTTTCGAACAAAGCTCATCAAGCTGAGCCTCCCTGCCTAGCGTTGATGCATTGAACGTGAAGCTCCAAACCCTGTCAATGTTTTATTAGCATACGAATGAATTTTACGCATGCGCACCTGTGGCTGGCGTCATGAACATTGGCAACCGAACGACGGTCAGCTTTCTTAATCCACGAACGCGCGTTCAACCACAAACGTGCCAGGATTGGCATTGGACCCTTCAACAAGCCCAAATCCTTCGAGCGTTGCCTTTGTGTCCTTGAGCATATCCATGGAGCCGCAAATCATGCCGCGGTCAGTTTCAGGGGCAATTGTGGGGACACCAAGATCCTCAAACACTTTACCGCTAGCCATGAGATCAGTAATCCGGCCCATGAAAGGATAGTCCTCACGCGTGGTCGTTGCATAGAGCCGCAGGCCCCCGGCAAATTCTCCACAAAGCGGGTCATCTCTGACCGAGGCAACAAGTTCCTGGCTATAGGTCAGCTCAGCCAGATCACGGCATGTGTGCGTGACGATCACTTCCTCGAATTTCTCGTAGGTCTCCGGGTCCCGGATTAGACTGGCGAAGGGCGCAAACCCTGTACCGGTCGCAAACATCCATAGCCGTTTTCCTGGCAAAAGCGCGTCATTTACAAGGGTGCCGGTCGGTTTTTTGCGCATCAAAACGGTGTCGCCCGGCTTGATCTTTTGCAGATGCTCTGTGAGCGGACCGTTGGGCACCTTGATCGAATAGAATTCCAACTCCTCATCCCAACTGGGCGAAGCGATGGAGTATGCGCGATATACCGGCTTCTCGGCATTCGGCAGGCCAATCATCACAAATTCACCTGACCGAAATCGGAATGAGGCGGGCCGCGTCATTCGAAATCGAAACAGTCTGTCGGTGTAGTGCTGAACCTCGGTCACGGTTTCAGCAAAGACGCCTTTGGGAATGGCGAATTCGGTTTTTACGTCGCTGGTGTCCAGCATAAATTTCGTTCCTTAAACTCGACGGCCTGAACCTAGCGCAGACCGTCTTTGCCCTCAGCATCCTCGTGGGTCAGCCCGCCTACGCGAGGTGATGGACGGCCGCTATCCGTTACGGCCACGGCCACCATGATTTCATTCGCGCGCGGCGCATCGTTCAACCGCACTTCGATCCCGTCAAAATGGCTGCGCACATAGGCGGCATCCTTGTGCCCCAAGGGCACATCGAGAACCTGTCCAGGTGAACCCATTTTCTTCGACGAAGGCACAAGGGCTGCACCTTTTTCAACTTCTTTGCGGAGCGGAGCGCCGAGTTTCGGGTGCAGGATTGCAGCGGCATGTTCCAGTTCGCCATTTTCACCGACCATGGCTGACTTGCCAAAACTTTCCGCCTGCCCCGGTGTGATACCCAGCGCTTCCACACACTTTCGACCCAACACGGCACCGAGTTCGGCGCCGATTTCCATCAGCTCTGTAAGATCTTCCCGATAGGTTCCTGCAAAGGGGTTCTCAATGACAGCCACGGCCACAGCTTTTCGGGTGGCAGGATTGATATCGCGTCCGATCTCTTTGTGAGTTTCTTCGATATTGACTGCGATCTTGCGAATTTTTGCGCTCATCTCAGGCCATCCTCTCCTTTTATGTCTTTTGCGGCCAGACCGCCTGCCCGGTCATGAATGCGCGGCCCAGTGCTCATCACGAGAACAAGCGCCATTTCATTTGCCTTTGGCGCGTCGTTCAAGCCCACTTCCATACTGTCGAAATGGCTACGCACATAAGAGGCGTTTATGTGCGTAATCGGCACGTCGAGTCTTCCGCCGACACCCGCTACTTTTTTTGAAGATGGTACGATTGCGTTGGAATCATTCAATAGTTCACGCATCGCATAACCACCAGGCGCATGCCACAAAGCGCCGTGTTCCAGCTCTCCGGCCTCACCAATCATCGCTCCCTTGCCGTATCCTTCGATCTGATCGGCACCACCCAGCAATTCGACAAGGCGAGTGGCCATTTGCAGCCCGAGCGGCTTCAGGTCCTCCATGAACCATTGAATGTCAGGCTCATATCGTCCCGCGAACGGGTTTTCGATAATTGCCAGTGCCGCCGCCCGGCGCAGGGGCTTTGCTGGTACCGGACCACCTTCATGAAAAATCTCCTCAACGGAGAAGGCCGTCTTTCGCAGGTTAAGCTTCGACATGGTGATGTTCCTCTGCGCAATTGAGCAGGTTTGTGCTGGTGGATGCAGCGTGACCCTGAAGGAAAAGTGCGGCGGCCTTGACTAGCCCATTGGAGTGATAGAACGCGGCTTTTTCGTAACCATTGTTGAGTGCACGTCGACAGTCCTCAGATGACAACCCCCCACATCCGGTAACCACCGGCAAATCTTCGAGGTCGGTGCTGTCATCCAAATCATGTGCAGCTCGACGTGTGATAGCCGGATGGCCCGGCAGATCAACGGCATTGGCAATCATCGTTGCGCCGACATCGGCCTGGGCCGCGGAGCTTGCAAGCACCGTAACGCTGTCGGCTATGCCCAAGGACAGGCTGCGCCCATGCCGCCCCGACGTGGCGATACCCCGAACTCCATCTGCCGACGTGACTTCAATCCGACCCAGATCAGTCCCATCGTGCCCCTTCATGGCGGTCCGGAATGAGGTGCCGGGTTCAAGATGCAGTGCGATGTCCCCGCCATTGTTGACATAGGCCCGGGTGAGTTCCGCCTTGGACGTCATCGCTGCCAGCACTTCATCGGCAACACTTCCCGCCACCGCAGCCATCCGCGTGACATAGGCGGTTGCCGCAAAAGGAAGGCAAGCATCATGCATTCGCTGCGCAACAGCGCCTGTCAGGCGCGTGCTCAATGGAGACATCATTTCGCGCAGCGCGGTGAGCTCGTTCACAATTTCGGCGATTATTGTCTCGAAACGCTTTGCTGCAGCCCTATAAGCGATTTCGCGCGCGCCTTCGGCCCAGATGATCAAATCGCTGGGACCGTGTTGCAAATGCAGGCGCTGGCCGTCGGGCAGCAGATGTGCGGTTGGCGTCATCACTTTGCTGCTTTCCAACGGTAGTTCCCGCTATCCATTGGATTGCTCGCATTCGGGTTCTGCGGCACATGGCGCGCCGCATCGGCATTGATTTCGTCAACCGACTTCATGTGATCCACATGCCCACCCAGCGCGGCGTAGTCGCTGACCCGCAGGGTGAACTCGATTGGAGCCACCAGCGCCGGTGTTGGAACATAGCCAAACGAGTTGGTGGGCATATCGAGCACATCCACCATCACGGTAATCCCGCCACCCGGCCAGACATAGGCATTTGCTCCACCGCAAGAGACATGGGTCAGAGCTTCCTTCACGGATTTGGTCAGCCGCACTGGATTCTCCGTCACCCCAGCGCGTAACGATCCCCCCGCTCCGCCCATAAACAGAACAGAGCAAACCGAAGGTTCGCAGTTTTCTGCAATCAGTTCAGCTGAAGCCGCGAGTCGGGTGGGCACATCCCGCCTTTGTGGCACCAAATCGGCATCAAGCTCATAGTAGGCATACTGCTCGCCAGTGGTTGAGACCATGAAGAGACGCAAGCCTTCCCAAGCAACCTTGGCGTTGAATGGGCCCAGGATTGAAAGCGGGTCTTCAATATCCGTGCCACCCCAACCGGTGCCGGGTTCTGCCACCTGGAAATACCGCCCAGGCGTTGAACGCCGACCTTTGACTTTAATCCCGGTTGGCGGCACGTCGAGCTGCTTCCCGGTTTCATGTTCGCTCAGAACACCAGTAATGTGATCGTCCACGACGACCACATCGTCCACGAGACCGATCCACTGCTTTGGAAATATGCCAATGGTGGCAGAGCCACATCCCACCCGCATCAGGCGTTCGGTTTCGCCATTGATAATCGGCGGATGACCAGCCTGCACAATAATCTCTGTGGTGTGAACCTCTTCACCAATCGTCATCGCCACCGGTTCACGATTGCACAAGCGCAGAAGTGCGTCGCAGGTCACACGCCCTTCTTTCTTCGAACCGCCAGTGAGATGCTCAACCCCTCCGAGGGACAGCATTTTCGAGCCATATTCTGACGTCATGACATGGCCGATGGGTTCACCATCCACTCGCACCACATCGCGCTCGTGGCCAATATGCCGATCGGTATCGATCTTCACCTTGACACCGCAATAGCTGAAGATGCCTTCAGTCACCACAGTGACCATGTCGACACCCTCGACCTCCTGACTTGCGATGAACGGCGCAGGTTTGTAGTCAGGATAGGTGGTCCCCGCACCAACGGCGGTCACAAATTTGCGTGCGCCCTTGAAGATGTCACCATCCCAATCCTCGGCAGCAACTTCACCCATGAATGGCACAAGATCCTGGCCACTTTGAATGATGGTGAGCGGGTCGAGCCGGACCAGCTTGCCATCATGATTGGCGTAGCGGTCACAGGCGCCTGATTTGCCTTCGGCGATGTAACACATCACCGGGCAGGCATCGCAGCGAATTTTCTCGGGGCTTACCGATTCGTTCATTGCGCCATCCTCTCGTTGATAGCCTCATGAACCGAACTCGGAATGGCAGGCACCTTGTAGAGCCGCGCACCTGTAGCGCGTTTGATTGCATTCAGCAGCGCTGGAGCGGTTGGGATCAACACATGCTCACCAAGCCCTTTGGCCCCATAGGGTCCGTGCGCATCTTCTTCTTCGATGATGATGGTTTCGATTGGCGGAACATCGCCGATTGTCGGGATCAGATAGTCATGCAAATTCTCGGTCACTCCGGGAATATACTCTTCCATCAAAGCCATACCCAAGCCCTGGGCGACACCGCCATGAACCTGCCCCTCGACCAGCATCGGATTGATGGCTTTGCCCACATCATGGGCTGCAACAATCTTTACCGGTTTGACAGTGCCAAGCTCGGTATCGACTTCGACCACGGCCAGATGCGCGGCATAACCGAATTGAGCGTATGGATGCCCCCGCCCGTTTTGGTCCAGCGGCTTGATTGGCGGATCGTAGCTTTCCGCCACCCGAAGAACAAAACCTTCCGGGTCAGGCTCCAACTTACTGAGATCGAGAACATGCACACCTGCTGCATCGGTCGCACGAACCTCTTCCCCTGCAAACACGAGCGCTGCGTCTTCAGCCACATTCATGCGTTCAAGAATAGCACCCCGCAGGGCAATGGCAGAAAGTCGCGCGGCATTGCCTGAAACAAAGGTCTGGCGTGAAGCTGATGTCTTCCCCGCATCGGGCGTCACATCGGTATCGGCTCCGACCAGTTCAATCGTATGAACAGGCACCCCAAGTGTGGTGGCAAAGATCTGTGTAACAACGGTGTTGGAACCCTGGCCAATATCCACAGCCCCTTGGTGCAAGACCAAAGTGCCGTCTGCGCGAACACCGCTCTTTATGGTCGAAGGATTGGGCAGAGACGTGTTTCCGCAGCCATACCATCCTCCAGCCACACCAACACCGCGCCTTAGTGTTTCATTTCTGGCGTTAAACAAGTCGGCATCAGCGCGTTCGTCAGACCAGGCCGGTCGCAATGCTGCGAGGCAGGCTTTGATGCCAACACCTTGCTCAAACACCTGACCGCACACTGTCGGTGTTCCATTCTCAAGGGCATTTGAGATGCGAAATTCCAGCGCGTCCAAACCCAGCCGGTCAGCCAGCTCGTCGAACAGGCTTTCCTGTGCGATTGCCGATTGTGGAACCCCAAAGCCGCGAAACGCGCCCGATGGAGGGTTGTTTGTGTGAATGCCTTTGGTCCGGGCGGTATAGTCGGAGACCCGATAAGGTCCCGAGGCGTGAACCGGAACCCGGTTCGCCACGGTTGGTCCCCAGCTGGCGTAGGCGCCCGTGTCAAAGCTCCCGTGGAACTCAAACCCGCAGATCTTCCCGTCCCTGTCAGCCCCGATCTTCAATTTGATGTCAGATGGATGACGTTTGGTGGAGCTCTGCATGGACTCCGTTCGCGCATAACACATACGCACAGGCTTACCCGTTTTGAGCGCCGCCATCGCCAAATAAGGCTGCACGCTCATATCCAGCTTTGAACCGAACCCACCACCAACCGCAGTGGGCAAGATGCGGATCTGTGAAGCATCCATACCCAGAACGCGCTGCAACCCTTCGCGGTTCATTGCCGGGGATTGCGTACAGACATGGACTTCAACTCGACCGTTCACAATCTCGGCGAACCCCGCTTCGGGTTCGATATACCCGTGCTCGACAAATCCGCTTCGAAAACGACCTTCGACATTGATGTGAGCCCGTGCCAGCGCGGACTCTGCATCGCCGCAGGTCACAAACCCACCGCACAGAACATTTTTCTCGCGACCTTGATGCAATTGTGCCGCAGTTTCGCATTGTGCCGACTCTATATCCTGCGCCGCGGGAAGCTCAGCCCATTTGATCGGCAAACTGGTCGGGTCAATTGTTCGAATTGTGTTTCGAGCACCGACCAACGCGGCCACGGCCTCGCCCCGAAACCGCGTCTCTCCTTCAGCAAAGACAGGCTGGTCTTCGAATCCGGGGATAACACCAAATGTGTTTTCCCCTTTCACATCTGCTGCGGTGAGCACGGTCTCCAGTCCGATTGATCTGGCAAAGCCTTCCAGATCTCCGATTTCGAAGGACGCGCGCGGAAATGGCGAACGGATCACCAGAACTTCCAGGCAACCCGGAGGGGCAACGTCATCGCCGTATTGAACCCGAGCGGAGAGTTTTTCAGCCCCATCCACATGCCGAATGGGATCGCCCACAGTGCCTGCAGTCGGGACGGCCATTGCAGGAGCGCCCATCACGGCGTCGATGATCTTGCGATAACCAGTACATCGACACAAAACACCGCCCAAGGCATCCTGTACCTGTTCTTCGCTTGGCGTCGGTGTTTCCCGCAAAAGCGCCACAGCGGAAACCATCATGCCCGGCGTGCAGATGCCACATTGAGCAGCACCATGATCGAGAAAACTCTGGGTCAATCTCGCCGCATCGGGGTCGTTTGCATGCAATCCCTGAACAGTTTCGACCTGACGTCCGGCTACCTGATGCGCTGGCGTGAGACAGGCGCAGACAGGGGCATTGTCGACCAAGACCGTACAAGCACCGCAATCTCCGGCATCGCAACCAACCTTGACATCACGTTGGCCAAGTTCCTCACGCAACAGTTCTGACAAACGTTGTCCCGGGACAAAACGGGCAGCCTTGTCGTTTCCGTTCAAGCGGATTGTGGGTGAGTCAACTTTCATTGGTTGGTTCGCGCCTGCGCGGCTTTTTGAATTGCACGATGAATTTGGTGCTCCACTGCTTTCAGCCGATATGCCGCCGTCCCGCGTACATCGTCAATCGGGGTGAGCGGTGTGAGATGCTCCTGCTTGATCTCAATTCTGTCGGGCTCCACACCAATCAGATCGCCTTCCAGAGCGGTTAGCCTTTGAGCAATGGCCGAGCACGAGCCAACAGCAATGCGCGCTTCTGCAATGCGGCCCTCACTGTCCAGAAGAACGTTCGCGGCGGTCATGGCAATGGAAATCACCAGATAACGCCTGCTGCCCTGCTTTTCGAAGCCCGACACCATTCCGTCTGGCAATTTGGGGACGGTGATTGCAGTCACCAACTCATCATCTGCAAGCGCTGTCTGGCGCACGCCTTTGATGAAGGCACTGAGAGGCAATAAGCGGGTTCCGCGCGCAGCGCTTGCCATTTCCACCTGTGCATCCAACGCCAACAGTGCGGGCACACCATCAGCCGCTGGCGAGGCATTGCAGATATTCCCCGCAACTGTGCCTGCATTTTGAATCTGCAAACTACCGACCTCACGCGCGGCCTGCTTCAGCGCGTCGAAGGCTGGAGGCAAGTCGGCTTTCACGATATCCGACCACGTGACCGCAGCTCCAATCCGCGTTCCTGCATCGGTCTGCGAAATATCCGAAAAACCCTGAATTCGCGTAATATCCAGATAGGCCGCCGGTTGGGAACCCGGTTTCATTGCCGGGTAAATATCGGTTCCTCCGGCCATGATCTGAGGCGCGGAATCCCGCAGCAGAGAAAGCGCAGCATCAAGTTCTGTCGGCAAGGAGTACGCCACGGGCAGGCCTCGTTATCATTAGTATGCTAACGATAGCGGCGAAGTCGCAGTCAAGTCAAACAAAATATCCAGTACGTGCCGGGTGGGAGAAGACCTATTCCCGCCGCCAGTCCCAGTTGAGACTGAAGGACAAGGATGGCACCAATTGATCCATTGGATGAGCGTGTTTTTACCGCACAACCTTTCATTTTTTGGGTACAAAGCGGTTAGGGTAAAACACCAAGCAGCAATGCCCCATGGCAGCAGCAATTGTATCGGAGCGATGACCCTTGCCAGCAATCGAATATTTCTATTCCGCTCACTCCGCCTATGCCTATCTTGGCTCAGCGCGATTGATGGAGATCTGCAAAACCAACAATGTCGAGCTGATCCATCGACCCATCCTGCTCTCACCCGTGGTGGAGGCGCAACGCAGCATGCCTTTCCGAGCCCGGACACAGGCCCACGTGGACTATTTTTTCGGTCGCGAAATTGAGCGTTGGGCCGAATTTCGGAACGTGGACATCGTGAATTATCGTCCCACGTATCATGATGCTGACTATAGTCTCGCATCAGGCATGATCATCACGCTGGGTGAAACAGGAGATGCAACCGATCAGATGGCGCATAGCCTGCTGGAAGCCCACTGGCGGGATGATATTGATCTTTCGGACCCGCAAGCGCTCAAAGAGCTCGCCTCACAATTGGGGCATCAGCCTGAAGGGTTGCTTGAGTCCGCAGCTTCGGAAGAAATCCAGAGGAAACTTCAAGCCAACACGGGTCGCGCGCTTGCAGCCTCCATCTTTGGCTCTCCCACCTACATTGTCGATGGAGACCAATTCTATGGGCAGGATCGTCTTGAACTTGTCGAGCGGGCTCTACAAAAACGATTCCAACCCTCAACCTGGCGCAATCCATCGGTGGACGAAACGCAATAGCGCAAATCATCTGCTTTACGTTCGGAACACACGAGGGTTCTGCCACCGCCATCGTCTGCATCGGCCCTGATGTTTATGCTGACCCAGTGCTTTGCTGCGTCATCGAAAGCGGCATCGAATTTTGCTCACACACGAAGTCTTGCCCCGACCACCTTCGTCAGAGCCAGCCTTGACCAACATAAATTCTCATCGCTATTGTAAAGAAATATATTTACTCCCGTAAATATTTCGCCGCTGCTGACCGCTGGATTGGGGCGAAATCAACTGGTTCAGGGTCAAGGACGAATTGTGATCTGAGGTGCTCATGTCCAAACAAAAAATCAGGAACATGGAGGAGTTCGCCAAGATCAGTGGCATTTCCCGTCCGACTGTCTCCAAATACTTTAATGATCCTGAAAGCGTGCGAGCCTCGACCCGGGAGCGGATTGAGCAGGCAATTCAGGCGCACGATTATCGACCCAACATATTTGCGATTAACCAGAACCGACGCTCCACCAAGAACATCGGGATTGTTGTCCCGTACCTTGCCGACCCGTTTTTTGCAGAAATCGCACGCCGTTTGGAGCAGCAATGCATCGATGCGGGATATTCGCCAATTTTGTTCAGTTCCCACGGCGTTCCAGAGCATGAAGCTGAGATCCTGCAAAGTCTCATTTCATTGAAACCGGCAGGCGTGTTGTTCGCACCGCTCGGGCGATCTTCGAACCGATCGGAAATTGAGGCATTTTGTGCACAAGTGCCGACAATACTGTTTGACAGCAACATTGAAGGTATGGGCGAAGCCTTTGTGGGCTCAGACAATTTTAGTTTCGTATCACTGACAGTCGACTACTTGGTGCGAACCGGCGAGCCGCCTTGCCTGTTTGAAATGCGCACGCCAGCCAACCCGAACGCAAACAAGCGCCGGGCGGCCTATCTCGAAGTGATGGATCGGTATGGCGCCGAATCAAATGTCATCAGCATCGAAGGCGAAGGGTGGGAGTTTGAAGAGGTGGGGCATCGAGGCGCGATGCGTATTCTGGAAACCGGTGGCTTTCCACGCGGCACGATCCTATGCAGCAACGACCGGCTGGCAATTGGACTGTTGTCCGCGTTTTACAAGAAAGGCATCAGGGTCGGACGTGGTGAAGGGTGCGCGGTCCGGGTAGCTTCAATGGATGATCATCCATTTTCGCAATTCACCTGCCCGTCGCTAACAACCGCGGCGCACGACTATGATCAGGTTGCCAGCAAGGCATTCAACTCACTGCGCGATCTGATCGATGCCGGGGGTCGCTTCAACAAGCGAATGGAGACGCTGTTTTCCGCCCAACTCATCTTGCGATCGTCGGCTTGATCAATACAAAACTATACGCGCGTAAAGTTTTTGTTGACTGGTGTAGCATCTCGAGTTAGCTTGCCCGAATATATCCAGTTCAAGGGAGGATACGGATGTACTTGAAATCAACATTTCTGACGGCGGCCACTGCTGCCATGCTGATGACCGGCAGCGCACTAGCCGAAACACTGACAATCGCCACGGTGAACAACGGCGACATGATCCGGATGCAAAAGCTGACGGACGATTTCACGAAGAAGACCGGCCACACAGTCGAGTGGGTCACACTGGAAGAAAACGTTCTTCGTCAGCGTGTCACCACTGACATCACCACCAAAGGTGGCGCGTTCGATATCATGACGATCGGCATGTATGAGACGCCAATCTGGGGAAAGAACGGCTGGCTCGTTCCGCTGGAAGGTCTTTCAGCAGACTATGATGTCGACGACATTCTGCCAGCTATGCGTAGCGGTCTTTCCTACGACGGCAAGATGTTTGCGGCACCGTTTTACGGCGAAAGTTCCATGGTCATGTATCGTACCGACCTGATGGAAAAGGCCGGCATGGAAATGCCGAAGGCGCCGACGTGGGAGTTCATCCGGAAGGCTGCGGCCGCGATGACAGACCGCGAGAACGAGATCAACGGCATTTGCCTGCGCGGTAAAGCTGGTTGGGGAGAAGGCGGTGCTTTCATCACCGTTACAGCGAACTCGTTTGGTGCCCGTTGGTTTGATGAAAAGTGGAACGCCCAGTTCGATCAACCGGAATGGGCCAACGCATTGAATTTCTTCGTCGGAATGATGAAGGAATCCGGTCCTGCCGGCTATGCCACCAACGGCTTCAATGAAAACCTGTCGCTGTTCCAACAGGGCAAGTGCGGAATGTGGATCGATGCAACCGTGGCTGCGTCGTTTGTCACCAACCCGAAAGACTCGACCGTAGCTGACAAAGTTGGCTTTGCGTTGGCTCCTGATACTGGTCTTGGCAAACGCTCCAACTGGCTGTGGGCGTGGGCTCTGGCGATCCCGGCCGGAACGCAAAAAGTCGACGCGGCAAAGCAGTTTGTCGAGTGGGCGACATCGAAGTCCTATATCGAGCTGGTTGCCGAGAACGAAGGTTGGGCAAATGTTCCTCCTGGAGCTCGGACATCGCTGTACGAAAATCCGAACTACAAGAAAGTTCCGTTCGCACAGATGACGCTGGACTCCATCAATGCGGCGGACCCACAGAACCCGACGGTCAAGCCGGTGCCATATGTTGGTATCCAGTTTGTCGCCATACCTGAATTCGCTGGCATCGCAACAGAAGTCAGCCAGGAGTTCTCGGCCGCATATGCTGGCCAACAGACTGTCGAAGAAGCACTGGCCAAGGCACAGGCCCTGACCAACGATGCAATGGAAGCCGCTGGCTACCGCTAAGCGCTCCAACTATCGAGGGGCCGCGAAATCAGTGGCCCCTCAATCAAAGATACCTCTAAAATTGAAGCGACGTTTTCAGACGGCATTCCCGTCCACAGGAGAGGTGCATCCAAATGGCTACCCAAAGCTCCAGATCTGCAGCGCGAATTATGATGGCCCCGGCAGTGATACTGCTTCTCGGCTGGATGCTGGTCCCTTTGACCATGACGTTGTGGTTTTCGTTTCGGAAGTATCTTCCGCTTCGTGGCGGGGACCTTGGCTGGGTCGGATTCGACAACTATGTCAGGTTTGTCAGCTCCAGTTCCTTTTGGCCGAGCGTTCAGACCACCCTGATAATTGTCGGTGGTGTGTTGGTGATAACGGTCACGTTCGGCGTCTTGCTGGCGATGTTGCTGGATCAGCCAATGTGGGGTCAGGGCATTGTCCGGATTCTCGTAATTGCACCGTTCTTTGTCATGCCGACGGTTTCCGCTCTTGTGTGGAAAAACATCTTCATGGATCCGGTGAACGGGCTGTTTGCACATCTGTGGAAGTTCTTTGGTGCAACTCCGGTTGAGTGGCTCTCCCAGGCATCGCTCCAATCGATAATCATGATTGTGAGCTGGCAGTGGTTGCCGTTTGCAACACTTATTCTTCTGACCGCGATTCAGTCGCTGGACGGAGAACAGCTTGAAGCCTCCGAAATGGATGGCGCCAACATTTTCCAGCGTTTCGGCTATGTGATTCTACCACACCTGGCACGGGCCATCACCATCGTGGTCTTGATACAAACAATCTTCTTGCTGGCCATTTTCGCAGAAATCTTCGTCACCACAGGCGGCGCGTTTGGCACCAAGACATTGTCCTATCTGATCTTCCAGCGGGTGCTCGAAAGCCAGAATATTGGATTGGGGTCAGCCGGCGGCATTTACGCAGTCATCCTCGCCAACATCGTTGCCATCTTCCTGATGCGCATCGTCGGTAAGAACCTGGACGCATAAGGAGGGACCATTATGGCACGTGCAGTCACAACGAACCGCAAAGCCGCCAACACCGCCCTTGCCTGGGCTGTGGGATTACTGATCTTCTTTCCGATTCTATGGACCATTCTGACGAGCTTCAAAACCGAAGCTCAGGCGATCAATGACCCACCACTGTTCCTATTCTTTGATTGGACACTTGAGAACTATTCGGTCGTCCAGGAGCGCTCAAACTATATGCGTTTCCTATGGAACTCGGTGATTATTGCAGGCGGTTCGACCATTCTCGGCATTATTGTCGCGGTCCCCGCCGCGTGGTCGATGGCCTTTGTTCCTTCGAAACGCACCAAGGACATCCTGCTTTGGATGCTGTCGACAAAAATGTTGCCGGCTGTCGGTGTTCTTTATCCAATCTATCTGCTGTTCATTGAACTTGGACTGCTTGATACCCGCTTCGGGCTGACAATTGTCATGATGTTGATCAATCTGCCGATCATCGTCTGGATGCTCTACACCTACTTCAAGGAAATCCCTGGCGAAATTCTTGAGGCCGCCCGAATGGATGGTGCAACGCTCAAAGAGGAAATTCTCTATGTGCTCACGCCCATGGCAGTTCCTGGAATAGCATCGACACTCCTGCTGAACTTCATACTGGCATGGAATGAGGCGTTCTGGACGCTGAATCTGACTGCAGCAAAGGCGGCACCTCTGACGGCGTTTATTGCCTCCTATTCGAGCCCGGAAGGCTTGTTTTACGCAAAACTATCAGCTGCATCCACGATGGCCATCGCCCCCATATTGATCATGGGCTGGTTCAGCCAAAAACAACTCGTGCGTGGTCTTACATTTGGCGCGGTCAAATAACCCGCAACGGAGCGAAGGAATAGACAATGGGAAGCATAACACTCAAGCAAGTGACCAAAAGCTTCGGCGAAGTTGACGTCATTCATCCAATCGATCTCGAGATTGAAGATGGTGAGTTCGTTGTATTCGTTGGTCCGTCCGGTTGCGGAAAATCAACGCTTCTCCGGCTGATCGCCGGTCTTGAAGACGTCACGTCAGGAACTATTGAAATTAACGGCAGCGATGCCACCAACATCCCACCGGCAAAGCGTGGTCTCGCGATGGTGTTCCAGTCTTATGCGCTCTATCCGCATATGTCGGTGCGAAAAAACATCGCCTTCCCGCTCAAAATGGCCAAACTTGATGCCGCCGAGATCGATCGCAAGGTCAATGAAGCGGCCAAGGTTCTCAATCTGAGCGACTACATCGATCGTCGACCGGGCCAGCTTTCCGGTGGACAACGCCAACGCGTCGCCATCGGGCGCGCGATTGTGCGGGAACCGGATGCGTTCTTGTTCGATGAACCGCTATCAAATCTCGATGCCGCATTGCGCGGCAACATGCGGCTCGAAATCTCTGAGCTTCATCAGACGCTGGCGACGACGATGATCTACGTCACCCACGATCAGGTGGAAGCGATGACCATGGCGGACAAGATCGTGGTTCTGCGTGACGGGGTGATCGAACAGGTCGGTTCGCCGATTGAGCTCTACAAAAACCCGCGTAATCTTTTCGTTGCAGGGTTTATCGGCTCCCCCAACATGAACTTCGCCAGCGGCAAGATCGCCGAGGAAATGGGTGCTCCAACCATCGGGATTCGCCCGGAGCACATCAATGTTTCGAAATCCAAAGGCAGTTGGAAGGGTACCGTCGGGGTTTCTGAACATCTTGGGTCAGACACTTTTCTTCACATCGATGTCGACGGTGTTGGGATGCTTAATGTCCGTGCCGATGGTGAGATCGACCTGAATCATGGCGATACCGCCTGGTTGACGCCGGACCCAGACAAAATTCACAAATTCGACGCCTCGGGAATGGCGGTGTAATGAGTCGACTAGCGGGAAAAACGGCGCTTATAACCGGAGCGGCCCGCGGCATCGGTTGTGCGTTCGCCGAGGCTTACGTTGGCGAAGGCGCGCAGGTTGCCATTGCCGACATTGATATCGACCGGGCGAAGCAATCAGCCGAAAATCTTGGCACCGCTGCTATTGCTGTTGCGATGGACGTCACCGATCAGACAAGCATTGACGCCGCCGTCACAAGCTCAATTTCAGCCTTCGGCGGCATCGATATTCTGATCAACAATGCAGCGATCTTTTCAGCCGCTCCGATCGTCGACATTGATCGGCAGGACTATCAGCGCGTTTTCGATATCAACGTTTCCGGGACACTCTTCACAATGCAGGCCGTTGCGCGACACATGATCGAGCGCGGCAAGGGTGGAAAGATCATCAATATGGCCAGCCAGGCCGGACGGCGCGGAGAACCACTCGTTTCTGTCTATTGTGCCACCAAAGCGGCGGTCATCAGCCTCACCCAGTCAGCTGGCCTGAACCTGATCAAACACGGCATCAATGTGAACGCGATTTCACCCGGTGTTGTTGATGGGGAGCACTGGGACGGTGTTGATGCCTTCTTTGCAGAGTTGGAAGACAAATCCCCCGGACAAAAGAAGCAGGAAGTCGGTGAGGCAGTTCCCTTCGGTCGCATGGGAAAAGCATCAGACCTGACGGGCATGGCCATCTTCCTTGCCTCAGACGAAGCGAACTACGTGGTGTCGCAGTGCTACAATGTGGACGGCGGTCAATGGATGAGTTGATCCCGCTCAGCCTTGCGAACTTGGAGCGGTTGCCAGAATCGGTTTCGCGACCAACCTACAGTCGCTCGGATCTCTCTCCCGGGATTGTACATATTGGTGTCGGCAATTTTCATCGCGCCCATCAGGCCTGGTATTTGCACAGGCTGATGCAAGGGGGGGAAGCACTGGACTGGGCCATCATCGGCGCCGGCGTTCGCAGTCCTCACGACGCCAAGATGCGTGACAGGCTCTCTCGGCAGGAATTTCTCACGACACTTGTGGAACTTGATCCCTCTGGAATTTCAGCAGAGGTCATTGGATCGGTCATCGACTATCTCCCGGTGGAAGATGGAAACAGCTCCCTGATCCAGGCGATGGCGGATCCCCGCATTCGACTGGTGACTTTGACCGTCACCGAGGGCGGATATTTCGTCGACCCGATCACTGGAGGCTTCGATTGCGAGCACGAGGACATCGTCTTTGATGCCGAACATCCCGATAAGCCAAAGACCGCTTTTGGGGCAATTGTTGCCGCGCTAAAAATTCGGCGTGATCAGCGCAATGGGCCGTTCAGCATTCAAAGCTGTGACAATTTACAGGGCAATGGTGACGTCGTGCGCCAAACCACCGTCGCCCTTGCCAGGCTAACGGATCCGGAGCTTGCTGATTGGATTGATCAGACCTGCAGTTTTCCCAACTCGATGGTCGACTGCATCGTGCCCTCAACAGGTGAAAAGGAACTGAATCTGGTCCGGCAGTTGGGCATCGATGATAGTGCGCCTGTCACCCATGAAAACTTCCGCCAGTGGGTTATTGAGGACGATTTTTGCGCCGGAAGACCCGACTGGGACAAGGTTGGCGCAATCTTCACCGACCGGGTCCATGACTACGAGATCATGAAACTCAGGATCCTCAATGCGGGACATCAGATTCTCGCCAATGCGGGCGAAATCCTATCCAGGGAAACCATCGCCGATTGCATGATGCACGACGGGATCAAAGGGCTGTTTAGCAAAGTGCAGATGCAGGAAATAGTACCGCAGGTGAATCCGGCACCAGACATGAACCCTGCACACTATGTCGATCTTGTTGCGCTCCGTTTCAGCAATACAGCGATTGTTGATACCACGCGCCGCGTCGCCTTCGACGGCTCTTCCCGCCACACCGGATTCATCCTGCCAATCATTCGCGAAAGGCTTGCCGATGGTGCATCCGTCCAAGGGCTCGCTCTCGTTGAGGCGTTGTGGGCAAGAATGTGCCAAGGGACGAGAGAGGACGGATCAAGGATTGAGCCGAATGATCCATGCTGGGAAGCTTTGTCGTCAGCGGCAGGCAAAGCCCGCCACAGGCCGCAAGCCTGGCTAGAGCAAAGACAATATTATGGCGATTTAGCAGAAACCCCGGCATTTGCGACTTCATTTGAAAACTGGTTGCGGCAGATATGGGACGACGGCTGCGAGGCGGTGCTGGCCCGATATGCGAGCACTGAATATGTGTAGATGCTAATCCTGCCTCACGAGCGCCAAAAAGCGATCTACAGAAAATTGGACTATCTCAGCGAATGAACAAAACTGATCTCCTCAATAAGATCGTTGGGCTTCCCACATCAGATGGCAGACAGATGGTGGCAATTGCCGGCCCACCGGCCAGCGGCAAGTCTTTTCTGGCGGAGTGGTTGGCAACAGAACTCAACCATTCCGGACAGGCGGTGAAGGTTATTCCGATGGACGGTTTTCATCTGGATAACCGGCTTCTTGAACAGCGCGGACTGCTGAATCGCAAAGGTGCTCCTGAGACGTTCGATGCTGCGGGGTTTGTTCATCTGGTCGAGCGAATCAAGCACGATGGGACCCATATTTATCCATTGTTTGATCGCGCACGTGACATCGCCATCGCTGGTGCTGAAGAAATCAGTGAGGCCTGCAGGCTGGTTATCTTTGAAGGCAACTATCTGCTCTTCGATCAGGAACCATGGCAGGCGTTGAACACGATGTGGGACCTGTCCGTGTGGCTGGCGACGCCTCAGAGCGTAACGCGCGAGCGCTGTGTCCAACGATGGCTGGATCATGGGCTCAGCCAAGACGATGCCATTCTTCGCGCAGAACAGAACGATGTGAAAAATGCCCAGCTCATCAATCGCTGCAATCTTCCAGCCCACGTGACGTTGCACGAAGGAGACTGGTGAGGAGCTTGCTACCAGTTGAGGGATGCGGACCTGCAGATGGCTTTCAAACAAGCGTCTGAATATATGGCGAAACTCTAAAACTCGAAATGCAGCAAGTCCTTGGCGATGACAACGGGCTGCCCATGAGCATCCCAAACAATTTCGATCGCGCGCTCTGGATATTGTCGTTTCCCGCGTCGATTGGACATCTGCCCGATGCGCGGCGAGCTTAGGCTTCGGAAGAGTATGAGCCGAGAATTGTCAGTTTCACTTCGCTAGCTCTGGAGGTGGAGTGGCGCCGGGTGCCCCGATTTTCAACGCCGCTTCTCGGCCGCCAAAACTCTCAATCAATGCAGCCTGGTCTTCAAATGCCCGGGCGTCGGTTTTGTCGGGATCACATATGTTGTTCAACTCGGTATAGAGATCATCCAGCGCATCCGCGCTCGCGGGATCGTTAATTCGATTTTCGAGCTCTTCCGGGTCCAGTTCCAGATTGAACAGCTCATCGGGAAAGCCAATATAGTGGATCAACTTCCATGGACCTTTGCGCACCATGAAAGCGCCCGAGACCGATCCCGCCGCATGATATTCTGAAAACACCACGCGTTCGTGATCGGCGGGCTGCGATAGAATAGTCGGCAGATCGTGCACGCCCTCGGCGGTCTCTATATCTGCACCAAAATGCCTCGCAACCGTTGCCGAGAGGTCAAGCAGGCTGACCGGTGTCTCGCAAATTCCTGTCGGAACATCGGGACCTGCCATGATCATCGGAATGGCAGCACTTTCCTCATACATGTTTGATTTTCCCCACAGACCGCGTGCGCCGACATTGTCGCCGTGATCTGAGGTGTAGACGACAATGGTATTGTCGCTTATGCCTGATTCCTCAAGCGCGGAGAGGATTTGGCCTACGTTGTGATCGAGCCACGAACAGAGGCCATAATAAGCCGACATGGCGGCCAGCCGTTCGGCGGGATCGCTAAATTTGGACTCACTGTCCATAAACGAATTTTGCCGTTCCACCCATGGATGGCGTTGATAGCCTTCATCGGGATGCAGTTTCACCGGCGGCAGCATGTCTGCCGGATACAGATCATAGAACTCCTTTGGGACTACCAGAGGAAAATGCGGTGCGACCAGTCCCACATAAAGGCACCAGGGGAGATCATCCGCCGCGCGTTCAGCAATCCATACCTTGGTCCGCTCGACAACTGATTTGTCATAGTCAGTGTATTTGCTGTGGCCGGGCCCGATATAGTCTCCAAGCATTCGCTTTGGTCCGCGTACGCGTTCGTCTTCCTTGCGTATGCTGGCCCAGACCATGCCAACACCCCCAACAACCATCATGGGAATGTGTTCAACATCGAACCCGGCGGGGTCTTCTTCGGCGCGATAATGAAGTTTTCCAATGCTCTCGACCGGAACACCCTTGTCTTGCAAAGCGTGGCCCCAACCACGGATCGAGCCATCATACGGCATCGCATTGTCCCACAAACGGGTTTGATGCACATATAAACCGGTGGCAAAGCTTCCGCGTGCCGGCACACAAATCGGGCTTGGCGTGTAGGCGTTGGAGAACCGTGTTCCACGCGCGGCCAATCCGTCCAGGTTTGGTGTCTGTACAAATGGATGACCCGCGCAACCCATGGCACGCGCCTGATGTTCATCCGACATGATTATGATCATGTTTGATGCAGTCATGGAATATCCCTGATTTTCGATGCGGCTTCAATTTTGTCGACCACGCTGTAGAAGATGGCGAGGTCTTCTCCGGAGACATCGACAAGCAGCAGATTTTGTCGGGCTTCCATCTTGGGCATCATCCGCTGGCTGAGGCGTTCAGCGTCTTCTGTCAAACGCAGATGCTGTTGGCGCTGGTCTTTTTTGTCGATCTCAACAGTGAGCAGACCTTTACTGACCATCGACTTGATTTTCCGGCTCAATTGCCCCTTGTCGATTTGTACATGGGCGGCAATCTCGGTAGGAGAGGCATCCTTGAACATCCGCAAAGTCTGGATAAGACGCCATTCAACAATCGACAGGCCTGCCTGAGACTTTAGAATCGCTGTTGCCTGCGCATTCAATCCACTTTGCAAGCGTGCAAGCCGGAAGGTCACAAAGGAATATGGCGTCCGGTAGCTCGGGTCGTTGTGTTTGTTCATGCCACTAGGGTTTCCGAAATTAATTGACAGGTCAACTGGTTTATGGATTCCTTTCGACCAGCAATTATCGGGAGGAAAAAGCTATGAGAAAATTCGTTAAGGCGACTGCCATTGCAGCGCTGTTTTCGGTGGCGACGATCACCTCAGCTTTTGCTGATGGACATGCATGGGCTCCAAAAGGACCCATTAAACTGATCATCGCATTTGCAGCCGGTGGCGGAGCAGACACACAAGCACGTCTGATTGCAAGCGACATTCAGGAAGCAACGGGTTGGGAGGTCATTCCCGAACAGGTTACCGGCAAGGGTGGCGTGAACGCCTTGGTTGCACTCAAGAAAATGCCAGCCGATGGCACAGCAATTGCTTTGGTCGTTACAGAATCCCTCGGCTACAACGCCGCTTCGGCAAAGGGAGCGGGAATTTCCCCTTCAGATTTCACCGGTCTCACCACGACCGCAGCCGCTCAGATGGGCGTGGTCGCCAAGGCGGATAAAGGCTGGAAGTCTTTTGATGATGTGATTGCTGCGGCAAAAGCCGGCAAGTTGCGATTCGGAACCATGTCGCCGCGTCTGTCAGATCTCGCGTTTCTTCTTGGCAATGCCCACGGCGTCGAGTTCAATATCGTTCAGGTGCGTGGCGGCAGGGCCGTGATGAATGGTGTTCAGGCAGGCGATATGGATCTTGGCTTCATGGCCGGTATTCAGCGCAAAGGTGTAGCATCCGGCGATCTCGTCAATTTGGCATCGGCAATGTCCAAACCGCTCTTGCAGACACCAGATGCACCGACCTTTGCCGATCTGGGCGTTAAATTTAACGGAGATGCGCACTTCGTGTTCGTAGCACCAGGGGGAATGGATCCCAAAGCGCGCAAGGCGATCACCGAAGCAATTGTCAAGGCAACCAATTCAGGCAAGGCATCCGGCATTATCGGCAAAGCGTTCGGTGGTGCTGTTAACATTCAGGGAGCAGAGCTTGATGCGCTGCTGGAAGCCGGCTTCAATTCGGCTGGCGAGCTCATGAAGGCTGTGCAGTAGCTTCAAAACACGACGAGGCCAGCCGATGAAACCCAGGATCACTGCGGATTTTTGGCTGGCCCTCTTTTTTTTGGCTTCGGCCATACTGTTGATTGTCATCTGGATTCCGTTGGACACGGGAACTGGGCTAACCGAAAAAGTGCGACGCAAACTTACCATCGGCGATGCACTTGGTCCCACAATCGCGGGAGTGGTGATTGCACTTGGGGCGGTTCTCACATTGCTTCGCCAAACAAGTGAAACTCTTTTGACAGCGCGCAACGTCAGGTGGATGGCCAGCCTTCTGGGTCTGTTTGCGCTGTCGCTGATCCTGATGCGATACGTTGGTCCGATCATCGCTGCCGGGATGGAAGATGGCTATCGCCCCTTACGCGCAACCCCACCCTGGAATTATGCCGGCTTTCTTGTCGGCGGCACATTGATGATCGGCGGGCTGACGGGAATAGCGGCGAAGAAATTCTCCTTACGAGATTTTGCAATTGGCTTCGCGGCTTCGCTGATCATTGCGCTTTTCTATGATCTTCCGTTTGACGATCTGGTTCTTCCGCCAAACGGAGACGTTTGATGGAAATCTGGGATCATGTGGTCGCCGGTGTTCTGGCGGTCTTCCAGTCTGACCCGTATCTTGGAATCCCGATCACAATCCTGATGGTATTTGGTGGCTTTTTGCTGGGCATCACAGTGGGTGCGACACCAGGACTGGCTGGGCCGATGGCAATGGCCATTTCGCTTCCAATCCTTGTTTCCATTTTCGGCTATTCCAACGATGCGCTATTGCCGGTGTTGGGTTTTCTCATTGGCATCATGAAGGGCGCGACTGTGGGCGGCGCGGTCCCGGCCATCCTGTTCAACACGCCAGGAACGCCTGACGCCTACATGACCACGCTTGATGGCCACCCATTGGCGCAAAAGGGCGAAGCGAGACGTGCACTACGCGTGGCACATTTCTCATCCGTATCCGGAGACACATTTTCCGACGTGGTGCTTGTTGTCTGCGCCCCGTTTCTCGCCATTCTGGTCGAAAGTTATCTCGACCTGCCTGAAAAGACGGCACTCCTGATCCTGTCTCTGGCCTTCATTGCATCGGTCATCGGCAACTCCGTTGGCAAGGGCATCATCTCAATGGGGTTGGGTCTGCTTGCTGCGATGGTCGCAACGGGCGAAGACTTCTATCCGCGTCTGACCATGGGACAGTCCGCGCTTTCGGAAGGCATTCCCATCGCCGCAGCTATTCTGGGCGTGCTGATACTCGGCGAAGTCTTTCGAGCTTTGGAAGACATCTACCTGACCGGGTCCACCAATAAAGTGCTAAAACAATCCGAAACGGACGAAAGCAAATTTCGGCTGTCCGACATTCGCAAACTGCTCCCTTATATCGGACGCTCCGCCGTGATTGGAACCTGTATCGGCGCCCTGCCTGGCGTCGGCTCCACGCTGGCAGCAACTCTGGGTTATACGTCTGCCAAGCGGCGATACGAAAAAGCAAAACCCGCCGATGCGCCCGACTTCGGCGAAGGCGCACCCGAAGGAATTGCCGCGACCGAAGCTGCCAACAGTTCTGTTTCCGGTGCCAATTTGATCCCGGTTTTATCGCTCGGCATTCCTGGCAATGCAGCGGCTGTGTTCCTGATTTTGGCAATGGACTCGATTGGCGGATTCAATCCCGGGCCGTCTGTGTTTCAGCTCGGCGGCGGAATTGGCGACAACGCCATGAATCCCGAAATGATCATGGCATTCGGCATCTTCACCACGATGTTTGTTGCAAACGCCTTGAATTGGACGGTTGGGGGGGTGTTCATGCGCTGGGTCGGCATCATGGCCCGCATTCCCAAAGCGCGCCTGTTGCCCATCGTACTCCTGCTAACCTTGACCGCCATCTATGTTCAGGAAACATCAATGATTGCGGTCTGGATCACATTGTTCTTCGGCTTCCTTGGCTATGTGATGCGACGCATCAACATGTCGCCTTTGCCTTTCGTCATCGCCTTTATCCTCGGTGGCAACCTTGAAGCCACTGCCCGGCAGGCATTTGCTGCCACCGGCGCCGACCCGTTCTTCCTACTTACCTCTCCAGTCGCACTTGCATTCATTGCGATGTCGGTTGGCGTTGTTGTTTTCGGTCTCAGAAAGCCAGCTTAATGAAGCGACCAAACATCCTCTTGATCTCAGGTGATCAACACCGCGCAGATTGTTTCGGTTTCGAGGGGCGAAACATCAAAACCCCCCACCTCGATCAATTGGCTGCAGATGGAACGCATTTTTCGAATTGCATCACACCAACCGTTGTTTGCCAGCCTGCACGCGCTTCAATTTTAACCGGACAGCTTTGCCGTACGCATGGTGTGCACGACAACGGGATCGATCTGGATCCGGAAGTTGGAGAAAAAGGATTTGCCGGATCCCTGTCCGCTGCTGGATATCAAACAGCGTTTTTCGGCAAAGCACATTTTTCCACCTACCACACGTTTGCTCCGACCGGCACACCGGAGTGCCTCAAGTCTTCTGCCAATTATCCCGAGAGTTGGTTTGGACCCTATATGGGGTTCGAGCATGTGGAGATGATGCTGGTCGGACACAACTGGTTTCTGCCCGAAAAACCACCGCATGGGCAGCATTATGAGCGGTGGTTTTATGCAGATGGTCGTGGGGATGAGAAGAACGCGCTTTACCGCGAAAATGCAGGCGACACAAAGGAAGCCGCACAAACCTGGCATTCCAAACTGCCCGTCGCGTGGCACAATTCAACTTGGACAGCCGACAGGGCGATTGAATGGCTGAAGCATGGGCGGGGAGAAGAACCCTTCTGCTCGTGGATCAGTTTTCCTGACCCCCATCACCCATTTGATGCGCCGGAGCCCTGGTCACGGCTGCATGATCCTGCAGAAGTGGATCTGCCCAAAAACCGCAGTCGCAAGTTTGATGGCCGACCATGGTGGCATGAAGCGGTGCTCACCGCGGAACCCGCTGGCGACAAGAAGGGGGCCGAGATACGCAAATCCTACAGCCGTATTGCGGAACAATCAGACGAGCAATTGCGCGAAATCATCGCCAACACCTACGGTCAAATCGCGCTGATCGACCACAATGTGGGGCGTATTCTCATCGCATTGGATCAGGCGGGACTGAGCGAGAACACCATCGTCATCTACATCAGCGATCACGGTGACTGGCTTGGTGATCATGGCCTGATCCTCAAGGGCCCCATGCACTATGACGGGCTCCTGCGCGTGCCGATGATCGTGCGCGGACCCGGCGTCCCCAGGGGCAAGAAGGTTGACGAACCGATCTCAACGCTCGACCTGGGCCCGACCTTTTTCGATTACGGCGATGCTAAGCCCCTGCAAACCCAGCATGGAACCTCGCTCCGCCCGCTTGTTGAATCAGACCACGAGACACGTGCGTTCGCACTGAACGAATGGGAACTCTTGCCAACGCGGGCTGGTGTTGGGCACAGTCTGCGAACCATTCGCACGAAAACGCACAAGATGACTGTCGATTTGCAATCCATGGCGGGCGAACTTTACGACATGGTCGCTGACCCCCATGAGATAACCAATCTTTTCGATGATCCGGATCACGCCGATCTGCGCGCCCAGTTGTTTGAATGGCTTGAAACGCGCCCGGATGATGCTGGTCCCATTCGCGATCAGGTGGGCATGGCTTGAAGACCCGCAATGGCTGATTGGATCTTATCAGATCCAGAGGTCAATTAATTTACTTAGTAGTAAATAAAAATATTGACGGGTCATCAAACCCTGTGCATCGTTGTGTTCCATGTTACGACCGGCAGGTGGATTGGGTCATGGAATTGTTCGCCAATCATTCGACGCGGGGTCTGATGCGACAGGCAGCAGATTTGCGCGACCGGATCTGGGGCCGGAACGTCACCTATTCACGCAAGGTGTTTGTTCCGCTGACCAACATGTGCCGCGACACCTGTGGCTATTGCACATTTGTCAAACACCCGTCCGATCCAGCCGCTCAAATCATGTCGCCAGAACAAGTTCTGGCCACCGCGCGTAAGGGTGAACGTCAGGGCTGCAAGGAGCTGCTGTTCAGTCTCGGGGAAAAGCCGGAACTGCGTTACGACAAGGCCCGTCAAGGGCTTGCCAATCTCGGTTATGAACGCATGACGGACTATCTTGCGGACATGTGCGCGGTGGTTCTCCAGGAAACCTCACTGCTTCCTCATGTGAACGCCGGTACACTGAGCGATGATGAAATTGACCGCCTAAAGCCTGTCTCCGCATCCATGGGCATGATGCTCGAAACCATCAGTCGCCGTCTGACCCAAAAAGGGGCGCCACACTTCGCTTGTCCGGACAAGATGCCGATACAAAGGTTGCGGACCCTGGAGCGAACCGGCCAAAAGAAAGTACCGTTCACCACCGGCCTATTGATTGGGATCGGTGAAACCTGGGCCGAGCGTATTGAAGCGCTCCACGCAATCAATGACGCCCACAGTCGGCACCGTCACATCCAGGAAGTGATTATCCAGAATTTCCAGCGCAAGCCGGATATTGCCATGGCCGGTCATCCTGAGCCCGCTCTGGATGATATGTTGCGGACGATTGCGGCAGCCCGACTGATCCTCTCTCCCGAAATCAGCATTCAGGCACCGCCCAATCTGCATCAGCGCCATATTGCCTATCTGGATGCGGGAATTAACGACTGGGGCGGAATCAGCCCGGTCACGATCGACTTCATCAACCCGGATCACGAGTGGCCCCAAATCACTTCGCTTGCTGAAAGTTGCTCAGACCATGGATTTAAGTTGACCGAACGCCTGACGGTCTATCCGCGTTTTATCGACGAGCGCAGTCTCTATCTGGACCCCGATCTGAGAAAGCGCATTGTCGACATGGCGCGAACCGATGGTCTGGCAAGACAGCAATGCCTGGAGGCGGCGGAATGAAAATTTCCCAAAAGGAATTTGATCTGCACGCTCCGCTTGATCTGGGAACTTCCCTTGGGCAGTCAAGCCCACTGGTGACGACAATATTGAACCGCGCTCTGTCAGGCCAAGAGGTCTCCGAAGCTGAAGGTGAAGTGCTCTTCAGCATGCGAGATGATGGCCATCACCGGGACAGGCTCGCAATCTATGCTGTGGCGGACGCCCTGCGTGAGCGGGTGAATGGCGAACAGGTCAGTTTCGTGGTGAACCGAAACATCAACTTCACCAACATCTGTTACATGGGCTGCCGGTTTTGCGGGTTCGCACGGCGTCGCGATGAGACGGACGCAGAGTGGCTTTCACCGGAACAAGTGGTTGCCCGTGCGCGCGAGGCCTGGGATCGCGGCGGCACCGAAGTCTGTATTCAAGGTGGCCTGCACCCCAAGATGCAGGGGACCTATTACCGCGACCTTGTGCTAGCGATCAAAAGCACGCTGCCGGACATGCACATTCATGCCTTTTCTCCGTTCGAGATCTGGTATGGCGCGAACAAGACGAAAATGTCTTACCAGGATTTTCTGACGGACCTGCGCGATTGCGGTCTGGGTTCCATGCCGGGCACAGCCGCTGAAATTCTGGACACTGAAGTTCGCAACAAGCTGACAAAAAACAAGCTGAGCACCCAGGCCTGGGTCGAAATCATTCGCACTGCGCACAAAGTGGGCATACCGACCTCCGCAACAATCATGTATGGCCACGTCGACGGTCCAAAGCACTGGGCAGCACATATTGCGTTGCTGCGCGATATTCAGCGTGAAACCAATGGTTTCACGGAACTGGTTCCGCTGAGTTTTGTTCACACCGAGAGCCCGCTTTACACCAACAATCCGGATCAGGTGCGCCCGGGTCCAACCTTGCATGAGGTTGATCTCATGCATGCAGTTTCCCGGATCATGCTTCATCGCTTTATCGACAACATTCAGGTGAGCTGGACCAAGCTGGGCGCTGAACGAGCCCGGCTAATGTTGTCGCGCGGCGTCAATGACCTCGGTGGAACACTGATGAATGAGAGCATCTCTCGCGCCGCCGGTTCCAGACATGGGCAGGAAATCACAGCGCGCGAGATGTGCGACATCATTCGTTCCGCTGGTCGGATCCCGATCAGACGCAATACGGTTTACGGGACCGTGGATGTCTTTGATGATCACGACCCGCAGGAGATTGCGCCGCTGGTTGAACGAAACTCAACCAACCCGGTCGACTTCCTGAAGATGTTCCCGGAGGTGACACAGTGATCAATGTGACGCTTCTGGCTGGCGGCGTGGGCGGCGCGAAGATGGCCGAGGGATTTTCGGCACTTCCTGACGTCAATCTGACGGTCATCGGAAACGTGGCCGATGACGAGGAATTTCACGGCCTTTGGGTTTCGCCCGACATCGACACGCTGCTGTACAGCCTTTCAGGGCGCATCAACCGGGAACAGGGCTGGGGTGTCGCCAATGAAGGCCGACGCGCGCTCGATGTTCTCACCGATCTGGGGTCGGACACCTGGATGTTTTTGGGGGACAGCGATTTCGGCCTGCATATTTACAGGACCGAACGGCTGCGCCGCGGCGACCGACCAAGCGACATTGTAACGGATATTACGCAGAAGTTTGGCATTCGGGCCAAGATTGTCTTGCCAAGCAATGATCGGATTCAGACCCGGGTGAAAACCGAAAACGGCTGGCTGAGCTTTCAGGAGTATTTCGTGAAGGAGCGCTGTGCGCCGGAAGTGCTTCAACTCGACTATGACGGGATCGATCAGGCAACCATCACGCCGGAGGCGGAGCAAGCGATTGCAGCAGCCGATCTGATCGTCATTGCACCGTCAAATCCGTTGGTCAGCATCGCACCCATACTGGGAGTGCCAGGCCTGAGAGATGCGCTTCAAAACGCCGCTGCATCAATTGTGGCTGTATCGCCGCTGATCGGCGGGAAGGTCGTCAAAGGCCCCGCAGACCGCATGATGCGGGCGCTCAACCATCGCGCTGATTCTCTGGGCATCGCAGAAATTTACCGCGATCTTGCGTCTGATCTGTTCATTGATCATGCAGATGCGGATCTTGCATCTGAAATCGCAAGCGTCGGCCCCAGCCCTCATATCGCCAACATTCTGATGACCGATCTTGAGGAAAAAGCACGTCTTGCCCGTGAAGTTCTTGCCGCTACGGACGACACGAAGTTGCAGGGTGCTGCATGATGCGCACGCTGATCACCGTTCCCATGAAAGAACCAACTGCGTCCAAAACCCGTTTGGCAGGAGAATTGAACGCCAAGGCCAGAGTTCGGCTTGTGAGGCTTCTGTACAAAAGAACGCTGGAGTTTCTGCTGCCCATTGCCGAACAGGTCGGTGCGGACTTGTCGGTTGTCACCGGCAGCGAAGAAGCGGCCAAATTGGCGCGGCACTTCGGTTATGAAGTGATCGGCGAGCCTGCTGGAGACAATCTGACGGCAGCGACCAAGGAGGCGGCCAAATGGGCGATCGCCAACGGTTACAATCGGCTTTGCATTGTACCGGCCGATCTCGCCGCGCCCAGCGCAAACGATCTCGTAAAATTTCTGGAGAGTGACGCTGCAGTGGCGATCTGTCCGTCTGAGGACAAAGGCACCAATGCGCTGCTGGTATCGCCGCCCGACGCAATACCATTCAGATACGGCCCCATGTCGGCCATTCGCCACCACGAAGAAGCAGAAGCACGGGGGCTGGATGTGAAAATCCTGCCTTTGGAAAGTCTGAGCTTCGACATTGATACGGGCACCTGTCTGGAGCGTGCGATCTTCAGTCAGCCGGATATAGCGGAGGCGTGTGCGTGACAGACGGCGCCACCATAACACCCATATCGGGCGTGCCCGACATTCGGCCCGGCGATGATCTGGCGTCAGTTTTGGGAGATTGTCTGGAAGCAAGCGTGGGAATTCAAAATGGTGACATTCTGTGTATTGCTCACAAGATCGTTTCCAAAGCCGAAGGCAACATCGTTGATCTGACACAGGTTGAACCTTCACAGGAGGCCGTGGAGCTCGCACAGATGCTGAACAAGAATCCGGCCAAAGTTGAAGTGGTTCTCGGTCAGTCGAAACGTGTGGTGCGCGCTTTCAGAAGACCCGAACAGAATGAAGGAACCCTGATCTGCGAACACAGGCTCGGCTTTATTTCGGCGAATGCGGCAGTCGATGAATCCAACACCGATGCGACAGGGACCGTTATCACGCTACCCGATGATCCTGATGCCAGCGCACGTCGTATTGGCAGCGCCATTGAACAAAGATTCGGCACCACTATCGGCGTTGTCATAACAGACACGTTTGGTCGCCCATGGCGGCTGGGACAGGTCAATGTGGCCGTTGGCTTATATCGGGTTCCGGCAAAGAACTCAGACATTGGTTCCTGTGATGCCTGGGGACGGCCCCTGTCGGTCACCGAACCTGCTTTCAGTGATGAGCTGGCAGCGGCTTCAGGGCTGGTGATCACCAAATCAGCGAAGGTGCCGCTGATTCATTTCCGCGGCCTTGAGTGGGAACCGCAAGACACGACAAGCGCGCGCGATATCGTGCGGGCCAGCAACGAGGATATGTTTCGATGACGATTGCCATTATTGGCGGGACGGGGCCGCAGGGACAGGGATTGGCCTTGCGGTTTGCAAGAGCAGGAATTGCCGTTGCCCTTGGATCCAGGGATAGCGGGCGGGCGGGCGAAATCGCGGCTGATCTCAGTTCCAGATTGCCGGACGGCAGTGCCGCAATCTCGGGTCATGACAACCTCTCCGCAGTTGCAGCCGCGGAAGAGTTCGTCATCCTTGCCGTTCCGTGGTCGGGTCACAATGCAACTCTGGACACCATCAAGGGTGGTCTCAACGGCAAAATCCTCGTCGATATTGTCGTGCCCCTGAAGGAGGGCGATCCCAAGAAAGTGGATATGCCGCCGGAAGGGTCAGCCACCGAAGCGGCTCAGGCGATTGTCGGCGACACGGCGCAGGTTGTTGGTGCGTTGCACAATGTCTCAGCGCACACGCTCAATGATCTGAACGCCGATATAAATTGCGATGTGCTTGTTTGCGGCAATGCGCTTGCACCGCGAAAAAAGGTCATGGAACTGGCCGAGACCTTGGGGGTGACCGCATACAATGCAGGAGACGCCGAAGCCGCGCGCTGCATCGAGGCAATCACGCCAATTCTCATTCGCATCAACATTTCAAAAGCCGTGCCCTTCAGCCACGCTGGCGTGAAGATCTGGGCACCGGAACAATAGGAGGAAGACATGGAATTTGGAATCACATTCAAAGGCTTTATGGAACCTGATCGCGCCCGGCGGTTGGTCGCTCAGGCAGAGGAAGCCGGATTCACCTATTGCTGGTTCTACGACAGCCACATTTTGTGGCGAGAGAGCTTTCCAGCCATGGCAATGTGCATGGAGCACACGAAAACCATGCGCTTCGGCCCCTGTGTGACCAATCCCAACACGCGCGAGTGGTCCGCGGCAGCCTCCCTGTTCGGAAGTCTTGCTCACCAGTCTGGCGGACGCTTCGACATCGGTGTGGGCCGCGGTGACAGCGCAGTGCGTGTCATGGGACGCAAACCCGCCATGCTGAAGAAAATGGACGAATTCATCGACGTGGTGAAGGGGCTCGTTCGCGGTGAAGAACGAACCTATGGCGACGTGCCAAACCCGATCCAGTTTCCATGGGCAACCGGGTACGAACTTCCTGTCTGGGTTGCCGCATACGGACCCAAGGCGCTGGATTCCGCCGGTCGCATGGGCGACGGATTGATCCTGCAGGTGGCAGAGCCTGCCATCTGCAAATGGCTTGCTGATCAGGCCATCGAAGCCGGCAAGGCCAATGGCCGGGATATGTCAAACTATCGCGTCATGTCAGCAGCACCCGCCTATTTCGGAGACATGGATGCCTGCCGTGAGGCGACTCGCTGGTTCCCGGCTATGGTGGGGAACCATGTTGCTGATATTGTTGAAAAATATGGAACAGATCGCGGGGATATTCCGCCATCCCTCACCGCCTATATCAAGGATCGAAAAGGCTACGACTATTCCAAACACGGACAGTCGGACAATCCCTATCTCGACTTCATTACAGACGACATCATCGACGGTTTTGCAGTTCTGGGAACCCCGGAAGACCACATTGCCAAATTGAAGGTGCTTGAGGGTTCAGGCATCACCCAGTTCAACATCTATCTGGACAATGGTGATGAGGAAAACATCATCGCCAAATATGGCGAAACGGTCATCCCGGCCTTCGCCTGATCAAAACCAAGAGGCCTCGAAGCAATGTCGAGGCCCCAATCCACAGACCGTGCAAATATTTTGAGCCAGCCGATTAAAAAACAGACGCGAATTCAGTCTGAGCGGCAGGAGGAAATCCTGGCCGTGGCGCTCGACGTGTTTTCGCAGCACGGGTTTCGCGGATCGTCCATCAACCAGATCGCAAAATCCGCGGGCATGTCCACGCCTCGCCTGCTCTATCACTTCAACGACAAGGAGGCGCTCTACCGAGCTTTGCTAAAATCGACCCTTATGAGGTGGCACACGCCTTTGCAGCAGATCGCAGACACTGACACGCCGGTAGAAGAAATCTGCTGCTACATCAGCCGTAAGCTTGAAATGTCGCGCCAGTACCCGCGAGAAAGCCGACTGTTTGCGGGTGAAATACTCATGGGGGTGCCGCGGGCACGGGACGAAGTCTTTGAGCCCCTGCGTGCGACATTCGATGACAAAATCCGGCTGCTCACTACCTGGATGGACAAGGGCCTGATCACACGACAGGACCCCCATCATCTGATGTACTCCATCTGGGCCACCACCCAGCATTATGCGGACTTTGAAGCCCAGATCGCCGAACTTTCACCGGAGAAGCTGAACACGCTGTACGTTGACGCCAAGGCATTTCTGATACCAATGTACCGTCGCCTTCTGACGGTAGAGTGAGGTTTGACCGGTCAGGCACTGACTGGCGGTTTGCCGGAGCGCGGCTGACCAGTTCGCATCGTAAGTTGAATGGCTGGTGCTAATACTTTCTTTACGGTTTCTGGTTGGAAATCACTTTCGCATTCCAGTCATCATTGCCCTCTATACTGTCAGCATCCGGTTCCGGTAGATCGCCAATGCCATCCGTAAACGAGCAGGCATATCGGTGGTTGATCTGAACCGTTGGCGGCGCAAGTTCGGGATCGTCGAGTGTCCCGGTCGCAATTTCGATCTGATCGTCGTCAAAGTTTTCCAGACTCAAGGGCGTGCCGCAGTCACCGCAAAACCCCCGCTGGCTGATGTTCGAGCTGGCGAACAACCGCCGTTCACCATGGGTCCATTTGAGACCATGGACGATGACCAGCGGAGCATAAAACGCGCCAAAGGCTCTGCGGCACATACCGCAATGGCAAACTGATGATCGTCCAAGAGACGTCACACTGTACCGGACCGCACCGCACTGACAGCCGCCAGTAATTTCATTCGCCACGATTTTTCCCTTCGATTGGTCAAGCAAAACCGGTCACTTTGAGCAGATTATCCGCCAAATGGACCTGCGATTCCCCGCGCCAGATACCAGTGTTTTGAACGACGGAAACGCTGGTGCCGTGTCACAATCTTGCCACAGCCCACAATTGAATCCTCCGAATTCTGCGGAAAGTGTGATTTTTCAGGTATTTGCGGCCTCAAACCGAGGCCCATTGATTGTCTCCCAAGGACCGTAACGATACGATTAACAAAATGTTACCGAACTTGTTCGGTGTCGGGAAAAGTCTGGGTGGATTCAACAATGCCTGTGAATGTTTTGCTTCGCGATTCTGCGCTTTTGGATGCAGACGGTTCAAATCCGTCTCGTGTCGGAACCGCGTACAAAGGATGGCTTGGTTCCACCGCACTTTGCGCGGTTGCACTGTCCGCGGGTCTGGCCCTGGCACCGGTCAACACGTCAGCACAGCAGTTCTGGGATGGCGGACCTCCCACTCTGACCAACAACAACATGGTTGAAGGCGGTGCTGGAACCTGGGACGGCGGCGGTTTCGTTGGAGCCAACAACAACTGGACCGACGCCGCCGGTGCTGCCAACAGTGAATTCACGCCAAATGTCGATGTGGTCTTTAGTGGTGTCGGCGGCGGGGCGGTGAACGTGGCCGGTGCGGTTGCGATACGCGGTGTGACGTTCGATGCCAATGGCTACAATATCACCGGTGGCAATATAAATGCGTTGAGTGGAACCCGCACAATCACGGTTACCAACGCCGGGTTCACAGCATCGATTGCCAATAACTGGCTGCCGAATGGTGGCAATGTCGACATTGTGAAAGACGGCGCAGGCACGCTGGCAATCGCAGGCAACATGTCCGGGCTTGGCGGCAGTACTACCCTGAGCGGCGGCACGCTTTCCCACCAGGCGGGTGGCGTTCTGCTTGGCTCAATCACCGCTGCTGCGGGAACCACGCTCGATCTTGCCGATACAATCGTCAACAATAACGGCTTGGCCATCACCGGCACGGTGAACATCAATCAGACCGGTGGCGGTGCCCAGAAGGGCGGCACGATTTCAGGCGCTGGCGCCCTGCAAAAGACAGGCACGGGCAATCTCACCATTTCGGGCAACAACACCTATGGGGGTGGAACGACAGTCGCCGGTGGTCGCATTGACACAGCCAATGTCGGTGCCTTGGGCGCAGGTTCGGTTCTCATAGACGCTGGCGCGGAGCTGCGATTGGCGGGTGCATTGACCACGGGCATCGTTGGCGGTGCAGGCAACGTTGGCCTTCAGGCGAATGTGCTGAACACCGGTGGAAACAACGGCTCCGGAGTCCTTTCCGGTGTAGTTTCAGGTACGGGATCGATCACGAAATCAGGCACCGGTTCATTGACGCTTTCCGGTGCCAACACGTTCAGCGGTGGTATCACCGTTGCTGAAGGCACACTTAGCCTGGCTGGCAACAATGCTGCGGGCACCGGTGCCATCACGACAACCGGTTCAGTCATCGACTATGCCAACGGCGTGACGATCAACAACGCCGTCAATGTTAACTCCAACACCACACAATTTCAGGTGCTGGTTGGCTCAGCAACACAGGCCGGGGTGATTTCTGAACTCGGCGGCGCACGCCCGATCGAAAAGATCGGCGGCGGAACGCTGGTAATTTCAGGTGCCAATACCTACACCGGCGATACGGTTGTGACAGAAGGCACGTTGCAACTTGGTGCGGCTGAGCGCATCAACAATGCCAGCGATCTGGTGGTGAATGGCGGCACGTTCGCTCTAAACAATTTTTCCGAGTCGGTGGCCAATCTCACCGGAACCGGTGGCACAATTGCTTTCGGCGGAAATTCACGGCTCAACGTAACTCAAACAGTTGACGGGACCTACAGCGGTTCCATGTCTGGTGCTCATGCCGTCGACCACATCTACTTTGCAAAAGGTGGAGCCGCAGCGCTGACGCTGTCAGGCTCAAGCACAACCACCGGGTCCGGGCGGATCGAAGTTTCACAAGGTGAGTTAATAGTTTCAGGTGGCAACGCCATCGGCAACAGCGACATTGTTGGAACGACCGCAGGTGCAACATTTACACTTTTGAGTGATGAGACGATTGGCGCTCTTATCACCGGTGGTGTGGTCAACCTCAACGCCAACACGCTCACGCTGAACGGCATTCTCACCCATGTCGGTACGGATATACTTGCTGATATCACGGGTACGGGTAATCTGGTGTTTCAAACCCAAACCAATGGTTTCAACAATACTCATCGAGTACATTCAGCGCTGAGCTTCACCGGTGATATCACCATCAATTCCGGCGCCGTGATTATAAACGCATCCGAGCGCATCAACAACGCCACCGACCTGATTGTGAATGGCGGCGCCTTCATGCTCGACGGATTCACGGAGACGGTGGCCAACCTCTCCGGCACAGGGGGTGAAATCCAGACCGGTGCCGCTTCCGGACGGTTGATTGTCAACCAGACCGTCAATGGCAGCTATGCCGGGGTTATTTCCGGTGCGGGCGGGTTTACCAAGGGTGGCGCAGGTGTGCTGGAACTCTCCGGTGTCAACACCTATGCGGGCCAGACCAATGTCACCGGCGGCACGCTTAATGTAAGCGGCTCCATTGCATCGACTGCAATCGCGTTGACCGGTGCCAGTATTCTTCAGGCCGACGGCGCGTCGTTGAACGACAATGCGCAAATTGGGTTGACCGGCACATCGCAATTACAGCTTTCCGGCAATGAAACTGTTGGTCTGGTGGGCAGCGCGGCTGCCGGGACCACGGTAGCCCTCGGTGCAAATACGCTGACGTTGAACGGCATCGCGGGGGGAAACAGCACCGGTTTCGCAGGCACCATCACCGGCACCGGCAATGTTGTGGTCAATATCGGTGATGATACGCTGACACTCTCCAATGCGGGCAATACTTTTACCGACCTCACCGTAAACGGCGGCACACTACGGGGCACTGTTGCTGGTTCACTGGGTGCCACCACGGGTGGTGTGACCGTAAACGGCGGCACATTGGATCTGAATGGTGCAACCCACACTAAGGGAGCACTTACCCAGACCGGTGGTTCCATCAACAATGGTACATTAAACCTCACCAACGGCTTTTTTGGCCGCACGGGTGGCGGCGGCACGGCAACCATCAATGCGCCCTGGGTTGTTACCGCGATTGGCGGCACGATCCCGACACTTGGTGCGACCGGCATCGTGGCCACCAATGCCACTGCCGCAGGGATTTCAGTTGTCGGCAATGCCATGGCACCCGCAATCAACAATGCGGCCGGTCATGGCATCCAGTTGAACAATTCAACCGGCGGCAACGTTTTAGTCACCGTTGGATCCGGTGCGGGAAGCAATATCACCGGCCTCGGCGGCGACGGCATCAACATCGTGTCCACCGGTGGCGGCACAGTCACGGTTGATGGCGGCAATGCGGCGATCACCATTCGTGGTGGCAATGCAGCCGGCAATGACGGCATCGACATCACCGCCGACGGCAATACGGTTGTCAGTGTCACCGGCAACATCGTCGGTGATCCCGGTGTCGTGTTCAATTCCGCAGCTGGAGCCAATTTCACCCTGAATGGCGCTGGTGATGTGACCGGTGTTGGCGATGAGGGTGTTCTCGTCAACACGACCGGCGGCAATGGCGTTGTTCTGATCAATCGCGATGGCAATATCACCGGCGACACGGATGGTGTGAGGGCAACATCCTCGTTCGCTGGCGCTGGTACTGGCACCGTAACCGTCACGGCTTTTGCAGGTCGCACGATTACGGGCGACAATGACAATAACGGCTCTGGTGCCGGTGTTGCCACTCGGACCGATCAGGGTCTCAACACGGTCAATGGCGCTGGGGCGATTGTTGGCGGAGAATTTGGTATTGATGCGCAAACGGCTAATGGTGGTTCGATCAACATCACCGGCACCGGTACCACCACCGCCAATGGCTTCGCGTCCACGGTTATCAATGCACAAGTCTTGGCGGGCAACGGTGCAGTAACAGTCAGCCGTTCGGGTGCGGTCAACAATACCGGAACCGGTGTTTCGAATGGTATCAATGCGACCAATGTTGGTACCGGCACGATCAATATCGATTCAGGCTCGGTGACGCTCGCCAACGCGGCAACCGGTGCAGGTATCATCGCGAATTCCACCGGTGGTGGATCAGTGATGGTCGACAATGCCGGCGCCATCAATGGTGGCGCCGTTGGTATCCGCGCCCTGGCATCTGGTGGCGCAGGCAATGGAACCGTCACCGTGACGCTTGGTGCTGATATCGGAAACGCTGACGCGCCGTCCAGCACCGGAGTCGTCACCCGGACGACCAACGGAACCAATACCATAACGGGCGCAGGGAACGTCACGGCAGACATTATCGGCATTGATGTCCTCAGCAACGCCACCAACGCCGCCGATGGCAATGGCGATATTTTTGTGACCGGCTCGGGAACCACGACCGTAAATGCGGGTGGCAATGTCGCCATCCAGGCCTTTTCCCAGGCGCTCAATGGTGATGTCACTATCAATCGAACCGGCCTGATCACCGGCATAACGGCGGGTATCAATGTCGGAACGGTGGGAACCGGCAACATAGCAATCACCAACACAGGCGGTGTGAATGTGTCGGCCAATGGCGCCACTGCGATCGGAGCTGGCCACAGCGGAGCCGGTGTCGGCAACGTGGTGATCAACGGTGCAGGCGCCATCAACAACACCGGTGCTGGCATGGCGTTTGGCATTCAGGCCACAAATGGATCGGCGGGCACGATCGATATCGATACCGGTGTGATAAATCTGAATGCTGCCTCCACCGGTACGGCTATTCGCGCCGTTTCCACTGGCGCCAGCATCGTCACTGTCAACAATGCCGGCGCGGTCAACGGTGGCCGGATCGGTGTGGATGCGCAGACGACGGGAGCAGGCACAGTCAGTGTGAGTGCCGACGCCGCGATTGGCGATGTCAACACACCAACCCTTACCGGTATTTCCACCCGAACCGTTGCGGGCCAGAACACCGTTCAGGGTGCTGGCAATGTTTCCGGCAGACTGTTTGGCATTGATGCCCGATCAACCGGCGGCGGCAACGTGCTGGTGTCTGGCACTGGCACCACTTCGGCAGGCATCGGCGCATCAACGGCAATCAACGCCCGTGTGGAAGGCGGAAACGGGACAATCACCATCAATCGATCCGGTGCCGTCACCAATACGAGCAATATTGCCAGCATCGGTATCGGTGCTTTCACCACCGGCTCCGGCGCAATCAATATCACCAGTGGTATGGTCACCATGACGTCGGTTGTGGGGGGAAGCCGCAGCATATCGGCGGCAAGCAGCGGCGGCAGCAACATCGACGTCACCAACAACGGCACGCTGAATGGCGGCAATGTGGGCATTTTCACCGCCACAGATGGTGCTGGCACATCCACGGTCACGTTAAATGCGGATATTGGTGATGTGACCGCTCCAACCAACGTTGGTGTCACGGGCCAGACCGACTCCGGCCTGAACATTGTTCAGGGTGCTGGAAATGTGACTGGTGGATTGGGAGGCATCCTTGCTGTCACGAATGCCGGCGGCGATGTTCAGGTTTTGGGGGCTGGCACCACAACCACCACGGGCGCGGGTGCCTTTACAATCAACGCCCGATCGACGGCTGGCAACGGTAATGTCACGGTCAATCGAACCGGACTGATCTCCAATACCGGTACAGGCACCACACGTGGCATCAATGTCGCCGCAACGGGGACTGGCGCGATCAATGTTACCAATACCAACGGCATCAACATCGCCGGCGCAGGGTCATTTGGTATTGCCGCTGCTCATGTGGGTACAACCGGCACAGTGACGATCGCCAGCAACGGCGCCATCAACTCGACCGGCACCGGCATGTCCCACGGCATCATCGTGTCCACCACTTCGGCGGGCATGGTGGATGTGGACGCAAGTGCGGCCATCAATCTGATCGGCACATCCACCGGCAACGGCATCGTCGTGGCATCCAACAATGTGAACGGCACACCGATTGACGTAGACACCACCGCTGCTGCGGCGATCAATGGCGGCGCAACCGGCATTGCCGTCGGCAATACAGGTGCTGGCAGCACGGGAGCAATTTCGGTCACCGCAAACGGCAATATCGGCAACGTTACTGCGCCCACAATGCAGGCCATTCGCTCAGAAAACATCAATGGAACCACCACCATCAACGGTGCTGGCAATCTGACCGGCACCACCGGCGGCATTCGGGCAACATCGACGGCAACCAACGCTGCCGATGGCAATGGCGATATCACAATTGGTGGTGCAGGAACCACCACATCCACAGGCGCGGCTTCCGCAACAATTCTGGCCCAATCCACAGCACTGAACGGTGATGTTACGATCAACCGTACGGGTGCGGTCAACAACACCGGCGCGGGCAATACGTTCGGTATTCGCGGCACGGCAGTGGGAACCGGCAATGTGGTGGTGACCAACACCGGCGGCGTGACAATTGCCGGTACGGACTCGGTGGCTGTGAGCGGCAACCAGACCGGCACGCTTGGCAATGTCACAATCAACGGCAATGGAGCCGTGATGAGCACCGGCGCCGGCGGGTCAATTGGCGTTGGAGCAAACAATACGACCGCCGGTACGGTCAACGTGACGACCGGCGCGGTTACCATGGCAGCGGGCGGAACTGGTGCCGGTATTTTCGCCCAGTCACAGGGTGGCGGCAATGTCACCGTCAACAATCAGGGCGCGGTGAATGGTTCAGCCAATGGTGTCGTGGCGTTTTCGACCGGCGCGGGTAACGTTGCGGTGACCACGGGCGCAAATGTTGGCAGCACCACCGCGCCGACAGTTCGCGGTATTTTCACCACCACCGTAAACGGCAACACCACGGTGACACTTGGCGGCAACGTGTCTTCAGGTGGCGATGGCATTCAGTCGACCGTCAATGGCACCGGCAATATCACCATCACCGGTACTGGCGATGTGACGGGTGGTACGGATGCTGGTGATGACGGCATTCAGACGACGTCCACAACCGGTGTGACGACCATCAATGTGAATGGTGTGATCACGGGTGACCCGGGCATTCGGGCGAATTCGACCACGGGTGCCATCACCGTTGGTGGTACTGGCAATGTGGTTGGTACGGCGGGTGAGGGCATTCTGGCCACCTCGACCGGTGGCGTCATCACCATCAATCGGACCGGAGACATCACCGGCGCGACCCAGGGTATTTCCACCTCGACCACGGGTGCTGCGACGGTTCAGGTGACAACCAATGGTGTTGTGACAGGCACGGTCGGCGATGGCATTCGCACCAGTGCTGCAACCGGTGATACGACGATCACGCTGGGCGGCAATGTCGTGGGCGGTGGCGATGGCATCAACGCCACCTCCGCTGGTGGTGCAATTCTGATCACCGGCACGGGCAATGTGACCGGTGGCACGGATGTTGGCGATGACGGCATTCAGACCACCAACACAACCGGTACGACCACGATCAATGTGAACGGTGTTGTAACCGGTGATCCTGGTATCGTTGCGAACTCGACCACGGGTGCGATCAATATTGCCGGTACGGGCAATGTGACCGGTACGGCTGCTGCTGGTATCATGACCACGTCCACCACGAGCAATCAGACGATCAACCGCACGGGCAATGTGACCGGTGCGACAGCAGGCATCCTTGCGGCTGCCACCGGCAATGGCAACATCACGGTTGGCGGAACCGGCACTGTTACGGGCGGCCAGGACGGCATCAACGCCACCTCCGCAGGCGGCAATGTGACGGTGACCACCGGCGGCAATGTCACCGGCACGGGCGATGCAGGCATCGAGATCGGTGCGGGCACCAATGTGGCCACGGTCACGGTTGGCGCGGGGCACACGGTGAATGGCGGCACGACGGCGATCCGCTCGTCGGCGGCAACCCTGAACTTCACCAACCTGGGCACGCTGACAAACACTGGTGGCACAAATCTTCTGTTTGACATTCAGGCGGGCACGGCGGCCTTCACCAATAATGGCAACGCCACGGGTCTTATCCAGTCGGCAGCCGGTTCCACTGTGACCTACACCAATGCGACCGGTGCGCAGTGGTTCATCAATGGTGGAACCGCCAATCTGCTTGGCAATGACACGATCAACAACAATGGTCGCCTGACGGTCACCGGCACAGCCACACTGAACGGGGTGGAGGTGTTCAACAACACTTCGCTCAATTCACTGGTGATCAACGGCACATTCAATCTTGGTGCGACGACCTTCAACAATTCAGGTCGTATCACGATGCAGGACGGCGCGGTGGATGATCGTTTCAACCTCACCGGCAATTTTGTGGCGTCCGGCAGTTCCACGATTGATGTGGATATCGATCTTACCCGCAACAACGCCAATGGAGAGCAACTGGCTGACCTGATCACGGTCAATGGCAATGGTTCCGGCACATCAACAACGGTCAACTTTACCCTCGCCAATGGCACACCGACGCTGCAGGCCAATCCGATCAAGGTGGTCGATTTCACAGGGGCCGACAGTTCAGCCGCTCCGACTTCAACCGGGCTTCCAACCGGTGGTCTCATCCTATATTCGCTGCAACAATCGGGTGGAGACTGGGTTGTTAGTTCGTCGTTGAACACCGCAGCGGTTGGCGGGTTTACGTCCGCCTTTTCAATTGTCCCAAGCCTGATGGCCACCACACTGACGCGACCGAACCAATCCTATATCGGCTCACCAACTGCGCCGGATGAAGATATGATTGCAGGATCGCCCTGGATTCGCGGTATTGGCGGCTACATCAACTCCCGCAGTGGAACGACCACGGTTCAACCTGGTCAGATCAATACCGGAACCACCGAGCTTGATCTGACCTATGGCGGCGTACAGGGCGGGTTTGACGTCGGCCGCTACAACATTGCCGGAACCGGCACGAACCTGAACCTCAGCATCTTTGGTGGCTTCAACAAGGGCCAGACAAGCCAGCCTGGAACCGCAAACAATACCGATTTCGACAGCTACTATTTCGGTGGGTATTTTGCGGTTTCAAACAATGGTGCAAAGGCTGATATTCAGGTTCAGCATGACTGGACAGATTTCAAGGTAACAGCCCCAACGGCCAGAATTTTCAATCAACAAGTGGACGGCAAACGCCTGTCTGTTCGGGGAGCCGTGTCCAAGGAGTTCAAAACTGAAACGGTCGACCTGACGCCGCATATCGGCTTCACCTGGTCGCGCATCACAACGGCTTCAATTGGCACTGCAACCGGCACTATCCGGTTTGACCCAAGCCACAGCTTTCTGGGCTTTGGTGGTCTTACTTTGTCAAAAACCATCGCGATGCCGGACAGCAACAGCAGAGTTCGCCCGTTCCTGTCGGGAACCCTCTATCACGACTTCAGCGACGGTCACGTGGCACGATTCACCGACACGGCTGGAAATTCGGCTTCGGTGACAACCCAAGGATTGGGGAGCTTCGCAGAGATCGGCGCCGGAATGGACTTTGAGAAAGATCTGGACGGCGCATCCGGATTCAAGAACTTCAGCGCATCCATCCGGGGTGATTTGGTCATCTCAAATCGTATCACGGGCGCAAAAGCCACAGCCAAAGCCAAATGGAAATTCTGATCGGGTGGTTCCTCAAAAGCCGGTCGACCATATGAGCCAGCGAGACACTCGCAAACTATCTCGCTCTCGAAAAACACCATAAACATACAAAGGGCCCCCGCACTAACGCGGGGACCCCTTTTGGCTAAGAAAGAATTGTTGGAAGACAGACAATCCGTCCGGTCATTGCCTGCCTTCCAACGGCTGATGACCGCTTGAAGGGCAGTGGGGTGCGAGTCACCAGCACGCACCGGCTCTCAATTTGTTGGCGCAGGTGAAGAGCCGGTATTGGGTTTTTCCACGAGGTAGGGACGAAAGCTGACTTCAAGACCGGGGGGAGCCGGAACAACGCTACTTCCCGGAAAACGGCCGCTTGGCAGATGGTAGCCGCTGTATCCGTTGATGAAGATGGAACGGGTAACCACCGTATCCGCCACAAGGCACAGCCATCTGCAACTGAAGTTAAAGCTCCCATCAGTGATTTCAAAGCTCGACTTCGGAAAGTACAGTGTGCCGACCGTCACGAAGCGGGTGTCGTTGAGCAAATTGTCCTCGGGCGCATAAGCATCCCGCCGATCGCTCATCATCACCAGCCCGGCCCATTTCCCTGACATTGGTGCCTTCAGGCGCACATCTGAATTTGTCAGGCGAAGACCGCTGTTTTTCCCGGTCATGAAAATAAACACACCATCACCGAAAACATGTGGCTTGTTTGTGATTTCCAGCGGGCCGCCCTCGATGATGTAAACACCAGGCCGAAATATGACTCTCGCTGCAGGGTTTGTCAGTCTCAAGCCGCCGCAATATGTGCCCGGATTAAGGTAGATCGTTCCGGCAAACGCCAGAGGCACATAATTCCTATATCGGCAGCCTGCCAACTTAGGCATGGGCTGATATTGGAGAAAGTCGCCCAATCCGGGAGTTTTACCGTTGACTCTCTTGTCCGCCCTTGAGCGGCTCTGAGGGCTGCCGGTATATCCGCCAGCAACGTCAATGTACCACATGCCAAGGCCACTTCCGCTCCCTGTCAGTGATACGGCGGAAGAATCCTTTGAGTTCACAACAACCGTTTTTGTATCGATATCCGACTCATCCATAACGAATGCCGGCGAGGCATTTTCCGAAAGAACGTGAATGTCAGGCGGAATTGGCATGACCGCAATTGCAGAGGCAGAGATGTCGTATTTATCGTGAAACATGCCTCCAAGGATCGACGAAATCTCATTGCCGCGATCCGCGTTTCTGTAACCCTTGACGCGAACGGCGGTTACGCCACGATTGCTGTCCAAGGCGAGGAACGTTTTAGTTGCGAAGTCCCATTGTCCAAATTCGATATCGGCGGCAGTTATTGCATCGTTGGACATTGTCTTTTTCGCAAATTTCACCAGATCGGTTTTCAGTGCATCCGCCTTGCCGAAGGCTCCGTAATTCACATTCTCCCGAACGGAGACCAAAGCAGCCAGAGCCACAGATTCGGTCAAATTCTGAAGCCTCTCTTCCTGAAGATAGGCATTGCCGATATCGGTGGCGAAGGCAGAAAATCCAACCACCATTGGGAGTGCGATTGCGAATGCGATCGCGGCGCCACCTTTGTTTTCGCGGACAAAGTTTGAGAGTTTTGGAGTGAGTTTTCGCTTTAACATAACAACATACCTCCTTGTGAAGACGCTCGTCTTTTTAGGTGCCAGCTTTTTGACTCAGATGTTCGGGTTGAAGCGGGTGATTATTTTTCCAGTAAGCGCCACATTCATCGTGGGCCTCAACAAAGAGGCATCAGCAAGCGGGAATTCAATCAGATTGGAAGCTTTGGTCGCGGCAATGATCCGGACCACAAACTCATCACCGCCAGGAGCCGGATAGATGAGGACAACAAAATTCCCCACCAGGTTCGACAGCTGGGTCTTCGCGAACTGCTTTGCTTTGAGCGTATCGAGTTCACCATAGGTGACAGCCCGCATGGTTTCGCTGGCGATGCGCTGCATCGAATGGTTCACATAAAAAACGTGACCAAGGTTCACAGTGCCGAATGTCAAGGTGAGAAATACCGGAACAATTGCCGCAAACTCAATCGCTGCGACGCCTTTGTTTTCGCGATGCAGGAAATTTTTGGCACCCAGAATTGCTTTGCGGAGCCCTGAAACCCACCGCGCTTTATTATTGTTCTGACACATGTCGAGACCTCCCTGTATTGAAGTCGATCCGCCAATTCGGCGTTGTCAGACAATCCCCAGAACGTGGCAATTCCTCAATGTCCCTGATGCACCGGTCAAAACAGGCTACGCGATCGGACGGACTTTAACGATTTGATTAACCCCCGATTAGGTGAGCCGGTCCTATCCTTCGTTGTGATCGCAGATTTCAAACCAAGCACCTTCCAAAGGTGAGAAGGGTAAGATGAGCCTCAATTCCGCAAATCTGGCGTCATTTGAAAATGACTATGCGCTGATGCGAAGCGGGTGTGCAGAAGAGTTTGCCAGCCGGTTTGAGGATTTTCACGGCCACTACTCGGCCAACATCAAGGATCGATACAGGCATGGTCAGATTGGTGTCCTATCGGTTGCGAAGCTCGGTGATCTGAACTTTTCATTGATGCGATGGAACACCGGAATCACGGGAACGGTGCTGTGTGACCAACCGCATTTCTGTCTGCGCATACCGGTGTCAGGTCGCGCCAGAACAGAAGATCCACATTTTGGTACGATAACCAATGGCCATGATGAGATAGGCCTGTTTCGTGCGAACCAGGGCGTTACGGTGGATTCAGGCGAAGACAACAGCGCGGTGAATGTGTCTATTCCCGCCGGCTTGCTGGAAAGCAGAGCGGAGAGCTTTTACGATCAGTCCGGCAATCATCCCCTACATTTTCCAAGTCAGGTCAAAGTCCAAAGCCTCCAGGGCACCATGATCACCAGCCTGGTGAACGTGTTAATGGCTCAACTGGTGGCAGCGCCACGCGTTTGCGACAATGAATTACTCCTCGCCAACATTCGCGAATATGCGGTTTCCGCGATATTGAACGCATTGCCCTGCAGCATACCCAATAATCCGGCAGTTGAACGGGATTCCGGCGTGCCACGCACCGTAAAGCTGGCGGAAGACTATATGCACGCAAATGCCGAGCAGCCAGTCACGCTGGATCAGATTGCGCGGGAGGCCGGGTGCAGCGAACGAGCCCTGCAGAACGCATTCAAATCATTCCGCGACATTACTCCCATGGTGGCATTGCGTGAAATCAGGCTCTGCCGGGCTCACCGCGATTTGTGTGAGGGCACGGAGAGCGTTACCCAAATCGCTCTGAAATGGGGTTTCTCAAACCTGGGGCGATTTGCGGCTCTCTATCAGGAAAAGTATGGTGAAAAGCCGTCGGTTTCACTGAAGAAATATATATCAGTGAGCAATCTTTCGAGCCAATCAGCGGGAGCACTCTCGCCAATCCCCGATCGCCCCTGCGAAAAGCGCACCACATTATTTGGTGATACGCTGCACTAACGCGCGTGGTCTCTAATCTGAACAGCACCTTTGTGCAGAATTTAGGCCTGTTCCCAACTGACAGAGCATTCAAACGCGATGGATCGTACCGCAGGTTTTCGGTGAGCAAACATTACGAAAAATACACGGGCCTGAAACTTCGTTTGTGCTAGATTCGCTCCATGCAGCGTCGCAAGTTCAAACCCATCACACTGGAACCAGACAGGTTCACCTGCGCCGGTCTGCTGGCGATTAGTCTATATGCATTGGCTTTCTCTCTGCCAGCAGCCGCGGTTGAAGACCTTAACCGTGATCGGTTGAAAACAACCGCACAGTATGAATCACTCACAACGAAACTGAAGCTGAGTGAAGCACGCCGCAAGGAACTCGCCGGTGAGATCAAGCGACTGGAAAAGGATCGGGCAACCCTGAACCGTGCATTGATCGAGACCACTGCCCGCACGCGCGAACTTGAACAAAAGATAGAGGCTGGACGGACCCGCCTAATCGGCCTTGAAGAAGAGGAAAGCGGTGTCAGAGCATCGCTGAAAACCCGTCGTGCGCTGCTGATTGAAGTTTTGGCCGCACTTCAGCGCATGGGCAGGAACCCGCCCCCTGCTCTCCTCGTTCGCCCCGAAGATGCTCTTTCCTCGGTTCGAAGTGCCATACTGCTTGGCGCGGTTGTGCCCGAAGTCCGGGCCGAAACAGAGGTTCTGATCGCCGATTTACAGGAACTCGTTCGGATTCGCGGTGAAATACGGGCTCAAATAAACACCCAGAATGCCAATCTGACCTCGCTTTCGGAGGACGAAACCCGTCTTTCACTTCTTCTTGAAGAAAAGTCAAAGAAGAGCCGCAAATCCAAGCTAGCCTTGGAGGAAGAACAAAAGACATCCGCCCGCATTGCGACAGAAGCAAAGAGCCTGAAAGGGCTCATCGCGAAACTGGAGAAATCAATAGATGCGGCGGAAAGGGCAGCAAAAGCAGCCCGCAAGGCCGACGAACGGCGTCGTAAGGAAGAGGAAAAACGGCTGGAGCAGGCGCGAAGTTCTCCGGACGAACCGGTCGTTGCGGGGCGGCCGGATCCGGGCCGGATATCACCTGCATTGGCTTTTGCAAAGGCCCTCAACAGCCTGCCAAGACCTGTAAACGGCGTGGAAATTCAATCTTTTGGAGACAATGATGGCTTTGGTGGCACATCGAAGGGACTATCCATCGCAACCCGTATCAACTCCCGCGTCATTGCTCCGTCCGACAGTTGGGTTGTCTATGCGGGACCGTTTCGGGCTTATGGGCAACTCATAATTTTGAATGCTGGTGAGAAGCACCATGTGGTGTTGGCCGGCATGGATGCCATAAATGTGAGCATCGGCCAGTTCGTTCTTGCTGGTGAGCCGATCGCTGTCATGGGAGCGCCAAAGGTGGCAGCCACGGCAAATGCAGATATTGGCGCGGCCCGTCCCGTGCTATATGTTGAGTTCAGGAAAGACGACACTCCAATCGACCCGACGCCCTGGTGGGCAACGGGCAGCGCGAAAAGGCAAACGAATGATTCGTAAATTGTCGTTGCTCGCAGCTGGCGCAGTTATCGGCGCCACCGCGGTCATCACCGTTACAAACAATGTGACCGGTTTGGGCACTGCCACCGCCGCCGGGTCCGAGACCTATCGGCAGCTGAATATCTTTGGCGATATTTTTGAGCGCGTGCGTTCGCAATATGTTTCCGAGCCGAAGGATCAGGAACTGATCAAAAATGCCATCAATGGCATGCTGCGCTCGCTCGATCCTCACTCCAGCTATCTGGATGCCAAGGAACAGGCCGATATGCGGGTGCAGACCCGCGGTGAATTTGGCGGTCTGGGCATCGAAGTCACCATGGAGAATGAACTCGTCAAGGTGATCACGCCAATCGATGAGACTCCCGCCTCGCGCGCTGGTGTTCTGGCAGGTGATCTGATTTCCAAGATCGACGGTGAAAATGTTCGCGGCCTCAGCCTGCAGCAGGCCGTTGAGAAGATGCGCGGCAAGGTCAACACACCAATCGTGCTGACAGTGCTGCGACAAGGTGCTGACAAACCAATCGAACTCACCATCATTCGTGACATCATTAAAATCCGCTCGGTGCGACACCGGGTCGAAGGTGGTGATGTCGGCTATCTGCGTGTCACCGGATTTACGGAACAGACCTTCTCCGGACTCGAAAAGGCGATCAAGAAGATCAATGATGAGCTGGGCGATAACCTCAAAGGCTATGTGGTCGATCTGCGCCTCAATCCGGGTGGCCTGCTTGACCAGGCGGTCAGTGTGTCCGACGCATTCCTGGATCGTGGAGAAATCGTATCAACCCGTGGCCGCAACCCGGAAGAAACCCGTCGCTACAACGCCCGTCCGGGCGACGACACGAACGGCAAGCCCATAATCGTTCTGGTAAATGGTGGCTCGGCTTCGGCTTCAGAGATTGTGGCTGGTGCTCTGCAGGATCATCGCCGTGCAACAATTATTGGCTCCCGCTCTTTCGGCAAGGGCTCAGTGCAGACGATCATTCCGCTTGGCCCGAACGGTGCCTTGCGCCTCACAACAGCGCTTTATTACACGCCAGCAGGCCGCTCCATTCAGGGCAAAGGCATCGAACCGGACATCAAGGTTGACCAGCCGCTTCCTGATGAGCTGAAGGGCCGCGTGGAAGCCCGTGGTGAATCGAAACTGCGTGGCCACATCAAGGGCAACGACGAAGACGACAAGGGCTCAGGGTCAATCGCCTACGTGCCGCCAGATCCGAAGAACGATGTTCAGTTAAACTATGCTCTTGATCTGTTGCGCGGGGTCAAAACTGATGCGGCCTTCCCACCGGACCCAAACAAGGGCGTCTTGAAAAAGAAGTCGTAACCAAAAATTAACCACAGATATTGATGGTTCATTAACCACAACGAAAGGGTTGGTCGCTTGAATGGGCCAGCCCTTTTTTCTTTTCTGTTGTGCTTATGGACGATCTGAACAAGCCGCTCGGCCAAAACCGAAAGACGGATCGCAAACCGCTTTCACTTGATGTCAGCAAACCTATTATTGGTCTGTGTGCCGCCGCCATCGTCGGCGCGGGTGCCTGGAGTTGGTGGATCACCGATCCTATGGGTGGTGAACCCCAATCCATCGTCTCGCTGAACACGCTCCCTCAAGGTCAATCGCGACGTGGCGTCGATCGCATGACCACAGGCTCGACGCAACGCGCACTGCGGCAGCGCGTGCAGTCACGTGAGCGCACCTACACAACATCCGATCCAAACCAGCCTGCCCGTTTGACTGCTGTTACGCCACGAATATCCAATCTTAAAGGCGAGGTGATCATCCGCGATCCGTCAGCGATCAATCAGCCGCAATCACTCACACATCTACCCCTGCCTGAATTGATCGAGCAGTCATCCTTCGGACCACTGCCCGTGCGCGCTGCGTCAGGTCTACGTCCGCTCGATGCCTATGCCCGCCCGGCATCAGGCTATGGACGCGCCCGTATCGCGATTGTCGTGGGTGGACTGGGGTTGAGCCAAACAGGCACCCAAAATGCCATTCGCTCGCTTCCAGCGGACATAACACTTGGTTTCTCGGCACTTGGATTTTCACTGAAGCGCTGGTCTCAAAAAGCCAGGCAGGACGGTCACGAACTAGTGCTGCAAATTCCGATGGAACCCACCAACTACGAAACCAACAATCCCGGCAACCACACTTTGTTGGCCGACGCGAATGAAGCGGAAAATGCAGCAAGCCTGCGCTGGCTGCTTGCTCGCATGACCAACTATACCGGTGTGATGAACTATCTGGGTTCAAAGCTCAGTCTCACCCCGGAGGCGCTTTCACCAATTTTGGAAGAGGTTGAAGCAAGGGGGCTTGCCTATTTCGATGATGGCAGCATCACCCACTCGGTTTCACCGCAACTGGCCGATAAACTGAAATTGCCCTTCGAGCGCGCCTCGATCACGCTGGACGCAGTTCGATCAAAATCGGCAATTGCCGGGCGGCTGCGTCATCTTGAGCAGCTTGCACGACGCCAGGGAAGCGCCTTGGGCGTGGCGTCCGCATTTCCGGTTTCGGTGCAACAAATTGCCGAATGGTCTCAAGAGGCAAAATCACGTGGAATAGAAATCGTTCCCGTGTCTGCGCTTGTTCGCCAACAAAACGGCTCCTGAAATGCCGAAACTCACAGCAGATGACTTGCCCTACCGGCGCTGTGTCGGTGTGATGGTACTGAATTCTGAAGGAAAGGTTTGGGTGGGCGAACGCATCAGCCCGCCAAACAGTGAGTACTCCAACGAACCCAAGCTTTGGCAGATGCCTCAAGGTGGCATCGACAAAGGAGAAGACCCGCTTCCTGCCGCCTGGCGCGAACTCTACGAAGAAACAGGCATCGAGAGTGTTGACCTCATCGCCGAGGCCCCGGACTGGATCAGCTATGATCTTCCGGATCATCTGATCGGCATTGGTCTGAAAGGCAAATTTCGCGGCCAGAAACAACGCTGGTTTGCTTTCCGCTTCACCGGCAGCGAAAGCGAAATTCGCATCAGCCCTCCCCCGGACGGTCATCCGGCAGAGTTTCAGGATTGGCAATGGGTCGACATGGACCAGCTACCCGACCTGATCGTTTCTTTCAAACGCCAGACCTATCAGGATGTCGTTGCCGTCTTTCGGCATCTGGTGGAATGACCGGCAAAGATTGGCGAGATGGTTTGCCTTATCGTCCCAATGTCGGGATCTGCCTGATCAATTCTCACGGAAAAATCTGGGTGGGGAAAGGCGAGTCCTCCGGACCGGAAATCGTTGAACCTGGAAGAGAATGGCAGATGCCCCAAGGAGGGATCGATGATGACCGCGACATCGTGGAAGCCGCCAAACGTGAGCTGTTTGAGGAAACCGGTGCCCGGACTGTGGAAACTCTTGCGGTAACTGAGGACTGGTGGACCTACGATTTTCCAATCCAGGGTGAACCGCCACACAAACTCGCGCCCTTTTGTGGGCAAACGCAGCGCTGGGTGCTGTTCCGGTTTACGGGAGACGATTCAGAGTTCGACATTTCTGCCCAATCTGTTGACGAACCAGCAGAATTTTTCGAGTGGAGGTGGGCTGATCCTCAAACCGTCGTGGATCGGGTTGTGCCCTTCAAATACCAGCAATATTCCCGGGTGCTCAACGCATTCTTAAACTGGCTTTAGATCTTTTGATCGACATTCATCAAAACCTTCACACAACTGTCTTGGAACAATTCTAGTTCCAAACCGACGCGGCCAGATCCGCGCCCATGAATAACGTGCTGGAGGCTCCCCGCGATGAGCAATGAAATTTCCTTCGATGAATTCGACGACATCAACAATCCGCGACCCGAAGAGACCGAATTCGACGCGGTCGTCGAATCAGCCCTGTCCCGCCGCGGATTTCTGGGCGGCACCATGGCATTTGGCCTTGGCACCTTTCTGCTGGGAACTTCCGCACTGACCGGCTCAGCCGAAGCCAATGCGGATCGCTTTGGGTTCACACAGGTTGCCGCTAATGGTGAAGACACAATCACCGTGCCTGAAGGATTCGACTGGCATACGGTTGTAAGTTGGGGCGACCCGCTTTGGTCCAATGCAGCAGAATTCGATCCTGCCACCGGTGGCACCGGTGAGAGCCAGGAACGCGCTTTTGGCGACAACAATGATGGCATGTCGATCTTCCTGCACGAAGGTCGCCACATAATCGCAGCCAACAACGAATACACCAACCGTTACATCGCTTACGGCAATCGTGAAACCAAACTGCCGGAAAATGCCGACGATGTTCGCAAGGGCAAAGCGGCTCACGGTGTTTCCGTGTTTGAAGTGGCCGAAAAAGACGGATCATGGTCTGTTGTCAAAGACAGCCCGGTCAACCGCCGCATTACCGCTGATACGCCAATGGATATCACAGGACCCGCCGCTGGCCACGATCTTCTGAAAACCGCTGCCGATGCGACCGGCACCAAATCCCTTGGCACCTGGAACAATTGCGGCAACGGTGAAACCCCGTGGGGCACCTATCTGGCATGTGAAGAAAACTTCAACGGTTATTTTTCTTCGTCAAACAAGGAAATGGAAATTCCGGCGGAATTCAAACGCTATGGCATCGGTGTGGACGATTGGGGATATGCCTGGGCAACTGCGGACGAACGCTTCGACATTGCCAAGCATCCGAATGAAGTGAACCGCGCCGGTTATGTGGTGGAAATCGATCCAATAGATCCAAACTCCACACCAAAAAAGCGCACGACGCTCGGTCGCTTCAAGCACGAAAATGCAGCCGTGGTGATCGCAGCCAACGGCAAGGTGGTTGTTTATATGGGCGACGATGAGCGCGGTGAATTCCTCTACAAGTTCGTCTCGGAAGGCTACTACTCAGCCACCGGCGACAATTCAGATCTGCTCGACAAGGGCACGCTTTACGCCGCCCGGTTCTACGACAATATGACCGGTGAATGGCTCGCTCTCACCAAAGAAACCACTGGCATGAGCGAAGCCGAAATCTGCATTCACACCAGGATGGCCGCTTCCAAAGTTGGCGCAACCACGATGGACCGTCCCGAGTGGGTTGCTTGCAATCCCAGCAAGGCCGAAGCCTATTGTGCGCTAACAAACAACAAAAACCGTGGTGTGAAGCCAAACAAAGGTGGAGATGCCACACCCGCGACCGGTCCAAATCCGCGTGAGAAAAACCAGTATGGTCAGATCGTGCGCTGGATGCCAGCGGCTGAAGACCACACCGCGACCGGCTTCACTTGGAACCTGTTCGCCCTTGCTGGCAACCCGGCGGTTCATTCCGACGCTTATGCGGGGTCAGCGAACATCAATTCCGGGAACATGTTCAACTCACCTGATGGTCTGGCGTTTGATCAGAACGGCATGTTGTGGATCCAGACCGACGGCAAATATTCCAACAAGGAAGATTTTGCCGGAATGGGCAACAACCAGATGTTGATTGGTGACACGGTGACTGGTGAAATTCGCCGCTTCCTCGTGGGCCCGAAAGAGTGCGAAGTAACCGGCATATGTTTCTCCGCTGATCGCCGCACCGTGTTTGTTGGCATTCAACATCCCGGGGAGAAGGGTGATAGTCACTACCCCGCAGGCGGTGACAGCGTCCCTCGCTCCGGCATCGTTGCCATCTCGCGGAAGGATCGCGGCATCATCGGCTAAACCCGACACCACCGCAACAATTGGGAACCCTCGCATTCGTGCGAGGGTTTTTTTGTGCGCTCAAACCGCGGGAATGGTTGAATCGGGCTATATTGTCTCGCCCCCGGATTCGCGCCGATATCGTGGTATAGTAATCCCACAACGGTATGGAGGGACCGATGCACACTCTGGAAATCAAAACCATTTCGGCAGCCGATGTTCGCGCTGCATTCATGGATGGCGTCGCTGATTTCAAACGCAAGCCTGGTTTGAGCCTGTTTTTTGGAGCGGTCTATGCCGTATTCGGCGTCGTTTTCGTAACCGGCCTTCTTGTCTTCGACAAAATCTGGATGGTGGTTCCAGCGGGTGTGGGCTTTCCACTCGTCGCGCCCTTCGTCGCTGTGGGACTCTACGAAATGTCCCGGCGTTTCAAAGCAGGGCAGAGTTTCACCTGGAGCGAGATATTTTCAGTCATTTTCAATCAGCAAAGACGTGAGTTTGGCTGGATGGCCTTCGTCATGCTGTTTGTGTTTTGGATTTGGATCTACCAAGTCCGCCTGTTGCTTGCGCTGTTCTTGCAGTGGCAGTCATTTTCGTCTTTGGAAGGGTTTTGGGAGATCATCACCACCACCTCAAACGGTGCCCTGTTTCTGTTGGTGGGAACAATCGTGGGAGCATTTCTGGCAACGGTTTTGTTCAGCATCACCGTGATCGCAATGCCGCTTCTGCTCGACAAGGATGTGGATTTCGTCTCAGCGATGATCTTGAGCATTCAAACCGTGCATGCCAATCCGGTCGTTATGCTTGGATGGGGCGCGACGATTGCTGCTTTGGTTTTTGCCGCGCTCGTTCCCGCGCTGCTCGGCATCATTATTATTTTGCCGATACTCGGCCATGCCACCTGGCATCTTTATGAGCGGGCTGTTGGGTAGTTCCGCCAATTCAAAGGCACAAAAAAAGCGCCGTTTGGCGCTATCCTTGGACAGAATTCAGGTAAGTCGCGATCAGGCAGCAAGAACCGCTTCACGCACTTCCTGAAGCTGGTTCAGGCGCTCTTCCGCCTTCTGACGCTTAGCGTCATCATCGGCGTCAGCCACATCTTCCTGCGCATTTTTGATCTGCTGGTCGATCGCTGCCGCATCAATTTCAGACGCGGGTACTGCGTATTCAGCCAGAAGCGTAAAGCCCTTTGGTGAAACGTCGGCAAATCCACCGCGCACAAAGAACTTGGCTTCTTCGCCATTGGCAAGCTTGGCTTCCACCAGGCCCGGACGAAGCGTGGACATCACAGGCGCATGGTTAGCAAACACACCAAAATAGCCTTCGGTGCCAGGCACAGTGACTTCAAGCGCATCTTCCGACAGCAAAAGCCGCTCAGGAGAAACCAGTTCAAATGTAAAGCTGTCAGCCATTTTGACGTCCGCTCAGCAATGCAGCTTCAAAATGTGAAACCGCTTTTTCAAACTTGTCTCGGCAACCGGTGTTGCAGAAACCAACGACCTGGCCCTTGTAGAGGGTCAGGGAATCTTCACTCACAGACTTGCCGGACCATGGGCAGGCAGCATTCACGCAGTCTGCCAGTTTTAGATCGACTATGCCTGCCGTCACAATCAGGCCGCTTCAGCAGCGAGCTTCTGTGCTTTTTCCAGGGCCATGTCAATGCCGCCAACCATATAGAAAGCAGCTTCCGGCAGGTGATCATATTCACCATCGACCAGACCCTTGAAGCTCTTGATCGTGTCTTCCAGATCAACGAGCTGACCTGGGGAACCGGTGAACACTTCAGCCACGAAGAACGGTTGAGACAGGAAGCGCTCGATCTTGCGCGCGCGCGCCACAGCAACTTTGTCTTCTTCGGAAAGCTCGTCCATGCCGAGAATGGCAATGATGTCCTGAAGGGCTTTGTAGCGCTGCAAGGTTTCCTGCACGCGGCGAGCCACATCATAGTGTTCCTGGCCAACAATCTGCGGGTCGAGCATACGCGATGTGGAATCAAGCGGATCCACAGCAGGGTAGATGCCCTTTTCCGAAATCGCACGGTTCAACACGGTCGTGGCGTCAAGGTGAGCAAACGAAGTCGCAGGTGCAGGGTCGGTCAAGTCGTCCGCAGGTACGTAAATCGCCTGCACGGAAGTCACCGAACCCTTGTTCGTGGTGGTGATGCGCTCCTGCATGCCGCCCATGTCGGTGGCAAGCGTTGGCTGATAGCCCACAGCGGAAGGAATACGACCAAGCAGAGCGGACACTTCCGAACCGGCCTGTGTAAAGCGGAAGATGTTGTCCACGAAGAACAGCACATCCTGGCCTTCATCACGGAAATGCTCAGCAACTGTCAGACCAGTCAGAGCAACACGAGCGCGGGCTCCTGGAGGCTCGTTCATCTGGCCGAACACGAGGGCGCATTTTGAACCTTCGCCACCGCCTTCTTTGTTCACACCGGATTCGATCATTTCATGGTAGAGGTCGTTCCCTTCACGGGTCCGCTCACCAACACCGGCGAACACAGAGTAACCACCGTGCGCCTTCGCCACGTTGTTGATCAGTTCCTGAATGAGAACTGTCTTGCCCACACCGGCACCGCCAAAGAGGCCAATTTTACCGCCACGAGCGTATGGCGCGAGAAGGTCCACCACCTTAATGCCGGTGACCAGAATTTCAGCTTCGGTCGACTGCTCAACAAAGTCTGGTGCATCCTGGTGGATAGCGCGCTTTGCGGATGTCTTCACCGGACCGGCTTCGTCGATCGGCTCACCAATCACGTTCATGATGCGGCCAAGGGTTTCATCACCAACCGGCACAGCAATTGGCTCGCCAGTGTCGACAACTTCCTGTCCGCGCACCAGACCTTCGGATGAGTCCATCGCGATGGTGCGAACCGTGTTTTCACCCAGATGCTGGGCCACTTCCAGAACCAGGCGCTGGCCGCCATTCTCGGTTTCCAGTGCGTTCAGGATTTCCGGCAGATGGTCGTCGAACTGAACGTCAACAACAGCACCGATGACCTGGGATACTTTGCCGGCCACGCCTTTGTTGGCGGCTTTCTTGGTAGCAGCTTTTGCCATACGTATCGTTCCTCTGCTTCCCTAGAGCGCTTCTGCGCCTGAGATAATTTCAATCAGTTCTTTGGTGATCTGAGCCTGACGCTGCCTGTTGTAGGTGATGGTCAGCTTGTCGATCATTTCGCCCGCATTGCGGGTCGCATTGTCCATGGCGCTCATGCGGGCACCCTGTTCGGATGCAGCATTTTCAAGCATGGCGCGGAAAACCTGAACCGAGATGTTGCGCGGCAACAGGTCTTCCAGAATTTCAGTCTCATCCGGCTCATAGTCGTAGAAGACGTCCGATGCGCCAGCATCTTCACCTTCTTCAGTCTTGATCTGAGGCGGAATGATCTGCTGTGCGGTCGGCACCTGGGTGATGACCGACTGGAATTCGGAATAGAACAAGGTGGCAATATCAATTTCGCCACTCTCAAACAGACTGATCACCTTCTTGCCAACGCCGTCGGCATTGTCGAAGCCGATAGACTTCACTTCACGGAAGGTGACTGTCTCGATGATATCAGCCTCAAACTCCCGGCGCATGGCATCAAAACCCTTTTTGCCAACGCAAAGGATTTTGACAGTTTTGCCATCCTGCTTCAGCGCACGGGCATGATCGCGCGCCAGACGGGCAATGGATGAGTTGAAACCACCACAAAGGCCGCGTTCTGCTGTTGCCACGACCAAAAGATGGATCTGGTCTTTACCATTGCCAACCATCAGCGCCGGTGCGCCATCCTGCCCTTCCATGGAAGAGGCAATGTTGGCAAGCACCGCATCCATACGGCTGGAATAGGGCCGCGCAGCTTCGGCTGCCGTTTGGGCACGACGCAGCTTTGCCGCCGCAACCATCTGCATGGCTTTGGTGATCTTCTGCGTCGCCTTAACCGAAGCAATCCGGTTTCTTAGGTCTTTCAAACTGGGCATGTGTTAATCCCGTAACCCTTTGACCAGTTGATGATCAGGCAAAGCTCTTGGCGAAGGCCGCAACGGCTGCCGTGAGTTTGTCCTTGGAGTCATCGGAGATTGCTGCCTCATCACGGATCGTGTTGAGGAGATCTGCATGCTCACTGCGCAGCGCTGCAAGCAGTCCCTGCTCGAACGGACCAACCTGGGTGACTTCGAGATCATCGAGGAAGCCGTTCACACCGGCGAAGATGACCGCAACCTGCTCTTCCGTTTTCAACGGAGAGAACTGGGGCTGCTTCAGAAGTTCAGTCAGACGCGCACCGCGGTTCAGCAGTCGCTGGGTCGAGGCATCAAGGTCGGAACCAAACTGAGCAAACGCCGCCATCTCACGATACTGGGCGAGTTCACCCTTAATCGAACCGGCAACCTGCTTCATCGCTTTAATCTGAGCAGAAGAGCCCACGCGCGACACCGACAGACCAACGTTCACAGCAGGACGAATGCCCTGGAAGAAGAGGTCGGTTTCCAAGAAGATCTGACCGTCGGTGATCGAAATCACGTTGGTCGGAATAAAGGCCGACACATCGTTGCCCTGCGTTTCAATCACAGGAAGGGCGGTCAGTGAACCGGAACCATTGTCCTCGTTCAGCTTGGCCGAGCGCTCAAGTAGACGGGAGTGCAGGTAGAACACGTCACCTGGATAAGCTTCACGACCTGGCGGACGACGAAGCAGCAGGGACATCTGGCGATAGGCAACAGCCTGCTTGGACAGATCGTCATATCCAATCAAAGCATGCATGCCATTGTCGCGGAAATATTCACCAATCGCACAACCGGCAAAAGGTGCCAGGAACTGCATTGGCGCCGGATCGGATGCGGTGGCCGCAATCACGATGGAATATTCAAGGGCGCCACGCTCTTCCAGAACCTTTACGAACTGGGCAACGGTGGAGCGCTTCTGACCAACAGCCACATATACGCAGTACAGCTTGTCATCTTCCTTACCGGCATCATGAAGAGGCTTCTGGTTGAGGAAGGTATCAAGAATGATTGCAGTCTTACCGGTCTGACGGTCACCAATGATCAGTTCACGCTGGCCACGGCCAACCGGGATCAGAGCGTCAATGGCCTTGAGGCCGGTCGACATTGGCTCATGCACCGACTTACGCGGGATGATGCCAGGAGCCTTCACGTCCACACGGGCGCGGGCGTCGGTCTTGATTGGGCCCTTGCCGTCAATCGGATTGCCCAGCGCATCAACAACACGGCCAAGTAGTTCCTTGCCAACCGGCACGTCCACGATGGCGCCGGTCCGCTTGACGGTGTCGCCTTCTTTAATGTCACGGTCGTTGCCGAACAGCACGACACCAACATTGTCATTTTCAAGGTTCAGCGCCATGCCGCGAATTCCGCCGGGGAATTCCACCATTTCACCGGCCTGAACATTGTCGAGGCCATAGACGCGAGCAATGCCGTCACCAACGCTGAGCACTTGCCCAACTTCAGAGACTTCAGCCTCTTTACCGAAATTTTTGATCTGGTCTTTCAGAATTGCGGAAATTTCCGCAGCACGAATGTCCATTAGCCGACCTCTTTAAGTGCGAGCTTCAGGGAAGAGAGTTTTGTACGAAGAGAAGTGTCGATCTGGCGCGAGCCGATCTTGACGATCATCCCGCCAAGCAGGCTGGGATCAACCGTCATATCTAGCGCCACATCTTTGCCGACAACACCTTTCAGCGCTGTCTTCAATTGTTTTTCCTGCGTTGCATTGAGCGCCTGAGCGACGCTCACTTCCGCAGCCATTTCACCGCGATGATCCGCCAGGAAGGTCGCGAAAGCACGAATCATGTCGGGCAGCACAAAGAGGCGCCGATTGCTGGCCACCACCTTAATGAAATTTCCAGTCAGACCGCTGATTTTTGCCTTGCTGATAACGGCCTCGACTGCCTTGGTCTGCTCATCGGCACCAAAAACAGGAGACCGCACAAGGCGCGTCAGATCTTCACTGCCTTTCAGCAATTCACTGAACCGACCAAGATCCTTTTCAACAGCATCAAGCTTCTTTTCAGAGAGCGCTAGTTCAAAAAGAGCTGATGCGTAGCGCTCGGCAACTCCGGAGACTTTGGGAGAGGATTGAGCCAAGGGTGAATACTTCTCTGGCAAGTTCCGGACCTGGCCCGCCAAGGCCATGTAAATAACGCAATCCGGAGGTGTTGAAATGTGTCATAGCTTCAGGAATACCCCCATGGCTCCCCGAAACCGCGCCTCCCCTAGCACAGCAATTTCGTGTCCGCAACACGTTCACGACCCCTCCAAAGGTCGGAATTGTCGCATTGCCGATATGGCCATAAACAGGGTTGTTGGATTCTATTCCACCAGTCCGAAAACGGTGAGTGCGGGAAGAATTGCGAGCACCACTTCAATTGAAAAGAACATCCAATTAACCCAGGTGTTGCCCTGGTCTGACAGAACCGAAATCATGCGTCCAAATGCGGTGAGCCCCCAGCAGGCAGCTAGTACCATATAGACAAGCGGTTGCTGCAGAAGCAGACACATGATGCCAAGACCCAGATACATGCCGGCAATGCGTGCACGTGCCACGGCAAGGGCTTCGGGGTGATCGGGCTGCGTGTCGATGAGAATCGCCCGCATGGCCATACGGGGCGCCAGGAAAAAAATCAGCCCGAACAACACGGTGACACAGGCTGAAATGAACGGCAGCCAATCGGGAATCGTTTGTGGCAAATAGAATTCCATGACCGGACCATGCCACCAGCGCCCGGCAAATCAAAGTCTCAACTCGAATTATTCACAAACCCGCATCGCATCGGTGGCTGGTTCGGCCTATCTGCCGAGCGAATAGGTCTCGCCAGAGTTCACAAAAAACAGTGTCCGGCCTGCACCGGATTGAGGCGTCTGAACATTTATGGTGGCGGGTGAAAAGTCGCCACTTGTCCGACATGCCCCAGGCGCGTGGACAACAAGAACATCTGTGTTTGGCCCGCCATCCGCATTTGGAACCTCAAACAAACGCGTGCGAATGTCTTTTGTGGCGCAAGATGGCGATATGCCGAGATCACCGGAAAGGGAATAGCCCGCACCTTCTGACGGTGTGAGGCGCACATAATCTATGCCAACAACGCGCTCATCTGAGAACAACGGCTTGGCCTCATGAACCGCATCGCTTGGAGATCCTGGAGCATCTGTCGGTGTCACGTCTAGCGGTAGTCCTTCTATGGGACGGGCGACAACACGCACGCTTTCCACATTGTCGAGCGAAGGAACCAGCACCAGTGTTTGGATGGCAACCGGATCAAAAATATCAGGACAGCCCTGCTCACTGAATTTCGGAAGGACAAACAGTAGCACCTGTTCGTTGGCTGTTTCCACATAGCGAACATCCGAGCTCACCTCCGCGGCGCACGGATTGGCGTAAGTTAGCGTCATGGAAATGACACTCGCGCCTGCCTCATCGCGATATCCAATGATGCGACCAACCGCTGGTGCGTTGGCAAGCGAGACGATTTCATCTTCGGCCACTGAAAGCGAGGCCGCATGAGCAGAGATTTCACCGGCCAACAGGAATGCGGCCAAAAAAACAGTCGCCAAAACACCCTTTGCTGAACCTCGTTCGCTCAGTCGTCCTGTCCCATTGTTCTCGCTCATGTTCTTTCGTCCCAATGCGAACCCCTTTCCACCGTCATTGCGGCCTTCTGGGCCGCAATCCACCGAGGGGCGGTTGTCGCTGGATCCCGGCCCTGAAGGCCGGGATGACGTTGAAATTGACCTTAAAGATACCACAAAATTCGGGCCCGTGTGTGACCGGACCCGAACCATTGATCAGTGGTCCGCAATCAATATTGCGATTTCCACTTTCTCAGATTGTTGAACACCGCCTTGCGGATACGGGTTGCGCCATTATAGCCCGTGCCATCACGACCGTAGGCGTGAATGCCATAGATGATGCGCTTCTTGGTCGATGACCAATAGACATAAACGCCGCTCCCACTCATGCCACCATAGGTGTCACAGGGATAGTAGAGCCGATAGGTGGTGATGATTTTCATCTTGCAGAAGGCATGCCACATTGTGCCGAAGGGTTTGTCTCCCGGATAGCCGTTGATGTTGACATTGTATTTGGGCATTGGCTTTTTCCAGCCATAGCCCATCCAACCTACGGTCTTGCCGATATCCTTTTTCAGGATGATCATGGCATAATCGTAGTTCCGCTTGTGGTTTTTGGTCCAGCCTTTAACGGAGATCGCCCGCTTCCAGCCGATCTTGCCATAGGGGCGGCTAGACCCGTTTTGCCCCGGCGAAAATGACAGCGCGGAATACCACTTGTTGTTGCGGATGTTGTAAACGCAATGCCCGGCTGTCAGCACGTGGCGCGGTCCGATCAAAGTTCCTGTACACCCGATATCGATGCGCCCTGCCGTCCGGAACGGGTATGCACGCGTGTTGTTGATCCGAACTCTGGTATCAGCACCAATCACACTTTCGGCCTGGACCGACGTTCCGTCGAAGTTTTCACTGCCTTCATTCGAGCCGACATCGCCCTCATCAACACCAGGTGCTACATCATTCGCGCCATTGGCCGCTTCCAACAATTCGATTGCCGAGACCATTGCTTCAACAGTGGCACTGTCGGGCGCCAGTTCAGCAACTTCACCTTCTGGCGTGATTGAAACCGCTGTCAGTTCCTCACGCGCCGCCTCCGGCGACATGCGCGCGGCTTCTTTTATATAAACATCCTGAATTGGCAGTTCCGACGGGGGAACAAAACGCTCCCGATCATCAAATTCAGCGGAGGCTGTCGGTGTTCCACCGCTGGAACCAGCGTCTCCGGCAAATCCGCTGTCAGACTCTTCAGCCAGAGCCGACCCCGCAACTAAAAATGAGGATGCAGCCAGGATGGCAGCCAGTTTTCTCAGATTTCCATGAACTTTCTTCACGATTCTCTCCTTGGTCGTTCAATGGTTTACGCTCTGCGTACCCATGAGCTTTGGCTGCCTCGGAGACGAAAAATTCTATTCACTTGCTTTGTAAAACAAGTGTTCGTCAATTTCATTGCTCAATATGTGCCGCGCTTTAATAATACTTAATCCAAGGAAAGAATTGTGTGTATTGAGTCACGCGCAATTATCACGTTTTATTACATAATATATGTCAAAAAATTCAAATACATATTGATTGTTTTAACTTTGTTGCAACTTATTTCAATTAAAGAGTGTAGAAGTTTGACTTTTTATTGCCGAAACTCGGGCGAAATTGTGCCAAACACTCACCCCCATAACGCCCGCAGCATTATCTTGCCATCGCGGATTTGACAGCCTTGACCGTTAAAAGCTCCGGGAGGGCCGTGCCCTTGGGGGTTTTCGGTGAATAGACAGCATTAAAGGGAATGCCGTATCGGCCATTTTCGGCAAGATACGCGCTGATCACCGGATCGGGATTGGTCCAGTCACCCTTCATGGCAACGACATCCTGCCGCTCGAATAAGGCCTGTATTTCCTCCCTCGACAGCACTGATCGTTTGTTGAAAATACAGGTGAGACACCAGTCCGCCGTAATGTCCACAAATACAATCTTGTTGTCCGCGACAAGGCCGGCAATCAGGGTCGGATCGAACTTCTGCCATACGATGCGGTCGTCAATCTCGTTTCCGCTGCGCGCCAGGCTGGAACGTTCGGCAAATCCGGTGAAGATCAAAGCCAGCGCTGCAATTGCGATGATCGCTGGTACACTTGCGCCCTTTAGGCGTCCAGAAAATGCCGGAAGGGCAAAGAGTAGGATGAGTGCCGCCAACACCACGCCAGCCACCAGCGCACCGGTTTGAGCCCACAATATGCTCATCAACCAGATGGCAGTCGCAAGCAAAGCGAGGCTGAGGATTCGGCGCAGCCAGTTCATCCAGTTACCCGGTTTCGGAAGATAGCGAACGATGCCGGGAAACGCGGCGATGAGCAAATAGGGCAAAGCAAGACCGATGCCCAGAACGGCAAATACCAGAAAAATGTCCGCCGTTGTTCGGCTGAGCGCAAAGCTGACTGCGGTGCCAAGAAAAGGCGCAGAACATGGTGTTGCAAGCAACGTCGCAAAAGCACCTGTTGCGAAGTGCGAACCGGGTGACGAGCCATGACCGATGGAGGAAAACCGCGTTGCCAATCCCGACGGAAGCACAATCTCAAAGAAGCCAAACATGTTGGCGGCAAATAGAACTAGCACCAGCGACATGAACACCAGAAAGACCGGTTGCTGAAACTGAATGCCCCAGCCAATGCTGGCTCCAGCCGCCTTCAACCCAGCCAGTCCCGCGGCCAGAACCAGAAAAGCTGCAATGACGCCGGCGGCAGAGGCTAGAAAATTCAGCCGCGTAACACTTCGCTCTTCCCCCTGATGGGAAAGAACGGTCATCAACTTCATCGAAAGCACCGGCAACACGCAGGGCATGAAGTTGAGTATGAAGCCACCGATAAAGGCAAACCCAAGTATGACCACCAGCGATACGCCAGCTTCGGCGGGCGGTGCGCCGACAATCTCCGGCATGGATGAGAACTGTAGCGCTTGGCCGCCGCCCAGCACGGTGAAGGTGAATGGCTTGGCATCAAAATCCGCAACCTGCGTATCCGGAGCACGTGCAACCACCGTGACGCCAGCCCCGGTGGCAGATGGTCTGATGTCAGGTTTCCAGAACCAGGGGAAATCTTTGCCTTCCACGAAAAGCTCGTTGGTGCCATCAAACTGCGGTGACGCCAATGAAACCTGCAGAACACCGTCCTTGCCATCCTGCCAGAGCAGCACAGTTGCAGCCGGGCTTTGTTCCACCGCAACAGGGCTCTTTCCAGCGTACTGATTGATCAAATGAGCCTGGGACGACGGGGCGTTTCTACCTGCCGGCAAATCCAGCTTCAGATCGACGAGATTGGGGACGCAAATTTCGTCGCACACCAGATAGTTGACTGCGACATTGATTTTCAAAGGGGCCGCGGGATCCTTGCGGAAGATCTTTAGCGGGTACACCACTTCGTTCTTATAGCCGGCACTTTCAATACCGAGAATGTTGAAGCGAACCGGCGCCGGATACTCGATGGCAATCCGATCAATATCCGGCGCGTTTTCAATATCAAATGATGGTGGGAAACCCGCTTCACCGGCCGTGCGCCAATAGACTTTCCAATTGTCCGGAAGCTTGAAATGGAGACCTGCCCGCACGAATGAGCCATCTCCTGCTGTATCACTGGCCGTGATCAGCCGAACGCTGGAGTGATCAAAATCCTGCCATTCGGTTTCAGCAGCACGCGCACCTGTTGCAATTGCAAACGATATCGTCAGCAAAACTGCGAAGGCGCTCACAAAGCGCCAGATTTGCGATTTGAGGTCACTGCGTCTCATTGCGGCTTTCGCAGACCATCTGCGCCAATACTCGATCCGAACGTTCAATGATGGCATCGTATCAGATCGGAGAACCGGTCGAGTTCAACCACCAACACGGATGATCAACTCAACGTTAAATTGGTGAACAACACAAAATAAAGGCCCGGACAATGCCGGGCCTCCATACATCGAGCTGTCAGACGATTTTACGCTGCTTCTTCCGCAGAATCGCCGTCATTTTCAGAATCTGCTTCCTCTTCCGCAGGCTTTGGTCCACGACGCGGGCCCTTGGCCAGGTTCGCCTCAATCAGTCGAACGGCTTCGGTTTCAGAAACTTTTTTCACCACCGAAACTTCCCGGGCCATGCGTTCCAGAGCGGCCTCGTATAGCTGGCGCTCGGAATAGGACTGTTCAGGCTGATTTTCAGACCGGAACAGGTCACGCACCACCTCGGATATCTGGATCAGGTCGCCGGAATTGATCTTCGCATCATATTCCTGCGCCCTACGGCTCCACATGGTCCGCTTGATCCGTGCACGACCCTGGACGGTGACAAGGGCTTTCTCGATAACCGGCATGTCAGAGAGCTTACGCATTCCGACAGACTCGATTTTGGTCACCGGCACACGCAGCTTCATCTTGTCTTTTTCGAAATTAATGACAAAGAGCTCCAGTGCCATTCCGGCAATTTCTTGCTCTTCAATCGCCAGAATCTGACCCACCCCGTGCGCGGGGTAAACCACATATTCGCCGGTTTTGAAGCCGTTTTTCTGATTGGATTTCTTCGCAGCCATACTCTGCTTAACTCCTGTTCGCACCATGCAGGCGCGCTCTGAGGTTCATGTCTCCGCATGCAGGGTGGCGCAGGCGTCTTCACCTGAGCAAACATGCAGATCGACCGAAATCGCCCCCACGCTGATCAACCGATGATCAGACGTCAGACGTTTCGGCCTAGCCAGCTAAGGTCCTGCCAGCCAATTCGTCGAGCCGTTTGGCCGCCAAATTCACCGTGTTCCGAACACGAAGTTTGGTTGAATTGATCAGACTGTTTGAGGAAGCCCAAAGGGACAATTATCAAGCGTATTTCGCCCCGGAAGCCAACATTGCTGAACATATACCATATTTTTAGCATACATTCAAACGCGAGCCTGACACCCGGTACAACACTGCATCGTGTGGTAAAGACTATTGGTTAAACCAAGTTCGAGCGCGGCGGGTCGATCAGTTACCTCCGCCAGGTTCAGGCGAGAAGTATTTTTCGAATTTGCCGGCTTCTCCGTCGAATTTCTCGCCATCAGCCGGCGGCGTGCCCTTTTCAACGATGTTGGGCCACTTTTCGGCAAACTCGGTATTGATCTGAAGAAATCTCTCAAGACCGGGCTCTGTGTCAGGCTTGATGGCTTCCGCCGGGCACTCCGGCTCACAAACACCACAGTCGATACACTCATCCGGGTGGATCACCAGCATGTTTTCACCTTCGTAAAAACAATCGACCGGGCAGACTTCCACGCAGTCCATATACTTACATTTGATGCAATTATCGACGACAATATATGTCATTGATTGCTCCGTTCGATTGTGCAGGTGCCGGGAGGCGGACAGGAGTGCGGCCAACACCCGGCTCTATCGCTCCTCTCGCAGAATGACAAGGCAAGGCTCCCAGATTTTTCGCCGCAGCACCCGTTCAGCCATCACGTGCGGTTAAACTGCTCCCGCAGGGCATCCATGGTTCGCCGTGCCTTTTTGGTGGGTCTGCCAGGTTGCCCCTTGGTTTTAACCGGAACCACAGATGAGATCGATCCCTTCTCAGCGGCTGCTTTCTCGGGCGGCGGGGTGAGATCTTCGTATAGCGCCTGTGCCTCAGGTGCGGGTCCACGACGCGACCCAAGTTCAGCCACTTTCAATACCTTGACCGAACGCTCCAATGTGATCGTCAACACATCACCAGTTCGAACTGCATGGCTCGCGGAAGCGATTTTGTTGGAGTTGACGCGCAGCTTTCCGCCTTCAATCAGTGATTTTGCCTTTGAACGGCTTTTTACAATGCGGGCAAACCAGATCCATTTGTCGATCCGGATTTTGCCTTCATTATCAGCCATCGCGACGCTCTAGATCGGCCTTCAGTGCAGCAAGCTTGGCGAACGGAGAATCCGGATCCAAAGGTTTGGGCTGGCGGTCCTGTTTTCGACCGTGAGACGAGCCATGGCGTTGCTGTCCGCCCTTGCCCTTGTTGCGATCATTCCGCTTCTGTCCGTCGCGGCCCCGTTGGCCCGACGGTTTGCCCGACCGGTCCTTCTGACCGGCAGTTGATTGGCGACTCTGGCTGTTGGACCGATGACCGCGGCGCTGGCGATTGCCTTGTTCGTTGGGACTTCTGCCAGGCCGCCACACGGCAACAATACGCTCTTCCTCAACCTCAACAGCGCTCTCGTCAGGTTCTTGTGCAGTATCTGAAGCATCTTCTGCTGCAATCGCGTTTGACGCCTCGGACGAACTTGAAGCATCGGTTTGTTCCGATGCTCCCTCGTTCTGTTTACTGCCATCAACCTCCGCCGCTGGTCCAGCAACTTCATTGGCGGTTTCTTTTACAGGGTCAGCATCGGTTTCCGGTTTGGCATCTTGCACATCCGTTTGCTCTGCGGCTTGCGCCGGATCAGAAGGACTTTGCGTTTCTGCCTCTGATTTTGTGGCAACATCTGCCCACTCTGCAAGCTGAGCGTCAATTTTCCCGGCTGGCTGATTGTCTTGACGGTAGCCAAGCGATTTGAGCACTTCGATCATATCGTCGTGGGTGGCACCCAGTATCGAAAGCATCGCCGGAGTGACAATAAAGGAATTCCCAAGATACGCGCCATCAGGACGCTTTTGATCACTGTCGGGACGCCAGCCAATGGCAGGCCGAATGAGATCAGCAAGCCGTTCAAGGATATCGACGCGAACGGCTTTCTTTCTGAGCACCCGATACCCGGAAATGCGATAAATATCCTGAGAAATATCCGCATCGGGATTGGTCGAGGTGCGGCCTGTCGCCAGAATTTCGGGCACCTCGGCAACACCATTTGCTTCCAGTGCATCGTTCTTCAGCGCCCACAAGAAGGTCGCCAACCGCGCCGGAGCAGGTTTCAGCAGAAGCGGGACGAATATGTGGTAGGCACCAAACCGGACGCCGAGCCTCCGAAGCTTGCCGCGCATATCCTGATCCAGCGACCGGATATCCTCCGCGATTTCTGGTCGCGCAATGACCCCAAAATTCTCAACAAGCCGATAGGCAACACCGCGCGCAATGCCGGGAAGGTCCTCGGCGTTTTTCAAATCAACAAGCTGCTTCAGCACCGTTTCGATGTGATGATTGATCCAGCGCTCAAGTCGCGCCACGACCTTGTCGCGTTCAGCACCGTTGAGATGTTCATCGGCAAGAATGAGCACACGCGGCGACAATGCCTCCTCTCCGTCCAGCAATTTGCCGACTGGCTCTCCCTGCCAACGCAGAGTTCCATCACTGCCAAATACAATATCAGCATTGGCCGCCGCACCGAGGCGAGTCGCTCGGGCGGAAAGCTCAGTCACGAGCGCCTTTTGAGCCGCATTGCGGGCAGCCTTCGCATCTGCTCCTTCCGCACCGGATTCAGCCGTGAACCGGAAGCCCTGAAGGGAGCCCACATGGTGACCTTCAACGGTCACCTCGCCACTCGATGAAATTTCTGCTTCAAGCATTGCATTTTCCCGCAATCGCTTCATCAAAACGCTTGTCCTGCGGTCAACGAAGCGCTGCGTCAAGCGCTCATGCAGAGCGTCAGACAGACGATCTTCAATTTCCGCGGTTTTTTGTTGCCAGTGTTGCGGATCGTCCAGCCACTCGGATCGGTTTGAAACAAATGTCCAGGTCCGCACGTGGGCGATCCGATTGGAAATCGTATCGATATCCCCGTCAACCGTGTCGGTCTGTGCGACCTGTTCCGCAAACCAGCGGGGATCGATGTGACCCTTTTCCGCAATATCAAGGTAAAGTCGCCCCAGCATGTCAGCATGGTTTGCTGGCGCGATGCGGCGATAGTCAGGGACCTGACACACATCCCACAACAGTCTGGTGTCCACCTCAGAATTGACCCGGTCCCGCACGTCCGCATCGCCAATGAGATGTTCAAGTGCTCGCTGATCCGTCGACATCTGCGCCCGCGCCAGAATGGGATTCGACGATGGCTGCTCCAGTGATGCGATCAGCGATTTGGGACTGGAGAGATCAAGTTGACGGTTGCGCCATTGAAGGTTTTTCAGCGGTGCAAATAGGTGCGATTCCAGAGCCGCTACCAACTCGTCTTCAAGCGGATCAACGCGACTGGTCACACCAAAAGTGCCGTCTCGCGTGTGGCGTCCGGCGCGCCCAGCAATCTGGGCAAACTCAGCCGCCGTCAAACGCCGATGCTGATGTCCGTCGAATTTGTGATCCTGCGCAAAGGCCACATGGTTCACGTCAAGATTGAGCCCCATGCCGATCGCGTCTGTGGCGACCAGAAAATCAACGTCACCCGACTGGTAAATTTCGACCTGGGCGTTGCGTGTGCGCGGTGAGAGCGAACCGAGCACGACGGCTGCCCCACCACGCTGACGTCGTACTAGTTCGGCAATGGCGTAGACCTCATCTGAGGAAAACGCCACGATGGCAGAACGTTGCGGCAATCGGGTGATCTTTTTGCCACCCGCGTAGGTCAGCATCGACATGCGCGGACGGGTGATGACATTGATTCCGGGGAGCAGGTGTTCAATCAGCGGACGCAGGGTCGCGGCACCAAGGAGCATGGTCTCCTGCTGGCCTCGAAGATTGATCAGCCGGTCGGTAAACACGTGCCCGCGTTCGAGGTCCGCCGCGAGTTGCGCTTCATCTATCGCCACAAAGTCCGCATCGGTTTTCTGCGGCATCGCTTCAACCGTGCAGACCTGATAGCGCGCCTCTGGAGGAATGATTTTTTCCTCGCCGGTAATTAGCGCCACCTGATCCTTACCAACCCGCGCGGCAATGCGTTGATAGACCTCCCGAGCCAGCAGGCGCAGCGGCAGGCCGATCATGCCCGAGCGATGCCCAAGCATGCGCTCAATCGCGAGGTGGGTTTTGCCCGTGTTGGTCGGCCCCAAAACGGCGGTTACGCCTTTGCCTGAAGCAGTGGTGACAGGATTGATTGCGGGAAGTGAATTCATCTGGAACGTTCAGCCAGCTCTGAAGAGAGAGTGCCCCGCATCTATCACAAGAAACGCGGCGATGTCGTGAAATGATTGAGATTTGCCTGTGGCGTTAAGATCTGGAACGGAGTCAGAACAAAGTGGGTCCGAATCGCTGACTCTGCGTGGTTCCGCCTCTGTTCACCGCCGTATCTGGTGTTGCGGTGGACCTGATGCAACATTTTCGGACGCCCATCATGTCAATCCGCCGAGATATTTTGGTCTCTGGTTAAGATATCCGTCTCTAATTCGCACAGTCAGCAAGCCCACGGTGCGGTGCGGCGGACGTCCGAAAGAATTAACGTTTTTACGGCGTTAACGAACAGAACATTACAGGCACAAGCCGTCAACGAATCGCTGATTGGGTGTCGTTCGAGTTCTGTTCACCACCATCTATTGAGGCATTGCCGGGGAAAGCCACCAAATCTGGTCATGCAATTTCTTAACGCCAGACGCAGTCAGGAGTTTCCGTTAACAAAATTGTTCGGCATCGGGATCATACCCACTTTCCAGTCTAGTCGGCACGCGCATTAACTTCTGGATCAAACAGAGAACAGGCCCTAAACGAATCGCTGATTGCCAAGGGTTTTCAATCTGTTCACCCCAACATGCTGAGGTAACCACGCAGAAGCACACACAATGTTGAGGCGCCACACGCCTATGGATAAGCGCACAAGCGGCAGAAGTTCATCATTCTGTTTCGGAATGAAACGACGTAGCCTTATTGTCTAAGTTCCGTGACAAACTTGTAGGGCTTACCTGTCACCCAACCCGCCTGGGTGCGGATGGCAAAGCCGATAATTCCGTAGACATTTGAAGTGCCGACGCGGGCAAGTGCGATCTCGATATCCTTGTTGTTCTTCATGAACTGGATATTCTTCTTGAAGTCGCGATGGCCGGCCACAGGTTCATAGCGCACCGCGCAAACATAGGTCTTTCCTTTGAACCCGCGAACCTTGAGGTTTCGCGCACCCTTGTACTGCATGCGGATGTCCATGCGGTACTGTCCGTCAAACAGCTTCAGGGTCCGATTGCAAATCGCGGGACCGTTGCCGATATGTCTGGCCGAAACGGGAATGAAAGCGGAACTCGCCGGATCCACCACGTCTTTGCGATGAATGGCTCTCACCGGAATGTGCCCTTCAGCATATTTGATTGGCGGAGTGGCCACGACTTTTTTCACCCGCTTGTTTGCAAAGCCTATGTCCACCGACATATTGCGTTTGCCTTCGCTGAAAACGGCAGAGTTCGATTTAACGGCAACCGTCGCACCAGCAATCGATCCCTTGTTCACAACCCGCCCCTTGGCATCGGAAATCAGCCGACTGATGCCGGAGGTTTCGACAAAGGCTTCCAGAAAATAGTCCTGATCGTCGATATTGTAATAAAGCTTGATTTTGCCGACCGGAATTCCGGCAAAATAGACTTGAATTTTTGTGTTGTGCGCAATGACGGGCTTGGATTGATTTGCCTGTGCCGCAGGTAGTGCGACGACCGCGAAACCCAATCCTGCTGCCAGGACACGGGACATCCTTGCCAGCTGCTTTCGAAACAAATTTGTCATGTTGATCACCATGACACCCCTTTGAATGAGCGCCGACACAAGAGTGCCGCGCAGATGTGCTTCACTTCTATCCCGTCCGGTCTCAAAACAAAAACAAACTGCGGCGAAAATGCGCCCGCACCGGGTGAATTTCTTCACATTGCTGTTCAGACCAAACATTTATCGCGCGCAAACTCGTTTATACGGCCGGGTTCGGACCGATTTCTGCCGCATTCCCGATTCGTCATGGAAATCGGTTGAACGCAACTTTCAGGCACATAGTTCGTGCGTCCATCAAACCTCGGGGGTCGGGGCAGAATGGAACTCAAATGCGTGCGCTCTTCCTATCACTAACGCTTGCGATTGCCTCTGTTGGCTTTGCGTCAGCACAGGAACAGACCACCTCAGACGGTCGACCACCCATAATCTGCAATCAGGGTGCCCTCACCACGGGACTGCTTTGCGAAGGCGACTTCTGTGACGACATATCCATGCGTTGCACATCTTTCTCCCGCGAGGTTCGCCGCACTTATTGGACCAATTTCGTCAAAACGCGCTTTGGCACAACCGCCTTTTGCTCCATGCGTGGCTCTGAAAATCGCGGCTTTATGTCAGGCATCGCCTGTGAGGGTGACTGGTGCGATAATGTCGCTCTGCAATGTACGGAGTTGCAGCTTTTTGAACCGGATTTCCGGCGCTGTGTTTGGTCCCGAAGTTTTTCTGACGAGGATGATTGGCAATCCTGGGTGTCTCCGTTTTACTATGTGGTAGCTCTGGATTGCTCGTCAGATCGCCATTGCGACAATAAAAGGGTGCGCATGTGCCGGATAAAGCGACGATCAAGGTGAAACTGCGATGTCATACGCCTTGACGGCGGAAGCAGTCTTTTTATATACACGCCCAAATTTTCCTTGAATGGCGAGACAAACGGCCTATAACGCCGCGCGGGCGAGGGATCCGCCTATGTGCGGTTCCAGGCCACAAGAACAGCTCGCAAAAGAAAAACCAAAAGGTCGACCACCATGTCACGCCGCTGCGAATTGACCGGCAAAGCCGTTCTCACTGGCAACAATGTCAGCCATGCCAACAACAAGACACGCCGTCGCTTTCTGCCAAATCTGTGCAATGTAACGCTGATGAGCGAAGCACTGGACCGCAAGGTGCGTCTGCGCATTTCCGCTCAAGCTCTGCGCACGGTGGAACATCGTGGCGGTCTGGATGCATTCCTGCTGAAAGCATCCGAAAGTGATCTGTCGCCTAAGGCAAAAATCGTACGTCGCGATCTTCAGAAGAAGCTGGCCGAAGCTGCAGCCTAATTCTGGTACCGTTAACTTAAAGCTCGGCACAGCGGCAATGTCCGCTGTGTTTTTGCGTCTGGTTCCATCACCCAGAGGAAAAAAATGACAAGATCCCTTTCGCTCGTCCTTTTCATTGCTGCCATGTGCGGCATTGTAGCACTGTCCAACGTTCTGGTGCAGTTCCCGCTTCAAGCGACCATTGGCCCAATCAATCTGGCCGACCTGCTGACCCTTGGGGCATTTACCTACCCCATCGCTTTCCTGATCAACGATTTGACCAACCGCCGGTTTGGTCCAACTCAGGCACGCGTCGTTGTTTTGGCGGGATTTGCGCTTGCTGTTTTTCTCTCCATCTGGCTGGCCACGCCGCGCATCGCCATCGCATCGGGCGCTGCGTTCCTGATTGCACAAATGCTGGATGTTTCGATCTTCGATCGTCTGCGTCAGGCAACCTGGTGGCGTGCGCCATTCATTTCAACAATGATTGGTTCCACAATCGACACAGTGCTGTTCTTCAGCCTGGCCTTTGCGGCGAGCTTTGTGGTGCTGGGCCCCAATGATGATTTTGCGATTGCCTCATCACCGCTGCTTGGCGTTTTCGCCATGGAAGCCCCGCGCTGGGTGTCCTGGGCGATTGGCGATTTTGCAGTAAAAATCTTCGTCGGAATTGTTATGCTCGCGCCCTATGGCGTTCTACGCAGCATGATCAAACCGGCGGAAGCACCGGCCGGGGCCTGATCCTCTCTCTGTTTCGACATTGCGGCCTTAGGGCCGCAATCCATTGATTGAGGGCTGATTGCGTGGATTCCGGCCCTAAAAGGCCGGAATGACGAAGATGGCTGTAGCTTCTCGTTCTCACTCCACCAGCTTGAATTCCAGATAGAGCGAGCGCTGCAGCAGCGAGTGGTTGTCGTCTGAAATAAGAGACAGAATTGTCTCGCCAGTCTCGTTCTGGGTTATCGCCAGACCTTCCATATTGTCGATCTGAAACGACATGTCGGTTGTGAGCAGCACCTCGCCATCAAGCACCGCACCCGGCTTGATTGCCTCCGCTTTCACCCGCCGCATTCGCATGGCCAAGCCAGTCGCGAACTCAAATCGACGCTCCAGAAGGATCAGATCGCCATTCGGCAAAAAGTCCGCATCTGTCACTTTGAACTTGTCGCTTGCCTTGACAGTGAAAACACCGCGCAGCGGACCGGACAGAATCCCACCGAAGATATTGCCCTTCTTGTCGATGCTGCCTTCGGTGATCGTGATTGCCGACCCTTTTAGCGGGCTTTCTTTGGGTGAAACCGCAATGGTTTCAAGACCCTGATTGCGTCGCAATTCAAAGCCTGGAATCGGGTGCGAAACCTTTATTGGCCGACCGTCAAATCTCTTGAAGTCCAGCGGGTAGCGATAGATCCGATTGTTTCGCTCAAACGAAACCAACAGAGATTTACCGGAGATGGCCACCGATTCAGCGTCCGATTCCCATTTGCGTGGAAAAGTCGATCCGCTTTCATCAAGCATTGGCGCCATCCGACCATCGACCAGATCGATGGGGCGACCGCTTTCATCCCGCTTTACCCGCGCCGTAAACCAGAAGCCTGTGTCCGTAACAGCAATGATTCTGGTTCGGTTCTCGATCAGTTTGAGGCCGGAAAACGCACCCGCATGTTGGTGGGAGGAGGAAATTTCAAATCCGCCAACAAATTCAAGTTTCCCAAACCGTATCCGGCTCGCGTTTCTAATTTCAAACGCAGGAAGTGAATTGGTCTTTAGCGCCACATCGAAGGCAAGATCGGCGGCATTTACGGGAAGCGGAGCCGCCGTCAGCACTCCAAAAATCGCAGCCCCGAACAGGCTCGTTGCGCCTTTGCGGTTCACCCGGCGGCCCGCATTTTGAAACGACTACCGCCGCGTCGGTCCACGCCACACGCAGCCTTTTCCTCAAACAGGCTTGCAAGCTGATCGGTCATGGCACCGGCCAGCTCTTCCGCGTCCACAATGGTCACAGCGCGTTGGTAGTAACGCGTCACATCGTGGCCGATGCCAATCGCCAGCAATTCCACCGGAGATCGGGTTTCGATCTCTTCGATGACATGGCGCAGATGACGCTCGAGATAGTTGCCGGGGTTCACCGAAAGCGTGGAATCATCAACCGGTGCACCGTCGGAAATCATCATCAGGATGCGTCGCTGCTCAGGCCGAGCAAGAAGGCGCTCATGCGCCCAGCTCAGTGCCTCGCCGTCGATGTTTTCTTTCAACAACCCTTCACGCATCATCAGACCGAGATTGCGGCGCGAACGACGCCACGGCGCATCTGCCGCCTTGTAAATGATGTGGCGCAAATCATTGAGACGGCCAGGGTTGGCGCTTTTGCCTTCCTTCAGCCATTTCTCGCGCGACTGCCCGCCTTTCCAGGCGCGGGTGGTGAACCCAAGAATTTCAACCTTTACACCACACCGCTCCAGAGTACGGGCGAGAATGTCGGCACAGGTGGCAGCAACGGTGATTGGTCGCCCGCGCATGGAGCCTGAATTGTCGAGGAGCAGGGTCACCACCGTGTCGCGGAACTCTGTATCACGTTCCAGCTTGAACGACAGTGGCGCCGTTGGGTCGGTCACGATACGCGGCAGGCGCGCAGGATCGAGATAGCCTTCTTCCAGATCAAACTCCCAGGCCCGGTTCTGCTGTGCCATCAATCGACGCTGCAACCGATTTGCCAGTCGCCCGACAACACCGGCCAAATGCACCAATTGCTTGTCGAGGAACGATCTTAGCCGGTCAAGCTCAGCTTCATCGCACAACTCTTCGGCGCGGATGATTTCGTCAAATGCTTCGCAATAAACCTTGTAGTCGCTTGCCGGCGGCAGGTTGGAGAAAGGCAGTTCAGGTCGGATCGCTTCACCGGGCGTTTCCGCCTCGGCATCCTGATCCTCCATCATTTCTTCCATACCGGCTTCGCTGGCTTCCATCTCGCCAGCATCCTGCTCCTCACCGTCGGCATCCTGATCGTCAGGTTGCGCTTCTTCGGTGCCGGATGTCTGCTCGTTGCGGTCTTCTGACTCATCCTGATTTTCAGGACTGTCCTGATCTTCACTCTCGTCCTGTTCGTCAGACTGATCTGGGTCTTCGCCCAGTTCGTCCGCCATTTCGAGTGCGGCAATCAGGTCGCGAATGGAATGTGCAAACTCCGACTGGTCCTGAAGATTTTCGCCCAGTTTGTCGAAGCGTTCGCCAGCCCGCTCTTCAATCCAGTCGCGCCAAAGGTCGACTGTGCTTTCGCAAGACTTGGGCGGCTTCCAACCAGTGAGCTTTTCGCGCACCAGCATCGCGACGGCGGTTTCCAGCGGCGCGTCATCGCGAGAATTAATCTCGTGCAGGTTGGCTCTGCGATACTTGTCCTCGAGCATCAGCGCCAGATTTTCAGCAACCCCGTCCATGGCGCGGGCGCCAATGGCTTCAATACGGGCCTGTTCCACTGCTTCGAAAACCGCGCGGGCATTTTGCCCCTGCGGCATCAGCGTGTTGTGGACTGAACCATCATGAATTGCGCGCCGAAGGGCCATGGAATCACCAAGCCCCCGCGCGACAGCAATATCTGTTGCAGACGGGTTCCGGCTGAACTGCGGCAGGCGAACCTGATCCCCGGCCATTCCTGGTTTGTCGCTGGAAAAGGTAACTTCAACCTCGGAGTCCTGCGAAATTGCGCGCACACAGGCGGTGATCGAATGCCGAAGCGGCTCGACCTCGGCCGGTTTGTTGGCCGCCTTTGAGTTGTCGCCTATGCCCGCCATTGAACGCGAAGTGCCCTATGCCAGTGCCAGATTGGCGGCAGATTCCTTCAGTTCCTCATTGAAGGCACGCTGATAGAATTCAGCAACCATAGTGCGTTCAAGCTCATCACACTTGTTGAGGAATGTCAGACGGAACGCCATGGCAATATCGCCAAAGATGGCCGCATTTTCTGCCCAGGTCAGCACCGTTCTGGGGCTCATTACCGTGGACAGATCACCATTGATGAATGCCGCACGCGTCATGTCTGCCAGCCGCACCATACGGGAAATGTCTTCCTGCGGCAGGGCATTCTCCACATTTCGGGTCTTGGCGTAGACAATATCCACCTCGTTATCGTGTGGCAGATAGTTGAGTGTTGTCACGATCGACCAGCGGTCCATCTGACCCTGGTTGATCTGCTGGGTACCGTGATAAAGCCCGGATGTATCACCCAGTCCAACTGTGTTGGCGGTTGCAAACAGGCGAAAGGCCGGATGCGGGTGGATGACGCGGTTCTGGTCAAGCAGGGTCAAGCGTCCCTGAACTTCAAGCACGCGCTGGATCACGAACATCACGTCCGGGCGACCAGCATCATATTCATCAAACACCAGAGCCACATTGTTCTGCAGTGCCCAGGGCAAAATTCCGTCGCGGAATTCCGTGACCTGCTGCCCTTCGCGAATCGTAATCGCGTCCTTGCCCAGCAGGTCAATACGGCTGATGTGGCTGTCGAGATTCACACGCACGGTCGGCCAGTTGAGGCGCGCACCCACTTGCTCGATGTGGGTCGATTTACCGGTACCATGGTAGCCCGAAACCATGACACGGCGATTGTGGGCAAACCCTGCAAGAATCGCGAGCGTGGTCGCGCGGTCAAAGCGATAATCCGGGTCCACTGCCGGCACATATTCGTTGGGCTCGGCATAGCCGGGCACAGACATGTCGATGTCAATGCCAAACGTGTCCCGCACCGAAAACTTGCTGTCGGGCAATCCTGCTACGTCGTTCATAAAACCTCCGATGGTCGGCGGAACAATGGCGCGCGCTGGTTCAGTTCGGCGCGGATCCAGTGTTGTGAGTGTGGGGGACAGACTACCTTAGCAATAGCCAGCCTGTCTGAGTTGTTTATAGGCCTGAATAATTTGTCGCAGGCGATCTTCAGAACTGCGGTCGCCACCATTTGAATCCGGATGGTGGCGCTTCACGAGCTCCTTGTAACGGGTTTTGATATCATCGGATGAGGCACTCATCGGAAGTCCTAGGTCCTCAAGAGCTTTGGCTTCCAGCCGCTTGGGTCGACGAACAGTCCGACCTGCGGATCGCCGGGTGCCATCCGAATTGTACCGGGATCCCACCTTTGCATGCCATTTTGGCGCCTGACGCAGCACGGTTTCATCAACGGGCGCTGTTTTCTTGCGCGCGGTGGAGACGTTCCAGGTTGGCCGGTGCCCGGTTATATTTTCCTTCTGGAACTTGGCGATCTCATCGTCTTCAAGCCCGGAGAAATAATTGTAGTTCTTATTGTATTCCCGCACGTGATCGATGCAAAACAGGAGGAACTCACCTTCGCGGTTGCGCCCCATGGGTGCCCGGTGCGTACCCGGTTTCTCGCATCCCTCCCAAGCACATTGCGATGCAACGCGCGCGCGTTCCTCCGCAGCCTTCGCTCCACGCGGTTTGATGCGAATCTTTGAAAAGAGATCGGAATCAGAAGCCATGAGTCTTTTGTGCGTTCGGGTGGCAGTATACGTGTCTGGTCAGGCGTCGGTTTGGGCTCTCGCCACAAAGATATTTGACCGTAAACTGTTACCGGAAAAAACCAGCACCGTTTCTAGACCGGAAATTGTGATTTGCAAACCTGCAAATCCGAAAAACACGCATTCGACAAACCTGCAGCCTTATCCCAATGTCGCACACGTCGCTTTTCAATCGATATGGACTTTGACGTCGACCGACAATCGCCCTAAAACCGCCATCAAATCCACCAAGCCACCTGACCGCAATCAACTCTGGTGAATCATGACGACACCGTCCGGAAACGCATCTGCAAACCGACCATTAAGCCCGCATCTTTCAATCTATAAACCAATTCCCACCATGGTGATGTCGATTGTGCATCGCATCACTGGAGCTGCTTTGTATTTCGGCACCCTGCTGTTTGCCTGGTGGCTCATTGCAGCGGCAACCAGTGAAAGCGCCTTTGAAACTGCCAACTGGTTTTTCGGAACGATCATCGGGCGGCTGATCCTGTTTGGCTACTCCTGGGCCCTGATCCACCACATGCTGGGCGGCGTACGCCATCTGATCTGGGACACCGGAAAAGCGTTGGAAAAAGAATCCGCAACCAAAATGGCCTATGCGACGGTGATTGCGTCCATCGTTCTGACGATCCTGTTGTGGGTTGTCGGTTACGCAGCACGATAGGGAGAAGCAGATGAGCGATCTCAGAACACCCCTGTCACGCGTTCGTGGCCTTGGGTCCGCCAAAGAAGGCACAGATCATTTCTGGAAACAGCGGCTGACGTCTGTCGCCAATGTTCCCCTGATTCTGTTCTTTCTCTACTTCCTTGTGCGCCACAACGGTTCCGATCACGAAACTCTGCTTGCGTCACTGTCGCACCCGGTCATCGCAATTCTGCTTCTTTTGGTGCTGGTCTCAGGCTTGCTACACATGAAGCTTGGAATGCAGACCATCATTGAGGACTACATTCATTCGGAGGGCACGAAGATCGTGCTCTTGATGCTGAATTCCTTTTTCGCAATTGCCATTGGCGTGGCGTGCGTATTTTCCCTTCTCAAAATCGGCTTTGGAGGCTGACGCATGGCAACCAATGGTACAGCCACACCGACCTACGAGTTTATTGATCACACGGTCGATGTGTGCGTTGTGGGTGCGGGCGGTGCAGGCCTGCGCGCCACGCTTGGTGCAGCACAGGCCGGTCTGAAAGTCGCCTGTGTCACCAAGGTGTTTCCTACCCGGTCACACACAGTTGCCGCACAAGGGGGTGTTGCTGCCTCCCTGGCCAACATGGGTCCCGACAACTGGCAGTGGCACATGTTTGACACAGTCAAAGGTTCCGACTGGCTGGGCGATCAGGACGCCATTGAATATCTGTGCCGAGAGGCCCCAAAAGCAGTTTATGAACTCGACCATTTCGGCGTTCCGTTTTCGCGTACAGAAGACGGCAAGATTTACCAGCGTCCCTTTGGCGGTATGACCACAGAGTTTGGCGAAGGCCCGCCGGCCCAGCGCACCTGTGCTGCCGCAGACCGCACTGGCCACGCCATGCTGCACACGCTTTATGGCCAGTCGCTGCGCTATGACGCCGAGTTCTACATCGAGTATTTCGCCATCGATCTCATCATGGATGAGGAAGGCGCCTGTCGTGGTGTTATCGCTCTCTGCCTTGAAGATGGCTCGTTACACCGCTTCCGCGCCCACAAGACCATTCTGGCGACCGGCGGTTATGGCCGCGCTTACTTCTCCTGCACGTCTGCTCACACCTGTACTGGCGATGGCAACGCTATGGTGCTGCGGGCCGGACTGCCCTTGCAGGATATGGAGTTTGTCCAGTTCCACCCGACCGGCATATATGGTGCAGGCTGCCTGATCACTGAAGGGTCACGCGGTGAAGGCGGTTACCTTGTCAATTCCGAGGGCGAGCGCTTCATGGAGCGTTATGCACCATCGGTGAAAGACCTGGCGCCACGCGACATGGTTTCGCGTTCCATGACCATGGAAATTCGCGAAGGCCGCGGTGTGGGCGCTAAGAGCGACCACATCTATCTGCATCTGGATCATCTTGATCCTGATCTTCTGGCCGAACGCCTGCCTGGCATTTCGGAAAGCGCCAAAATCTTCGCAGGCGTTGATGTGACCCGTGAGCCGATCCCGGTTATTCCGACCGTTCATTACAATATGGGCGGTATCCCCACCAATTATCATGGCGAGGTGGTGACCAAGAAGGGCGATGATCCCGATCACGTTGTCCCTGGCCTGATGGCGGTGGGTGAAGCCGCTTGCGTTTCCGTGCACGGATCCAACCGGCTTGGCTCCAACTCCCTGATCGACCTTGTGGTCTTTGGTCGCGCTGCGGGTCTCAGATGTGCCGAAACCGTCACGCCGGGTGAAGCCCATGCACCGCTCCCTGCCGACGCGGGTGATCTGGCGATTTCGCGTCTTGATCATTTCCGCAACGCGTCGGGCGGCACGCCAACCGCCAAACTGCGCGACGACATGCAGGAAACCATGCAGACCAATTGCGCGGTGTTCCGTACATCAGAAATTCTTGATGAGGGCATGGAGAAAATCGATCAGGTTTGGAAAGCAAGCGACGACATCGCCACCACCGACCGCAGCCTGATCTGGAACACCGATCTTGTTGAATCTCTGGAGTTCGACAATCTGATTTCGCAGGCCGCCGTCACAATGGTTTCAGCGCAGAACCGCAAGGAAAGCCGCGGCGCGCACGCGCATGAGGACTATCCCGACCGCGATGATGAAAACTGGATGCACCACACGCTGGCCTTCGCCGATGATCAAGGCAAGAAGGTGAGTCTGGATACAAGGCCCGTGCATACCTACACGCTGTCAAATGAGATTGAGTATATCAAGCCGAAAGCGCGGGTGTATTGAGGAACACTCTTTCCAAGCAAAGTCTGTTTTTACCGATGAGTGGGTTTCTGGTCGGCTTACTGTCAATTGTTTGGTGGCAGTATACTTTTGACTGGGACATCAGGATGTTGTCTGCCATCAAGTCAAGACTGATCGGGTATTTTGAGCAGAACTGGACGGCCATTCCAATTTTGATCCTTATCGGTGCATCGGGGTGGAGATGGTCAATCTACTGGTTTATTGCGTTGTGGATGGCATTCTCGTCGTGGCTGCTCATTGCCACACAGCTGGGATTTGGCTTTTTTCAGAACGTCGAGCAGGCGGAAATCTCCGAGAAACTCCAATACGCAAGCATCATTGTGCTGATGATCTCCATTGGCGCTCTCATCCGAACACGCATCACTGATCGTTGGTTGTTTCCGGTCGGTGGACAGCATTCCCCCTATCCGAGGTAAGCCATGGTTGAACTCGCACTCCCCAAGAACTCCCGCGTCACTGACGGCAAGACCTGGACCAAGGTCGATGGTGCCGCACCTGCGCGTGAATATAAAATCTACCGCTGGAACCCGGATGATGGGAAAAACCCACGCGTTGATACCTATTTCGTCAACACCGAGGATTGCGGGCCGATGGTGCTCGACGCCCTCATCTGGATCAAAAACAATGTCGATCCAACGCTGACCTTCCGCCGCTCTTGTCGCGAAGGCATCTGCGGCTCTTGCGCCATGAACATTGATGGCACCAACACGCTCGCCTGCACCAAAGGCATGGACGAGGTTGATGGTGCGATCAAAATCTATCCTCTGCCCCACATGCCGGTTGTGAAGGATCTGGTGCCGGACCTCACTCAGTTTTATGCGCAGCACCGCTCGATTGAGCCTTATCTCAAAACCACAACACCGAAGCCGGAAAAAGAGTGGCGGCAGAGCCATGAAGACCGCGAGAAACTCGACGGTCTCTATGAGTGCATCCTGTGTGCTTGTTGCTCGACCTCGTGCCCGTCCTACTGGTGGAATGGCGACCGCTATCTGGGCCCTGCCGTGCTGTTGCAGGCCTATCGTTGGCTGATTGATTCCCGCGATGAGGCGACTGGCGAACGGCTCGACAATCTGGAAGACCCGTTCCGGCTCTACCGCTGTCACACGATCATGAACTGCACCCAGGCCTGTCCCAAAGGACTGAACCCGGCCAAGGCCATCGCCAACATCAAGAAAATGATGGTTGAGCGGCGGGTGTGAGGGGCGTTTCCCCACAAGTGGGCAGATAGCTCAGCACAATTCAACGATCGACACTCCGCCCCGAAGCGGGCGGAGTCCATTCCTCAGAAAAGCACATGCATTCCGCCCGCAAGGGGCGGAATGACGAATACAGATAATAAGCCTAAAGCATCCCGGCCAAACCAAATGCCGGTAGGTAGGCACCAAGGTTGGGGAAGCGCAGGGCCGTGCCGTTCACCCGATACATGGCTTTACCAGCCTCCGGATACTCAAAATCCCAAACCAGCTTGTCGCCATCGGTTTTTGCCAAGGCTTTCATGGTGGCGATGACGCCGAAACCAACGGCGCGCGCAGTGCGCTGCTCCCGCGCAACCCGCCGACTGGAGTTTTCACCACCAATCTTCAGATCGTTGAGCATGGCAACCACCTTGTCGAGACCGGACATCGAGAGCGTTGCTGAACCTTGATAAGGCATGCCGGACAACGCCCAGCCAGGGAAAAAGGTCACGGCACCGCTGGACGTCACATCCACTTCAGCCGATTTGAAACGGAAATCCTTGGTTTCAATTTTCGGCTCCATAGCCAGCACGTAAACGATCAACGGTGCAATGAGCCCCGCAAGATCTTCTTCCGACGCGATCACAAGGTCTTTGCCAAGCTTGTGCAAAAGCTCATCGCTGAGATTTGAAATGGTAAGGTCGTAGCTGCCGCGCTCAGGGTTGAGCGTCTGCAACAAGCGCAGGGCATTGCCATCGATTCCGTCAGGTGGCGCGAATTTGACACCATCAAAGGCTGTTCTGAAGCCAACAGAGCCTTCCCGCTTGCGGAAGCCCGCAAGTGAAAACGCGGTGCCGAACGACGAAAATGTCAGCGAACCGTCCCGCTTGCTTTGGGGCAGGAACACAATATTTTCCGCGCTCGATTCAATCGAAAGGCCGCCGAAATCAAACAGGCCGGCAAGCAGATCAGAAACCCGCAGCTGAACGGGGCGGCCGCGATCGATTGCTTCAATCTTGCCAATCGCAGCGAGCATCGCGCCAATTGGAATGTCTTCCCCCTTCAAGGCGAAGTTGGCGGAATCCGCATTCAGCTTCTCAAGATCGGTCATTCCATCATCTGTCACACCATTCGCATTGATAGAAATGACAAACTTTCCAATCTCATTGGGAGCAGCATCGGTCAGACCTAGAAGCGCATTCACTGTGCTGGCAGTGAATTGCTTGTCCCGCTTGCGCCCGCGCGTTCCCTTCATCGTGAGATTGGTGATACCCACAGCAAGCGAAGCAGCCTTGTAGGTGCGTGCGCGCAGACTTTCAGCAAACCGCAGCAAAGCGTTCTGGTCCTGCTGCATGAGGGAAAGAACAGCAAAGCGGCTCAGAACGGCATATAGATCAACGGGCTCCTGCCCATCCGCCTTCAGTTCAGCCGTTGCTCCTTCGACCGAATAGTCTTCACGTCCCAAACCAGAAACATTGAGGCCGGAAAGCGCCAGCGCAAACCGGCTTTCGTTCACACCTTCTGTGCCCTGCTTGTCAACGCTAAGGCCGATGGATTGCAGGTTGATTGATCCATTCACCGCATCTTTGGGCAGAACCGTCACGCCGTTAAGAGTAAAGTTCAGCTTCTCGTAAGAGCGGGTTTTGGTGGACCACAGACCATCAAAATCGGTCGACGCAATCGCCAGATCGACAGCATTCATTATGTCCAGACGCCCCGGCAAGGTATACTCATTCACCCGGTAAACGCCATCCCGATCCGTGGGCGTCATGGTGAAAGATATCTCGGATATCGGAACCAGACCCATCAGGAACGGGCTGTTCAATGTAACACGAAACCCGTCACCTCGGGGCTCCACGTTCACATCCTGTGCCACCAGCGGTCCGATCACCGTAACCGGCAACGGCGTGGCCAATGCGCTTAAAACATCGTTTTTCACATCGTCCGCAGTTTGGGCAAACGCCGACAGCGCATTCGAGATCGCCAAAATCAGCGCGACCGACCACATACGAACCAAACTAAATTTCATCACAGGGCTCCCCTCCATAGAAAGCAATTCTCTGACCCCACCTCTTGGGACAGACAAACTGTGACAGAAATGTGATTTCGCACAAGGCACATCGAAACGGTGCGCTCAGCGGAGTTTCTGTAATATCGGGCAATACTTTGAACTTTAAAACAAAATGTCCGGCGATGAACATTTTTTCAATTCACCTTGAATAATCCAAACAAACCAATATGGTTATATTGTTTCAAAAATGATTTTAATTAAGGAATTGATATGAGTGCTTTACCGCTAAAAGTTCTGGGTATGGGCGTCTACGAAGCGCGCTGGATAGGACGCTCTTTTCTTGTACGACTCACTGCAAGAGGCATATTGCCTTGCTCAAATTATGAAGCAGCGCTTGAGCAGCGTCCGGAGAAGATATTTCCTCCGATGTGGAACATGGTATTCTATGTCTCGGAGACATGCGAAAAAGGTCTGAAATATTTCGAGGAATCCGTAACTGTCTATGCGGAAGGTGCCGATTCTCTGACGGTCCATGACGCGACCGGTGGGCACGATGTTCCAATTCAACCTGCGTTCCCGCTGCGCACCGACGAAAACAACGCAGCGTTCGCGGAACCTGAAAAACTTTGTGTTTACGCGGTTCTGCCTGCCCCAATTGATGGCCATAGGGGGTGTCTGATTGTGCCCTGTGGTACGATACTTCCAGCAATCTACTACCCTGCATTCGGACCAGCTTCACGTGAAGAATGCGAAGAATTCGTCGCTAGCAATTGCGTAACGCTGCCAAAAGAATTCAAAAGCCTGACCGCAGGTGGAGAGATTCCCTGGCCACTTCTGACCGCAAAATAGGTTATCCCCTGATTACAGGATATGCTCTGGCTCTCAAACGACCTGGGAGCCAGAGCCATCGAAAAACGACCGTTTCGCTGAGTTTGTTTACAGTTTCAGTCGGAATCGACGTCGGCCACGCACTCATCCCGCAGCCTGATTGAGTGAAATTCCCCACAAAAAAGGAGTGAAAACAAGAACTGTCGCGACGATCCAGTAGAGGAAGTAGAGATACATTCTGTTTTGGATTGCCTTGGCCTGATCCCCGTATTTGCCGGACGAAATATCTGCGGCCATGCGCTTTGTGTCTTTGATCCGCTGTCTGTCTTTTTGGCGCTGCGCATGAGTGCGTGCGCCATCATTCGCAGATCTCAAGCGAACTCCCACCCTGTTCTGCTCTTCCATTAGAGCCTGACCACCCTCATCCTGCGCGATGGCGCGGTGATACCAGATGGTGATAGCAATCACCGGAAGAACAAGAACGGCCATTGAAAACACGAGCCAATAGAGCCCCACTTCAGGGCCAGCAATCCATCGTGCAGCGCTTTCAAACATGTTTCCCCTCCAGTTTAGTCCCGTAGACTGCCCACATGTACTCCGTCCCGAACCGCTTCTTTGTCGGGATAGTTGGTGTACCAGATTGCGCGCGACCATTCACCGGACGATATCGCGGGTCGTTCAAAACCAGGCAGTGAATCGACCAAAGGCTCAATCATCACGTCATGGCGCGGCACCGCAAACCACGGGAAAGAATAGCGCTCCCTGCCCGTTCGATTTACCACCCGATGGGGCGTCGAGACAAATCGACCACCCGACCAAACTTCAATCATGTCACCGATATTCACCACAAATGCACCTGCCGGTGCCAATGCCTCGATCCAGGTCCCGTCCTTCTTGCGAATTTCAAGCCCGCCCACCGGGTCGGGGTAAAGAATTGTGAATGCATCGGTGTCTTTGTGCGGGTGAATACCGAAGCCATCCTGCCCCTCATCCATTGGCGGATAATGCAGTAGCGTCATGTTGGTCAGCGGTTTGGAGAAAGCGCTGGAGAAGGTGTTTTCATCCAGCCCCAAAGCGAGCGCTGATCCTTTCATCAACACATCACCGCACCATTCCAACGCCTCCCAATAGGCCAGAACAGCATTCTTAAAATCGACCGGCTCAACGGGCCAGCGGTTCGGGCCATACAATCCATTCTCTGCACAGATTGGATCATGAGCTGAAATCTCATAGTGCAATTTGAAAGCCTCATACTGATCGGCAACACCCTTGCCGTCATTGGGTGTGAAGAAACCCAGCGGAACATAACCGCGGTAGTTGTCCTTCAGCACAGTCAGTTCCGATTTGGTCGCAAGGCTTTGCGAAAAAAAGTCGATAACCGCGCGGCGCATCGCATTAATCGCCTCCAATTCCACTCCGTGGCCTTTGAGATAGAAGAATCCGATGTCGCGGCATGCATGGTCCAATTTGGCGGCTAGATCGGCGCGATCTTCATCACTCGCCTTCTCCCACCCATTGAGAAATGCGGTGACATCAATCACTGCCAATTCATCTGTTTTCGCTGTCAATCCACGTCCTCGATACAGCTTTGCCACCAATCATTTGCAATCAGCCAAGAGCAGGATTAGGACAGGCCGACTTTTCTCACACAGTAATATCCAATAGCGAGACACATCAATGAGCGTGCGCAAACTTCTCCTTCTTCCTGGCGACGGCATCGGCCCCGAGGTCTTTGATGAGGTCCGTCACATTCTGAATTGGATGAACGACGCCCTGAGCACCGGTTTTGAAACCGAAGAAGGTCTGGTTGGCGGTGCCGCTTATGAGGCTCACGGACAGTCCATTTCCGATGAAGACATGGAAAAGGCTCTGGCAGCCGATGCCACCCTCTTTGGTGCCGTCGGTGGACCCAAATGGGATGGCGTTCCCTACGATGTGCGCCCAGAAGCCGGGCTTTTGCGCCTGCGCAAGGAGCTGGAACTCTACGCCAATCTGCGCCCGGCAATTTGCTATTCGGCACTCGCTGACGCCTCATCGCTCCAAAAGGAACTCGTCGAAGGCCTCGACATCCTGATCCTGCGCGAATTGACCGGCGGCGTTTATTTTGGCGAACCCAAGGAGATCATAGATCTCGGCAATGGCCAGAAGCGCGCGGTTGATACACAGGTATACGATACCTACGAAATCGAGCGCATCGCCAGAATGGCCTTTGAACTCGCCCGCCTGCGCGACAACAAGGTCACCTCGATGGAAAAGCGCAATGTCATGAAGTCGGGTGTACTGTGGAACGAAGTGGTCACCGCCGTCCACGCCAAGAATTATGCCGACGTTGAACTCGACCACATGCTCGCAGATGCCGGCGGAATGCAGCTTGTTCGCGCACCGAAACAGTTTGATGTGATTGTCACTGACAATCTGTTCGGCGATATGCTTTCTGATGTTGCGGCCATGCTCACCGGCTCACTCGGCATGTTGCCATCCGCCTCGCTTGGGGCACCCGATGAGGTGACCGGCAAACGCAAAGCCATGTACGAGCCCGTTCACGGTTCAGCACCCGATATTGCCGGTCAGGGTCTCGCCAATCCGATCGCTATGATCGCTTCACTTGCCATGTGCCTGCGCTACTCCTTCGACATGGTTGATGAAGCAGGCAAGCTTGAAGCCGCCATTTCCAATGTGCTTGATTCTGGTCTGCGCACCGGCGACATCATGAGTGAAGGCATGACCCAGGTCGGAACCACGGAAATGGGTGCTGCGATCCTGAAAGCCTTCCAAGGCGAGTTTGCGTAAGAGCAAAGGATTGGATCAATCTCAATCCCGCCTGGGCATCGCCTACATGCTCGGCGGGATGTTCCTGTTTTCTGCAGTTGATGCGCAGGCCAAGTTCCTGACCGAAACACTTCACCCGTTTCAGGTGGTTTGGTCACGCCACATGGGTCTGGTGTTCGTTTCACTTTTCTTCATTGCGCGGTATCGTCGGAGAATATTTCAAAGTTCCAGACCGGGGCTGCAGATCACACGAGGCGCACTAGCGGCGGGATCTGCTTCGCTTTTCATTATCGCGGTGAGTTTTGTGCCGCTGGCAGATGCTGTGGCGGTGAGTTTTATCGCACCCTTCATCGTCACAGTAATGGCAGCTTTATTCCTGGGAGAATCGGTCGGTATTCGACGTTGGACCGCGGTGACAATCGGCTTCGTGGGCGCACTCATCGTCATCCGTCCCGGTATGGGCGCACTCCATCCGGCGGTCATGCTTGTGGCGGCAGCGGCCGTGTTCTTCGCACTACGCCAGATCGTGTCACGCGTACTTGGCAATGATGATGCCACCTCCACCACACTCGCTTATACAGCCTTGGTCGGTGGCGTTATCCTAACCTTGCCATTGCCCTTTGTCTGGAAATGGCCATCCACAACGCAGGAGATTACGATCCTGATCAGCTTTGCCCTTATGGCTGCATTGGCTGAAACTCTGGTGATTAAGGCGTTGGAAACTGCCGAGGCGGTGGTGGTGGCACCCATTCAATACTCACTCATCATCTGGGGAACCATGTACGGCTATCTGATTTTTGGTCAGTTGCCCGATGGCTGGACTTGGGTTGGAACGGCAATCATCATCGCCTCAGGTCTTTACACCTTACACAGAGAGCAGATCAGGAAGGTGGGGTAGTCGATCGAGAAAATGATGCTCTGGTACCAACAGCAGAATGGCATACGAAGGTTCTAAAGAACGACTACAACTTTCCAACTCATGGTGTGCCTGTCGAACCACGAGGTGGCCACCAAAACTGGCTACATCCCGTCCTTCGACAAGCTCAGGATGAGGATGTGGGACAGAAACCGAGGTCTGTTGCCTGGGTTTTTCACTCGGCAGCAACGCCGATATCCCTATGCGGTTGCGTTGCCGTTACCACGTGTCCACGTAATTGCGTCCACTCGAACGCTGAACCGGTCCACTGGCACTCAGCCCGCGCAATATCCAATCACGGGTTTGCGCCGGATCAATCACCGCATCAAGTTCAAGAAGAGACGCCGCGTTGACCGCCTTGCCGCGTTCGTAGAGTTCCGCCACTTGCCGCTCATATTCAGCTTCGCGTTCGGCAGGATCGGATATGTTGGCGAGCGTCTTGCGCGATCCCAGCCGCACAGCGCCCTCCAATCCCATCGCACCAATTTCGCCGCTGGGCCATGACACCGTCAGTACGGAACGATCCATGCCGCCACCGCTCATCGCCATGGCGCCCAAACCATATCCTTTGCGAAGAAGCACGGTGAACAGGGGCACCGTCAGATGCGCTCCGATCAGGAACATGCGGGACACATGGCGCACCTGAGCCTGCGCTTCAATCTCGGGACCAACCATGAAGCCGGGTGTGTCGCAAAGCGATATGATGGGGAGACCGAACGTGTCGCACAGTTGCATGAAACGCGCGGCCTTGTCGGCTGCATCTGCATCAATCGCTCCGCCCAGATGCATCGGATTGTTCGCAATAACACCGAACGGCTTGCCTTCGATGCGAGCAAGAACCGTAACCATGCCGCGTCCAAACTCGCTTCTGAGTTCCAGCACGCTATCCTTGTCAAACAGGAGATCAATCGCATCTCGGATGCGATAAGCTGTGCGGCGGTCTTCTGGCACCACGTCGCGCAAAGCGTCCTGCTTTGGCGCATCATAGTCGCTCAATGGTCCTTGGAAGTATCCCAACCATTTCTTAGCCGCCTCGACCGCTTCAGCCTCATTCTCCACCAGTATATCAATCACGCCGTTGGGCGACTGGATATGGCTTGGCCCGATCTCTTCGGGCGCAAACTGTCCAAGCCCACCACCTTCAACCATTGCTGGACCACCCATCCCGATATGGCTTTTACGGGTGGCGATGATCACGTCGGACATGCCCGGGAATGCCGCATTTCCAGCAAAACAATGACCGGAAACGATGGTCGCGCGTGGGGCGACCCCGGCCAGCTTCGCGAAGCGGGCAAAGCTTGGAACATAAAGCTGCGCGACCACCAATTCGTGAGTGTCCACATCATTGGGTCGACCGCCGCCTCCTTCCGCAAACATGATTACAGGTAGCTTGCGGTCGATGGCAATTTCGAGAAGCCGGTCCATTTTCTTGTGATGAAAAAAGCCCTGTGTACCGGCCATTACGGTGTAATCCACCGCCATGACGGCGCAGCGCGCGGCGTCGGCTCCGAACTGGTCAACGTTCACCGTGCCAGTGGCCGTTATAATGCCATCGCCCGGGCTCTTTTGTCTCAGCGTTTCATCGTTGAAGCGTGAGCGCTGGGCAGCCAGCGCCAAAGCGCCATATTCGTTGGGCTGATCATCCAAAAGATCGGCCACATTCTCCCGTGCCGTTCGTTGGCCAGACGCCCGTCTCCGTTCGACCGCTTCAGGACGGTTTTCGTCGATCAGACTGGCTTCGCGGGCGAGCAGTTCGGCAAGATCCGGACGTTGGGATACACCACCACCGGCATCGGGGGATATGTTTTCATTGTCGGCGTGGCGCGTCACAGTGATCATCGGCGCGCCATTCTCCAGCACCTGTCCGGCCTCCACATGGAGTTGAGCAATCCTGCAAGAGAACGGTGCCCGGACATGATGCTGCATTTTCATGAGTTCTGTCGAAAGAAGCACATCGTTCGCCGCACAAACTGTCCCGACGGTGACATTGATTTCGCTAACAATACAGGCCCCTTCCGCCGTCAAAGTCTGAGATTGCGTCGGGAAATCCTGAGCCTGAAACGCTGCCATAAGGTGTCCATTCGAATGCGATCCGCAGAACCTGCACAGAGGATTTGCGGGCTTGCAACTAAAATCTTGTCGGGCGTTGTAAGAAATCCGGCCTACAACCCGGTAACGCGGCGCGGTGTTCAATATAGGCCAGCGTCGGGACATTCTGTGTGCAATCGCACACACATAAACAATGTCACCTGATCCTCTACACGAGCAATTGACAAGATATCAAAAAGCGATATGAAACCTGCAACCTGTCTGCAGCCAACCTGCGGACACAACCAGGACAACGTGTTTGCGCAATGGCATTTGGTGTCGTTTCATCATCTGTTGATCTTACCGCCGCCCGGTTCACCAAAACGGTCTGCGTGACCTTGCGCGCGAAAACCACACTCAAAACCAAAACCACCAAAACGGTCTGAACCCGCACGCTGCTCCTTATCTCCCCCGGAGCGCATCGCGGGGGAAACTGGCGCGGGCACCCGCGTTACTTGGGGGAGCGGTAAGGAGAAACCCATGGGGTATACAGTCGCCATCGTAGGAGCCACGGGCAATGTGGGCCGCGAAGTTTTAAGCATATTGGACGAGCGCCAGTTTCCAGCCGACAAGGTTGTGCCATTGGCATCCCGCCGCAGCCAGGGGACCGAAGTCTCGTTTGGTGACAAAACCCTGAAGGTGCAGGCGCTGGACCACTATGATTTCAGCCAGGCAGACATTGCAATCATGTCGGCCGGCGGCTCGATTTCGAAGGAATGGGGACCGAAAATCGCCGCAACGGGCTGTGTTGTCATCGATAACTCATCTGCTTGGCGCTATGATCCAGACGTGCCCCTGATCGTTCCGGAAGTGAATCCGGATGACGTTGCTCAGTTTTCGAAGAAGAACATCATCGCAAACCCGAACTGCTCCACAGCTCAGCTCGTTGTGGCACTGAAGCCTTTGCATGATCATGCAACCATCAAGCGGGTGGTGGTTTCAACTTACCAGTCGGTTTCAGGCGCCGGTAAGGACGGCATGGATGAACTGTTCAACCAGACACGTGCCGTGTTCGTGGCCGATCCGGTGGAGAATCAGCAGTTCACCAAGCGCATCGCCTTCAACTGTATTCCGCATATTGATGTGTTTCTCGATGACGGTTCCACCAAGGAAGAGTGGAAGATGACGGCAGAAACCAAGAAGATGCTCGATCCCAAGATCAAGTTGACGGCAACCACGGTACGGGTGCCGGTATTCGTCTCCCATGCCGAAGCAGTCAACATCGAGTTTGAAAAGCCCATCTCGGCGGATGAAGCGCGAGAAATTTTGCGTGAATCGCCCGGCTGTCTCGTCGTCGACAAGCGCGAGGACGGTGGATACGTCACGCCATATGAAGCGGCAGGTGAGGACGCCACCTACATTTCGCGGATCCGCGAAGATTCGACCATCGACAATGGTCTCAACATGTGGGTGGTTTCTGACAATCTGCGCAAAGGCGCAGCGCTGAACACGGTTCAGATTGCAGAATTGCTTCTTAACCGCGGTCTGTTGGAAGAACGGAAAGCAGCTTGATTGCGGTTGGAATGGGCGTTGAGAGAATAAGTCGAGCATGATGAGAGTCATTTCGCGAGGTTGATTCGACATCGCCTGCGGACAGTTTCCACTCGCCTTCGTCATTCCGGCCGTTACGGCCGGAATCTACAAATAGTAAAATAAACAGCTGGATTGCGGCCCTGAAGGCCGCAATGACGATTGATGGGTCGAATAGACGCCTCACGTTTTCCGATATGAATTCTCAATCCTAATCAGGACGAGGATGAGAGCTTCCGAAGGTCATGAGATCTCGGCAACAACTCCACCCTCACCCGGGATTTGCGCAGATGTTCCGGTTTGAGGCAAGCAACAGGCGCGCCTTGTTCTTGCGCGGCGACAGATTGGCAATTTCGAGCACCAGCTTCTTTTTGAGTGCCCGCGGAAACTCCTCCCACGTCCGGGCGGTTACCGTGAAAGCACCGGACCCGCCGATCACGCAGGACTTGTAGTATTCGTCCATCGAGCGGATGCCGAGCCGATGGTGCTCATGCGGCTTCATCAGCAACGGCAGTCCATTGATCGTAATTCCTTTTTGAACCAGTTCATTGCGCATCAGATCGACCTGCGGCCCCTGATTATTCGGGCCGTCTCCTGAAATATCGAGGACCTGCCGATCGCCCACCAACGGCGATTCCACCAGCAATCTCTCTGCAAATGCCATTGCGCCGGAAATTGAAGTGGTGTCGTGCTTGCGAGGCGTGATGGTTTCCAGAAGCCTCGAGAACGCAAATGAGGACGCTTCATCACTGATCCGGCTCCAGGGAACAATGAGTTGCTGGGCGTTGGTGCCCGACCATTCGAAGTAGGTGACAGCAATGGACCCGCGCGGGCCGGACTGGATGGCCGCAATCACTTCCGGCGAGCGAAACGCTGCCTCATAGCCACGGCGCTGCAATGCGCGTTCTTGCTCATCCATCGAACTGGAAACATCGACAGCGAGCACGAGTTGCAGATCAACGCGCTCCTGAGCCGCGACACCATGCTGAAACACAGCGCTGACGAATAGACATAAAAGTGCAAACAGCCCTTTGAAGCGATCCATTTCCAGTCCTCCCGGGAACGAAACTCTAACAATCAAATCAGCATCTGTCTTTCCGCTCTGATCGGAATTTGCAGCTTCACCGCCTCGCTTACCGCAAGGAAGCGATCACAATGAGATGAACGATGAGAGTCGGGTTTGAGTTGAGAAGACCACGCGTTTGGCACAACGTTCGGCAAGATGTCATTTGACCAAGGGTCAGCCAAATGAAACGACACAGTCTGCTTTCAATCCTGTTCCTGTCCATCGCCATTGGAGGGGTGGCATTCCTTGCCTCCCCTGCAAGTGCCTGCGGATCGGACACAGATTGCCAACTGGGTGATCGGACCTACCGCATCAAAATGCCTGATGGTTGGGATGGATCATCCAAAGTCGGCGCGATTGTATTCATGCATGGCTACCGTGGAACGGCTGCCGGCATCATGCGCAACAAATCGCTTACCAAGGCTGTTTCCAATCTCGGTTTGGCGCTGATTGCTCCAAAATCACTGCGTGCTGACTGGGCCATTCCCAATGCTCCAAACGCCGCCGATAAGAATGATCAATCCGAGTTCGCCTATTTCGATGCGCTGATTGCAGATGTCATCCAAAACCACCATATTGATGCCAAACGGATCATGGCGTCTGGCTTCTCCGCTGGCGGCATGATGGTCTGGAACCTGATCTGTCAGCGCAGCGAGCGTTTTGCGGCATTCGCTCCGATTGCCGGCACCTTCTGGAAAGAGCCGCCGCGCTCCTGTCCGTCGCCGGTTCCTCATGTGATCCACACTCATGGAACGGCAGACAAAACGGTTCCGCTAACGGGTCGACGTATCGCGGATACCAAACAGGGCGACGTGTTCGAGACCCTCGCCATGATGCGGGCGGCAACGCCATATAAGAATCCGGTCCGCTCCACCAGCGGCATGCTGACCTGCCAGCGGGAGACCAACGCTCAAGGAAAAGTCCTCGAACTCTGCCTTCACTCAAAAGGGCACACGTTTCGGACCGAATTCGTGGTTCGGGCGTGGAAAGAGTTTGAAAAGCTCGGCGCAATGGGTGATAGTTAATTAACATTTTTATTAATCAAAGGGATTCCCATGTCACTTCTGGTGGAATACTCGGTCAATGATGGTATGGCTCAGGCCCAGATTGATGCCCTGAAGGTCTTTGTTGAGGGGCTAAAGGCAATCGGAGACGAAGGCTTCGACTACACAGCCTTCGAAACCGACGACCCGACCAAATTCATCGCTGTTCTTGAGTTTGATGATGACGCCGCAAAGCAACGCTTTCTGGACAGTTCCGCTTTCGCTGAATATCGCGACGGCTCCGAGGACCGTTTTCCTGGACCGCCTTCCACCACCACAATTCGTTTGGTCGCAAGCACACGGGACTAGCCCTATGGCAGGTCATAGGTATCGATAAACCGCTGCCAGATTTTCTCACCAATCAGGCAATCATAGGACTTGGAGCCCGCGCCATCGGATGTTCTCCAGACACGAGCACGCTCTGGTGGGGTTCGACCAGCCAATTCCAGGATCAGCTTCTGGCGAACAGCGGCTGGAAACTGCGACCATTCCAGCACCGGAATGACGAAGGCAGCCGGGCCTCCGATCACGCAATGCCGGTAATAATCGTCAAGATCATCAAGATGCCAGCGCGCGCCCAGACCTTCCTTTGTCATCAGCGGCAGGCCGTTGATAACAATACCTTTTGCCAGCACGTCTGCCCGAGCCTCGAGCACCGGACGTCCCTGATTGTTTGGCCCATCACCCGAAACATCAATAATTCTCCGGTTTGAGGTGTAGCCGTTTCCGTCAAAGCGTTTGGCCATCTCGTCAAGCACGCCGGAAATGGAGGTTCGTCGCAGCGCAGGATCAAACCTCGCCGTTAATTTGGCGGCAAAGGCAGCGGCATCGGCACCACTTGAAATCAGGGTCCAGTCGACGATCGTTCTTTGGGAGTAGACCCCCGCCCATTCCACGTAAGTGACAGCTATGCGACCCAGCAAACCTTTGCGGATTGCATCAGCGACTTCCGGACTGGCGAGCGCTTCAGCATACCCCCGCCTTTGAATTTCCAATTCGTTCGCAGACATGGATCGCGAGACATCAACAGCCAGCACAAGCTGAACATCGACTTCGATCTCATCAGCAGCAGCAGATTGTTGCCACACGAAGATCAGAAGCACCGCAATCAGTTTCCATATCCGCATGCCCGCAGTCTGACGCGACGACCATCAGATTGTCGAGTCGGTGGACCGGAACATGTGATCACATTTGCGGGTTTCTCAAGCAGGCTTCAGTGTTTCTGGATCAATTCCACCCATGCGGCACACTTCGATCCACTCATCTTCGAGCACAGGCTGAACCGAAAGCCGGGTGTTTTTGACCAGCGCCATTTCCGAAAGCGCCTCATTTGCCTTGATGTCCGGCAATTTCACCGGATTTGGTACGTCCGCAAGAGCCCGAACATGCACGCAGTCCCAGCGTTCATCATCCGTAGTGGAATCCGGCGCGCTTTCGGCAGAAATCTCCACCACGCCCACAACGTCCAGGCCTTCATTGGAATGATAGAAAAATCCGCGGTCTCCAATCTTCATTTCACGCATATTGTTGCGCGCCTGATAGTTGCGGATCCCATCCCACTCCTCTCCGACATCACCCTTGGCTTTTTGTTGATCCCATGACCATTTGAAGGGTTCGGATTTGAACAACCAGTAGCGCATGTGCGATCTCCGCAGGATCAAGACGAATTGATTTCCGCTTTTAACGGGCGCGACAAGAGCTGCGCAACCGCATCATCCACAGAAATACGTTTGCCGAGCACTTCCGTGATCGCATCAATGATTGGCGTGTCCACTTGGTTTTGTCTGGCAATTCTTGCAGCAATCTCTGCTGTGAACGCACCTTCGGCCAGTGGTAGATTTGTCAAATCCTCCGCGCGAGCAAGCGCAACGCCATAAGAAAAGTTGCGCGATTGAGGGCTGGAACAGGTGAGCACCAGATCGCCCAAACCTGAAAGGCCCGACAGGGTTTCGGCCCTGGCGCCCAGTGCAACAGCAAGACGATTGATCTCGGCAAATCCGCGGGCGATCAGCGCGGCTTCGGCGCTGGCACCCAGAGCAAGCCCGCGCGCCGCGCCCACGGCAAGCGCCATGACATTCTTCAACGCACCCCCCAATTCCGCACCACGAACATCGTCGCTCGCATAGATCCTGAATGTAGGCGTGGAAAGTGCCTTCGAGAGTTCACTTGCATGCTCAATCGTATCCGCGGCAAGCGTCACGGCGGTTGGCTTACCGGTGGCCACATCCACTGCGAAGCTCGGTCCGGACAGAACGGCGACATGATTGTCGTGAAGCTGTTTAGTGGCAATATCGCTCAACAGTTTGCCGGACTGCCGATCAATCCCTTTGGCGCAAAGAACAACGGAAGCGGACTTGCTAACAGACCCTGCCATCTCTTCACATAGTCTGGCAAAGCTCTGCGCTGGTGTCACCGCCAGCAAAATATCCGTATGCAGCGCACGCTTAAAATCCCCGGTTGCTTCGAGTTTTTCGCAAAGGTCAATTCCGGGAAGATATTTTGCGTTCTTGCGGCTCTCATTGATGGATTTGACTGTGTCTTGGTCACGCATCCATTGGATCACCGAGTGACCATTTGCGGACAACATCGTTGCGAGCGCTGTGCCCCACGCACCGCCTCCCAAAACGCCGATGCGTTTCGCGATCATACTTTTGCTCCGCGCTTTCCTGATCCAACAACAGTCTGACTATCTGCATCAAGTGGCCAGCGCGGACGGATTTCAAAATCAAGACCGTGGGTCTCGCCCCGGGCAAAACGTTCTGCACCAGCCCATGCAATCATCGCCGCATTGTCAGTGCACAGATTGAGTGGCGGTGCCTCAAATTGCCAGCCGCTTGACGCAACGACGTCTTCCAGCGCCGTCCGTATGGTCAAATTGGCAGCAACCCCACCAGCAACGATCAGCGTATTGGGTATATCGGAAACCGTTTCCCGATAGCGATCAATTGAACGCTTTACCCTGTCGGCCACCACATCACACACGGCACTCTGGAAAGAGGCGCACAGATCGCCGACAGCTTGATCGTCCAGCGGTGCATTGCGTTCCGCCTCCAATCGCACCGCCGTCTTCAGGCCGGAGAATGACATGTTGAGCGTCTCTTCACCCGACAAGGGTCTCGGAAACCGGAATCGCGCGGCGTTGCCGTCTTTCGCTGCCTTTTCCACGTTCGGGCCACCAGGATAAGGAAGCGATAGCAATTTCGCCGTCTTGTCGAATGCCTCGCCCAGCGCATCATCAATAGTCGTTGCCCAGCGCTCATAGTCACCGACATCACGCACCAGAACAATCTGGCTGTGACCACCAGAAACCAAAAGCAACAAATAGGGAAATGTCACGCCGCTGGTTAGTCGCGGGGTAAGCGCATGACCTTCAAGGTGATTGATGGCGAGAAGCGGTTTGTTGGCAGCGAAAGCCAGTGCCTTCGCCGTCATTGATCCAACAATCAGCCCTCCCGCCAAACCGGGGCCCGCCGTAACGGCGATGGCGTCGATGTCATTGAGGGTCTTGTCGGCATCGTGCAACGCGGCTCGCACCACACCATCCATCGCATCAAGATGTGCACGTGCGGCAATTTCAGGGACCACGCCACCAAAAGCCGCGTGTTCGTCAATCTGGCTCAGCACAACGTTTGACAGAATATTGCCTTCGCCGGTCTGGGAACGAACCACCACCGACGCGGCTGTTTCATCGCAGCTTGCCTCGATACCAAGCACGGTCGGAGCGGTGGAATCACTCATCCCGCTCGCTCACTTCCACTGGCCGAACAACAACCAGGCGCCCGTTGGCGATATCAATATCCGGCACATTTTCGCGGGTGAACGCGACAAACCAGGATTTTCCTCGTCGCAGTTTACCATCCAGTATCGGTGCAACTTCGACAAGATCATCGGCACCGAAGTTCGGCACTGCGATCACCTCGCCGAGTGTTTCGCCATCTGAATCCACCGCTTCAAGACCAATCAAATCATTGAGATAGAATTCGTCCTCTTCCTCAACATCGGGCAAACGCGCGCGGTCGACATAAAGAAGCGTGCCGCGCATTTCATCCGCCGCATTGCGGTCGCAGACCCCCTTCAAGGAGACAACATAACGTTCACCGACCCGCTTGACGCGGGCGATGAAAATGCTTTTGCCGGTGTCGGTCTGAAACGGATTGAACCGGGTCAGTCCAAGGGGATCTTCCGCATAAATTTGTGCACGCAGTTCGCCGCGCAGCCCATGAGCCGCGCCGAGCTCGGCCATCAGGATCAGACTGTCAGAGCCAGACATGGATTTCCGATTCGACTCCGCTTGCGATGGCGCTGGTTCACAATTCCTTTGTCATTGCCGCCACGGTGGCAATCCAGTGCCGTATCGGGATTGACCGACCTCACGTCGTTCAGCCCGCCGCCCTGGACACCCGCTGTGACGGGTGAGAGGAAGGCAATTGAGATCAACTTGCCTCCACCGCCATTGCGACTTTCAGGGCCGCAATCCACCAGCTGGACTTTCTGGATCCCGGTCGTAAAGACCGGGATGACGAAAGCGGATGGCGTTAATACCAACCGATATTACTCAGCAGCAGCGGCTTCTTCAGCCGGAGCTTCTGCTTCAGCGGCGGCCTCGGCAGCAGCAGCTTTGGCTTCTTCTTCCTTGGCAGCCTTCTCGTCGAGACGTTCCTGGGCCTTTTTGCCAAGCTTCGCCTTGTTTGGATTGTTGCGCGCCTCACGCTTGGCAAGACCGGCTGCATCCAGAAAGCGCAGAACACGGTCAGTCGGGGTCGCACCGTGGTCGAGCCAGTATTTGATGCGCTCTTCGTTGAGTGTCACGCGCTCAGCAGAATCCTTCGGCAACAAGGGATTGTAGGTGCCAAGCTTCTCAATGAAGCGGCCATCGCGTGGTGCACGCACATCGGCGGCAACAATGCGATAGTAGGGGCGCTTTTTGGAGCCGCCGCGGGCCAGTCTGATTTTGGTAGCCATGATTGGATTTCCTTCAGGATTGTAGAGTGTTTTCAGGATGGATGTGCCGAAACACCAACCGCGGATGGCCGCGAAGAGTGGTTTCAGCTTCAACAGTTGCGCCAAGGCGTTTCGCCACGGCCTGTGATTTCAAATTGTCCGGATGGACATAACTCATCAGCGGAGGCAGCTTCAGGTCAAATGCTGCCCATTGCTGAACACGTCTGGCGGCTTCGATTGCGAAACCCTTGCCTTCGCTTCCGGCATAGAGGCTCCACAACAATTCAGGCTCTTCAATGTCGAGCGGAAACCAGAGCCCGGTGTAGCCAAGAACAGAACCGGTCTTTTCCTGAACAGCGAAGCTGCCCAGACCGCGAAGACGCCACTCGCCAAGCATTGCGCAAAACATCGACCAGGCCGTCGAGGCATCAACAGTGCCGGAGATGAAGTGCGCAGTGCGGTCTGGGTCTGCCCAAAACGCACTGAAGCCATCAAAGTCTTCCAGCCGCCATTCGCGCAGGATCAGTCGCTCGGTTTCAAGAACAGGTGTCATGAATGGCGCGCCTGCTCATGGTGTCGGATCACTTCGTGAATAACGAACTCAAGGAACTTCTCGGCAAAGTCCGGATCAAGGCTCGATTCATCCGCCAGCCGCCGCAGGCGTTCCACCTGCCGCTTTTCCCGCGATGGATCGGCTGGTGGGAGATCATATTTTGCCTTCAGTTCGCCCACGGCCTTCGTGATGCGAAACCGTTCAGCAAGAATGTGAATGAGAGCCGCATCAAAATTGTCGATTGATTGACGCAGGTCTTTCAATAGCTCGGAGGCGCGTTGTGCATCACTCATTGGACGCTCCCAAAAATTCACTCGCTGGAAGATGACGCCAGATCTCTGCCTTGCCGTCGAAGATCACCGTATTCGCCTCAAGGTGCCCGCCAAGCTTGCGGGCCACATTTTTTGAGGCGTGATTGTCCGCCGCAATCAGGCTGATGGCGGTGGTCCAACCCAGATCCTCGTAGGCGAATTGCAGGCCACGGCGGGCAACTTCACTCGCATAGCCTTGGCCATGAAAATCCCGGTGAAGAATGTAGCCGACTTCCGGCTCAGGCCAGCCCTCAGGACACCACAGCCCAGAATATCCGATTGCAGTACCATCGGACTTGCGTTCAACCACCCACATTCCAAAGCCGCGAAACTGCCAATGGCCGACATGCGAAGCCATGTAGCGCCAGCTTTGCGACCGATTAAAGAGACCACCCACATAGCGTGAGTTTTCTTCATGCGAATAGATGCCGTGAACGAGGTCGAAATCGCTCTCGCGCCATTCGCGCATCACCAGCCGTTCTGTTTCCAGAACGGGAATATTGGCAAGATTGAAGGTCATTTCTTCTTGCCTCCACCGAGGCCAGGCAGCTTGGGACCGCCAAGACCGGGCAGTTTGGGCATGCCACCTGGAAGGCCTCCCGGCAGACCGCCCGGCAATCCACCAGGGAGGCCACCAGGGCCACCCATTTGTTTTGCCATCTGCTCAAGCTGTTTTGGGTCCATGTCTGGCATGCCACCGGGAAGGCCACCCGGCATTCCGCCACCCATACCTCCGCCAAGACCGCCCATCATGCGGCCAAGCATGCCTTTGCCCTTCTTGCCGCCCATGGCCTTCATCATATCGGCCATCTGGCGGTGCATTTTCAAAAGCTTGTTGATGTCCTGAACCTGCGAACCCGAACCGGCGGCAATGCGCTTTTTACGGCTGGCATTGAGAATTTTCGGGCTGCGGCGTTCTTTCTTCGTCATCGAGGAAATGATCGCCTGTTGGCGCTTGAAGATGGAATCATCAAGACCGGCAGCATCAAGCTGCTTCTTCATTTTGCCGACACCGGGCATCATCCCCATAATGCCACCCATACCGCCAAGATTTGCCATCTGGCCCAACTGCTCGGAAAGGTCGTCGAGATCGAACTCACCCTTCTTCATCTTGCGGGCCATTGAGGCGGCTTTTTCCGCATCAATGGTTTCAGCCGCCTTCTCAACCAGCGAAACAATATCGCCCATGCCAAGAATGCGGTCGGCAATCCGCTTGGGATGGAAATCCTCAAGCGCATCCATCTTTTCACCGGTACCGATCAGCTTGATCGGCTTGCCGGTCACAGCCCGCATGGAAAGCGCTGCACCGCCACGCCCGTCACCATCGACACGGGTCAGAACCAGACCGGTGATGCCCACGCGATCATCGAAATTCTGCGCCAGATTGACGGCATCCTGACCGGTCAGGGAATCGGCAACCAGCAGAATTTCGTGTGGGGTGGCGGCAGACTTGATGTCGGCCATTTCCACCATCAGCGGTTCGTCGATGTGGGTTCGGCCCGCCGTGTCGAGGATTACCACATCGTAGCCGCCAAGACGCCCGGCCTGCATGGCGCGTTCGGCGATCTGAACAGGTGACTGACCTTCGATGATGGGAAGGGTTTCGACAGATGTCTGCTCCCCAAGCTGGCGCAGCTGCTCCTGCGCTGCCGGACGGCGCACATCGAGCGATGCCATAAGTACTTTTTTGCCGTCCCGATCCGTCAGGCGGCGGGCAATTTTTGCGGTCGTGGTGGTTTTACCGGATCCCTGCAGACCCACCATCATGATCGCCACGGGGGCAGGGGCGTTGAGATCAATCGGATCCGCATCCGATCCCAGCATCTCCACCAGATGATCGTGAACGATCTTGACGACCATCTGGCCCGGCGTCACGGACTTGACGACTTCCGCACCAACGGCCTTCTCGCGCACCTTGTCGGTGAAGGAACGAACCACATCGAGCGCCACATCGGCCTCAATGAGCGCGCGACGCACTTCACGCAGAGCCGCGCCCACATCCTTGTCCGACAGCGCACCACGACGGGTTAACCCGTCAAAGATGGAACCCAAGCGTTCGGAAAGGGATTCAAACATGTGACGCGTCCGCTTTCATTATTCGTTTCAGTCTGGCCAGATTTGCGCCATTTCACGCAAACCATAGCCCCAATGCAAAACGCACCCGCGGGCGAACATCGCTGGCGGGTGTTGACCTGCAGCGCACCACCTGGTGCAGACTGCTCAGTTGCTCGGGATATAGTTGTCCCTGATTGCGCGGCGGATATAAGGTTTGCAGACCACAAATGTCAAGCGATGCGCGCGCTTTCCATCAGAGTCATCCGATCATGTCTCATCTTGGATCGTAGCGGGTCGCGTTTCTAGTGGCGAGACGACGGAAAGAGAGCGTCCAATTCTCCAGAAAACACCATTTCATTCAATTGTCGCACAGTTTTCGGTAGTGTCTGATGCACTGAAATTGTGTCGAGAAAGGTCAGGGCCGCACCATGTCGATCCAGTCGTGTGAGATCATTCAGGATGGAAAGGCTGTCAGTGTTGCATTCACTGACGCGGGCGCCGTGCGGTTCCATGCCATCTGGTTGCGCGACAATTCGTTTGATCCGCAAACCCGGTCGCCTGACAATGGTCAGAAACTCATCTCGGTGGGTGACCTTCCCGAACACCCAACCATCGCTTCGGCAAGCCATTCTGGCGAAGAATTGGAAATCAGACTGGCCGGCAATAGCGAGCCGATGTGCTTTTCAGCCAGTTGGTTGAGCGACCATGCCTACGATAGAGGCCCCCGCAGCGAAATCGGATGGTTGCCCAATGATATTGAGGCCTGGACGGCTGAAAATCTGCCATCCGTTCCGCAGGCTCGATTTGACGATCTGCAAACTAATACCGAAGCACTGCAAGGCTGGTTGGCCATGGTCCGCGCATACGGGTTTGCGAAGATCACACACGGGCCGACAGAACCGCAGAGCCTTTTGAAGGTTGCCAACCTCTTCGGCTATGTGCGCGAGACCAATTATGGTCGCTGGTTTGAAGTCCGATCGGAGATCAATCCGACCAATCTCGCATACACTGGTCTTGGATTGCAGGCGCACACCGATAATCCTTACCGCGACCCGGTTCCCACGCTGCAAATTCTCTATTGCCTTGAGAACTCCGCTCAAGGCGGAGATTCCATGGTCGTGGACGGATTCGCCGCGGCAAGTCGCTTGCGGGACGAAAGCCCTGATCATTTCGAACTGCTTTCCAGCCATTGCGCGCGGTTCGAATATGCAGGAAGCGAAGGGGTCAAGCTGCAATCCCGCCGTCCGATGATTGAAGTTGCACCAGATGGCGAATTGATCGCCGTCCGCTTTAACAATCGATCGACTGCCGCCATTCAGGACGTGCCATTCGAAAAAATGGAAGCCTATTACGAGGCATGGCGCCGGTTCGCGGATATCATCGACGATCCCAAAATGGAGATCAGCTTCAAGCTGGAGCCCGGCGAGTGTTTCATCGTCGACAACACCCGCGTTCTCCACGCCCGAAAAGGGTATTCAGGATCCGGGACACGCTGGCTACAAGGGTGTTATGTCGACAAAGACGGGCTGCTCTCTACACTTGCAGCTCTGGAAAACAAGGCCGCTTGAGGGGTAATCACCAATGACTGCAATCGCTGAAAGACCCACCTCCGAAACAATCGTCGCTTTCATCGCCGACATTTTCAAACGCCGGGGCGCGGATTCTTATCTTGGAGAAGATGTGACCATGTCGCAGCACATGCTGCAATGCGCGCAACTTGCTGAAAGGGCTGGTGCAGATGATGACGTTGTTGCGGCGGCTCTGCTCCACGACATTGGCCACTACACAAGTGAATTTGGTGCAGAAGCGCATCTGGATGAGGTCGACAATCTGCACGAGGAAGCCGGTGGCCGCTTGCTTGACGAGTATTTTCCAAAAATCGTCACCGATTGTGTGCGCCACCATGTGGCTGCAAAACGCTATCTTTGCGCCACCAACGACAAATACTTCTCCCGCCTTTCAAGCGCATCCGTGCTGTCGTTGAAACTGCAGGGCGGACCAATGTCGGACGAAGAAGTGGCGGAATTCTCAAAGGAAGAGAACTTGAAAGCAATTCTGCGCGTTCGTGTCTGGGACGATGAAGGCAAGGATCCTGAAATGACCACGCCGGAGTTCGATCACTACGCGCCGCTTCTGGAGCGGGTCGTTCAACGGCATGCGACTGCCTGACCCAAACAGAAATTGGGAGCAGGATAGAAACTCCCGCCCCCAACGCTTCGGAAATGCGCGCCCCGGAGCACGCCCTCTTTCGCGTCCCGGGGACAAGCCGCTTAGTGGTAGTAGCGGCTCATGCAAATCCGGTACTCACGCCACCAGTAACGCGAACCGGTGCGGCGAGCCTTCCGCTTCAACCAGCGGCACTGGCGATACGGATTGTAGTAGCCGTGGTGATAACCAAAGTGACGGTGACGGTGGAAGTGACGACCCTTCTTCTTGAAGTGGACCTTCACAACCGAACCGGCTTCAGCGGCGGTGGATGTGGTTACAGAGCCAACGGCGCCAACCATCAGGGAAGCGGCCACGGCAAGTGCGGTAAGTTTGACCTTGTTCATCGTTTTTCTCCTTAACGTGTGCTGGTCTTGGGAAGATCGGGCGACGTTTCCGCCAACCGATAACCAACAGATAAATCACCGTGAGGAGATTTGATGGAACAGGTGTTCCACTGCGAAACGGTTCGGTCTGTCAGCCCGCAGACCGCAGAAACCTTTGAGCCCTCCTATTCACCTGACGTCACAACTGGGAGAGCAAATTTTCAGCTCGTTTTAATTTGGTCCCTTAGAAACCGGGTGAACTGACCAACCGCCACAGCCCCCGATTGCTTTGATTCGCTACCGAAGTGTGATGAATTTAATTTCCCGACCGCCGCACCAAATGCAAAACGGTGCCGGAATACTCAATTGCGGAGAGCAGTATGGCCCGAATTCAGGACATCAACCTGTTTCATTGCCTACCGGATGATGTTGCCGATAGGCTGGATCAGCGATGCCGCTGGAACAAGTATGGCCCGAACCAGCTTGTGATTGACTATGACGACACCTCTTCGGATGTCTGGTTTCTTTCAAAAGGCCGTGCCCGGGTGCAACTGCGCACCGAATCGGGAAAAGAGCTCGTATTGCAAGACATGAAGCCCGGTGATCTGTTCGGCGAAATGTCTGCGCTCGATGGTTTGCCGCGCTCAGCGAACATCACGACGCTTGAGGATTCCGAACTTGGTCGCATGTCCGCTTCCGAATTTATGACCGCCTCAACCACGGTGCCTGATCTGGCAAAGGCGCTGTTCTGTCATTTCACGGGCCGTATTCGCAACATGAACTCGCAGGTGCGCGAAGCCACTTTTATGACCAATCGCCAGCGACTGTGTGCAGAGCTGATGCGGCGTGCAAAGCCCAGAATGGCCAATCCTGATCAACTCATCATCTCTCCACCACCATTGCATCAAGAGCTCGCCGACCGGCTCGGCTGCATGCGTGAAGCGGTGACCCGGGAAATGTCGACCCTGCGCAAGAAAGGGATGATTGAAAATGCCCGTGGCGGCTGTGTGATTACCGAACCTGAGAAGGTAAACCGGTTTATTGCCGGGCTGTAGAATCAGATTTCAGGGTTTGCCTGGGCGCCAAGCTCGCCTTCCAGATACCAGGTTTTGGTTTTGCCAATTCCTTTGAGTTCCTTTTCAGGCGCTGATGAAAATTCGAACTGGTCACCAAGCGCGCGGTAGACCGATTCCGATACATGGATGCGACCCACCTCACCGTTGGATTCCAAGCGTGAGGCAAGATTGACGGTTGGCGCCCACACGTCATAGGCAAATCGAGCCTTGCCAATCACACCCGCGGTCAGCGAACCGCGCGCAATCCCAACCCGCAGATCAAGATCAATATTGCGCGCTTGGGACACATCTTTGATGGCGTGCAGCATTCCGAGCGCCACGCGAGCCACCCGTTCTGTGTGATCTTCTGTGGGAACCGGCACCCCGCTGACACACATGTAGCAGTCACCGATCGTTTTGATTTTCTCCGTACCAAAGCGATAACCCAGATCGTCGAACCGGCTGAAAATGTCGTTGAGCAGCCCGATCAATTCGTCTGCCGTCACCTTCGACGAAAGCGGCGTGAAGCCGACAATATCAGCAAACAGCACGGTCGCCTCATCAAACCGGTCAGCAATCATCCGGTCGGGATTGTAGCGAAGCTGATCAGCTATCTGCTCGGGAAAGATGTTGACGAGCAGCTTCTCGGAGCGTTCCTCGGCATCCGCGGCCAATTGCATGGTGTAGAGAACCACCAGAGCAATAATGATGATGATTGAACCTGCCGAAAGCGCGTAAAGTTGCGCGATAAAGGCGGGATCAAGATGATCCGCCGCCGATCCTGTTTCAAAGGCAAAATAGCATCCCGTGTGCAGCACAATCGCGGTAACGGTGACAAAAAAAATCGAACGCAGATGATCAAGCCCATAGGCAATGAAAGCCAGTGCCACGGCGCCGATGAAATTGAGCTGAACTCCAGAGTCGCGACCCAGTACCGAGATAAAATAGCAAAGCGTCACAGCAAGTGTGACGGTCAGCATATGGACCGCCGCGACACCATTGAAACGGTGCCAGAGGAAAGCTGTTGCGGTTAAACAGGCCGACACCAGATTGCCGATGATCAGCCACATCAGCGCATCGTGATTGTAGATCGCGAAATTGATGGCGTAGGTGACGGACGATACTGCTGCCAGATAGCCGCACAGATTGATAAAGGACAGTCGCCTGCGATCCTTGCGGGGATAGCCGGATGTTCCCGCACGCATGGCTTTGTCGACGATACGTGTGATCGGTCGGCTGGGTTCCCCCTGCATCCACGAAAAAACCGGCTCGTCACGTTCGGGTTGGGAAACCATCAACACATCCTGCTGCGCTGTCAGCCTGTGTGGCCCCACACCGTGGCAGCGTCAAGGCTTCCACACCCGTGACCGGCTTGCTTGTTGCCAAATCGACCAACCATGCAATAGGTTTGCTGGTCGTGAGGCTTACGGTATGAGCCTCGTTCTTAAAACCAATGCAGGTGTCTTACCGGAGCGGCCATGTCATTTTTCACAAATCTGAAGGGTCTGCTGGCCAACCTGACCGGGTCCATGAACGAAGACGAGCTTGCATCAAGCTTCGATCCCACCGACCGTGATCTGTGCTCCGCCGCGCTCATGATGCATGTGGTTATGGCGGATGGTGTTTTTAAAGATGAGGAAGAGGTCAAGCTGCGTCAGGTTCTTATCCAGCATTATGGCCTGAGCGAAACAGAGACCGAAACCCTTATGGAGCAGGCCAAGGCCGCAGACGCACAGGCTGTAGATCTCTATGGCTTCACTTCAATCTTGAAACGTCATTTGGATAAAACTGAACGCATCGCGCTGGTGGAAGACCTTTGGGAAATGGTCTATGCTGACGGTGAGGTCCATGAATTTGAAGACAATGTTGTCTGGCGCACAGCCGAATTGCTGGCTGTGGACGCGCAGGATCGCATTGCAATGAAGCGACGGGTTCTGGCGCGAACAGGATCCGTTGAGACCAATTAGAAACCGGGCTCCGACACAGGCCTCAAAACGCATCTGGTATTCAAAAACGTGCAGCCAAATCCAAAAATTCTGATCATCCTCCATCAGGCAACATCAACACCGGGCCGTATTGGCAAGGCACTCATTGAGCGCGGTTACGACCTCGACATTCGCCGTCCGCCACTCGGACATGTGCTCCCTGAAACACTTAACGATCACGCGGGCGCTGTCATGTTTGGCGGCCCCATGAGCGCTAACGATGACGATGAGTTCGTTGCCCGCGAAATCGACTGGATCGGCGTGCCGCTGAAGGAAAACAAACCCTTCATGGGGATTTGCCTTGGCGCACAAAAGCTTGTGCGTCATCTGGGTGGCGAAGTCTGGCTCCATCCGGAAGAATTCGTCGAGATCGGCTATTACCCCATCGCACCGACACCCGCGGGTGCCGATTTCATCGATTGGCCAAACATGGTTTTCCAGTGGCACCGGGAGGGTTTTGACTTGCCATCGGGAGCAGAATTGCTGGCAAGTGGGGACACGTTTCCAAATCAGGCATTCCGCTATGGCGAAAACGCCTATGCGATCCAGTTCCATGTGGAGCTGACCCTGGCCATGATGCACAAATGGGGCGTCAAAGGCGCCCATCGCATGGAGATGCCGGGTGCGCAGCCCAAGGCGGAACATTTGCGACAGCGCCTGCTTTACGATGCAGCCACGAAAATCTGGATCGACGGTTTTCTGGATCGGTTCCTGATGCAACCGCAGGCCGCACGCAGCGCTGCATAGGTCAGAGTGGATCGCGTTCGAACGCCCTACCGCGCCATCGAATGATATTCATCGTTGGGCCGCATTTCGGTCGCCGACGACATGCGATTGCTCATATTGAAGAAGCTCGCGACTGCCGCAATGTCCCAGATGTCCCGATCTGAATGTCCAGCGTCGCGCAGAGCCTGACGGTCATCTTCAATAATTTTCGCCGGTTCCTCGGTCAGCTTCACTGCGAAATCGAGCATGGCACGCTGCTTGTCGCTCAGTTCCGCCGCACGATAATTTGCAGCAATCATCTCGCCGAAAATCGGGTCGCCCGAGAGTTGCCGCACGGACGCACCATGGGCACTTAAACAATAATAACAATGATTTATGCTTGAAACGACAACCGCGATCATCTCGCGCTCAAGCTTCGACAGGCTCGATTCCCCCAACATCAGATCGTTGTAAAGGTAGGTAAAACCGGAGAGTTTCGTTTCATCAAAGGCATAGGCCTTGAGCACGTTAGGAACGAAACCGATCTTTTCATCGCACAGCGCGAAGTAGGACATGGTCTGCTCGCTCAACTCTCCGATCTCCGGCAGATCAAGTGCTGTCAAGCCGCTGTTTGATAGATCGCTCGAATTGTTGCCCATTTCTCGTTCTCCAGAACCTCTGACCAGATCAGCATTCATAAAAGTGATTGCCGATGTCGGGTACCTTGTTGCACCATCCCAAAAGCGGTTGCGGCATGCTCCACAGCGAACCTTCAAAGAGTTTGGCTCTATGAACCATGGAACACTGCCACAAACCACCAATTTGTTGGGGAGGATAGTTCTATGGCCACGCGTCAGGCGGACCGAACAAAAAGACTGGAAACGTTGAAACTCGGCGCACCGGGCTTGGCCCTGGCAAAGCAGTTATTTGCCGAAACGGTTTTTGATGATCTGGAATCCGCACCAGATGCCTGGCTTAAAAAGGCTGTTGATGAGGCACATAAGCTCATCCACGCCCACAAATCCGGCAAATCGCTCATAAAGGTGCACAAGCCTTCAAAGACCGTTGATGCAACACTCGTACAGATTGTCACCGACGATAAACCGTTTCTTCTCGACAGTGTTCTTGGTGAGATTGGTACAGTTACACGCGAAATCCGGCTGGTTTCCCACCCAATTATTGTCGTGGGGCGCGACAGTTCGGGGAAAGTCTCCAGCATCGATCCAGATGCTTCGCCATCTCATCGTCTGAGTTGCCTGACCATCATTCTGGTACCACTCGATGCTCAGGTGGTTAAGTCGCTTGGGGACGAACTTGTCCATTTGATGGAAATAGTCGGCCGCATCGTTCGCGACTGGAAGCCGATGCTCGCACGGGTCGAAGAGGCGGTTGAGGCCTTCAAGTCCAGCCCGCCCGAAAAAGTCGCCAAGGAAGATGTGGCAGAGGCCATCGATTTCCTCAACTGGCTGCAGGACAACCACTTCACCTTCCTCGGCATTCAGGAGCTGAACTTCGCCAAATCCGGTTCCGGCGGAAAACTGAAACCGTCGAAGGTTCCCCCGCTGGGGCTCCTGTCGGACCCAACAGTTCCAGTTTTGCGTCGCGAGGGCACGACGGCAGTCTCCTCGCCGGAAATCCGCGATTTTCTTCAACGCCCGGATCCGCTGATTGTCACAAAAGCCAACAGCAGATCTCCCGTCCACCGCCGCATTCACATGGATTACATTGGCGTGAAGCAATATGATGAAAATGGCGGATTGAAAGGTGAATTGCGCATCGTGGGCCTGTTTACTTCGACAGCCTACACGCGATCCGTCGAGCGCATTCCCTATCTGCGCCGAAAGGCTTCACGCGTGGTTGATGCACTGAAGGTGGATGCATCAAGTCACTCCGGCAAGGCACTCCTCAATGTGCTTGAGACCTTTCCCCGGGATGAACTGTTTCAGATCGACCACAAAACACTGGCCGGTTCTGCTGAACTCATCCTGCAACTGGATGAGCGCCCGCGTGTCCGGGTTCTTACCCGGCCCGACAAATTCGACCGGTTTGTTTCCGCTCTCGTCTATGTTCCCAGAGAACGCTACGACACCAACAATCGCATGGCGTTGGGCAACTATCTGGCCGATGTCTACAAGGGCCGCATTTCTGCATGGTATCCGGCGTTTCTCGAAAACGGTCTGACCCGTGTGCATTTCATTATTGGTCGTGACGAGGGGAAAACGCCCACCGTCAGCAGGGCGAAACTTGAAGCAGCAGTCTCCGAGCTCATCCGTACCTGGCAGGATCGGCTGGAAGAAGCCGATGTCGATGGCAGCGCGAGCGCCTATCGATTCCCGCTCTCTTACCAGGAAGCCTATCAGCCCGAGTCCGCGGTTCGCGATGCCGAACGCATGGCGCGTCTCACTTCGGAAGCCGATGTTGAGATCAAATTTCACCGCTCATCTATCACTCCAGAGAATGGTTCTCCCGGTCGGGTAGCGTTGAAACTGTTTCATCCGGTAAGCGCGATACCCTTGTCCTCGCGGGTGCCGGTTTTAGAAAATATGGGTTTCCGGGTGATTGAGGAATCCACGTTTGATGTTGCGCAAACGGGAGGCCAGCCGGTTTTTGTTCATGACATGGAACTGGAACGGGCAGATGGCGGAACGATCGATCTTGATGCGCTTGATGAACGGCTGACGGACACGTTCCGCGCCGTATGGTTTGGAGAAGCCGACAATGACGGCTTCAACAGGTTGGTTATGGTCGCCGGTTTGGATTGGCGGGAAACCACCGCCCTTCGTGTGCTGGGAGCATATCTGCGCCAATTGGGGAACCAGTTCTCAAGAGCTGACATGTGGAACACGCTTGCAGGAAGCCCGCACATTACGGGAAAACTGATTGATCTGTTTCACACCCGGTTTGACCCGAAGCGGAAAGCCAAGACACAAGAAGCCGACAAGATCGTCTCCTCTATTGTGGCCGATCTGGAGAATGTCGAGAACATCAACGACGACCGGATTCTGCGTCAGTTTCTGGAGCTTCTACAGGCCGCCCTGCGCTGCAATTTCTATACAGCTTCCGGCAATCAACTACCGGAAACCCTTGCCTTCAAGTTTGACCCGAAACAAATATCGTCCGCACCTGAGCCCAAGCCCTATCGCGAACTGTTTGTCTTCTCGCCTCGGGTGGAGGGTGTGCATTTGCGATTTGGACCGGTCGCCCGGGGTGGCCTGAGATGGTCAGACCGCGCTCAGGATTACCGCACCGAAGTGCTGGGTCTCGTCAAGGCACAGCAGGTGAAGAATGCGGTCATCGTACCCGTGGGTTCCAAGGGAGGGTTCTTTCCGAAAAACCTGCCCCCACGCCACCAACGTGACGCGTTTTTCAACGAAGGCCGCGAGGCCTACAAGGTGTTCATCAACGCCATGCTGTCGATGACAGACAATTTGGTTTCCGGGAAAATCAAGCCACCCAAAAACGTCGTGCGCCACGATGGTGACGATCCCTATTTCGTGGTCGCCGCCGACAAGGGAACGGCAACATTTTCTGACACCGCCAACGCGATTAGCGAGGGCCGCGACTTCTGGCTGGGTGATGCGTTCGCCTCCGGCGGATCAGCCGGATATGACCACAAGGTGATGGGCATCACTGCGCGGGGCGGTTGGGAAGCGGTTAAACGGCACTTCCGCGAAATGAACCGCGACATTCAAACGGAGCCATTTACGACAGTTGGTGTTGGGGACATGTCTGGCGACGTCTTCGGCAATGGGATGCTGCTGTCAACGCAGACCAAGCTGATTGCCGCATTCGATCATCGCGATATCTTTATTGATCCCGATCCCGATCCGGCCAAGAGCTTTCGGGAGCGCAAACGGCTTTTTGAATTGGGCCGCTCCTCATGGGCGGACTACAACGCCAAGCTTATCTCCAAGGGTGGCGGCGTGTTTTCCCGCGCTTCAAAAAAGATCAACCTCTCCGCCGCAGCCGCGTCGGCCATCGGGCTAAAGGCCGGTAACCACGCCCCCAATGCGGTTTTGACGGCCATCCTTAAGGCAGATGCCGATCTAATGTGGTTTGGCGGCATTGGCACCTATGTGCGGGCTTCGCACGAATCCGATCTCGATGCCGATGATCGCGCCAATGATGCCATTCGCATCACAGCGAAAGAGGTTGGTGCCAAGGTCATCGGCGAAGGGGCAAATCTCGGTTTCACCCAGAAAGCACGCATCGAGTTCAACCTTCACGGTGGACGCTGCAATTCCGACGCCATCGACAATTCGGCCGGGGTGAATTCGTCCGACGTCGAGGTCAACATCAAGATTGCTCTGGCCGACGCGGTGAAGAACAGCGGGTTGACAATCAAACGCCGCAACACACTGCTTGCCTCAATGACCGATACGGTTGCAGAGCTTGTGCTGCGCAACAACTATCTCCAGACGCTCGCAATCTCGCTTTGCGAACAGCGCGGCATGGAAGACTTCAGCTATCAGACCCGCCTGATGCAATCGCTTGAGGGTGACGGCAAACTGGATCGCGCCGTTGAAGATCTGCCCGACGATACGGCGCTTGCCGAACGGGAAGCAGGAAAACAACCGCTCAGCCGGGCAGAAATTGGCGTTCTTCTGGCTTACGCCAAGATCATATTGCAGGAGGATCTGATCGCCTCCGGCATTCCCGATCTTGAGGATGTGAGCGATGAGTTGGTGCGATATTTCCCACCCAAGATGCAGAAACCTTACGCGGCGGAGATTTCCGGCCACCGGCTGAAACGGGAGATCATCGCAACGCAAATTGCCAACTCCATGATCAATCGCGGCGGCCCAACTTATTTGGTGCGAGCCGAGGACCGCACCGGCGCAATGCCTGCTGAGATCTCACGCGCCTTCATGATCGTGCGGGAGGGTTTTGGGATGCGCGATCTCAATGCCGAGATCGACGCGTTGGACACCAAGATCGATGGAGACGTTCAACTCCGCCTTTATCGTGCGGTTCAGGACCTGCTTCTCAGTCAAACGGTTTGGCACCTGCGATATGGCAATCCTGCGGATTCAATCGGAACAGCGGCTGCAAATATCATCGCGGCGAGAAAGGCGCTCGACAAAAAGATTGCCGGCCTCGCGCCCCAGTTCATGCGCGACGAGATGGCAGCCGCAGCGCAGGCGCTGCGAGCAGACAATGTGCCCAAAGCACTGGCGGCGCAGATTGCGTCCACACCGCTCACATCGCTCTATCCCGACATCATGCGGCTGTCACAGCAGGGGAACTGCTCTCTTGAACAGGCCGCTCAAGCCTTCTTTGAAATCACCGGCACCTTCCGGATCGGCGTGATTGAGGATGCCGCTCGCGGGCTTTCCGGTGGGGATTATTATGATTCTCTTGCACTGGATCGGGCCCTGCAGATGATTTCGGAAAGCCGTATCCATATGAGTGTGGCGGCGCTCAAATCATCAAAAACGCCAAAGACCGCCGTCAGTTCTTGGCTCGCAACTCATCAGGAGGAAGTGGATCACACCCGCGCTCAGGTTGATGGCATCATTGATTCTGATCAGTTGAGCGTTTCCCGGCTCACTGTTGCTGCGAATTTGCTGGGCGATCTGGCAAAACACGTATGACGAGAGGCGTGAATCAGATAATCCTTTTCCAAACACTGGATCGACAGGCGGGCGGGCAATGAGCGTTGAAGCAGAAGGTCAAGGGGCGGCAACGTCGCGTGTTTCCAAGAAAGGCATCTGGGGCTGGATGCTGTTTGACTGGGCCGCACAGCCGTTTCACACCCTGCTGATCACGTTCATTTTCTCCCGCTATTTTGCGGCAGAAGTCGCGCCTGATCCCGCCACAGGACAGGTCTGGTGGGGCACAATGCTCGCCATTACCGGTGTGTTCATTGCCATCCTCTCTCCAATCCTTGGCGCAATGGCCGATGCGACCGGCCCCCGGAAGCCATGGATCGCGCTTTTCACGGTGTTGATGGTGCTGGGCTGCGGCTTCCTCTGGCTTGCCGTACCGGGAGGCGGGGGCATGGTGATCTGGGTTTTGATCGCCTTTGCCGTCGGCATGATCGGTGTCGAGTTCGCGGCCGTGTTCAACAATGCGGTGATGCCTGATCTGGTGCCTCGCGAGGAGCTTGGTCGCCTTTCCGGCAATGGCTGGGCGCTCGGTTATCTGGGCGGCGTCTTTAGCCTGTTTGTCGTGTTGCTTCTGATGGTCGAATCGTCTCCCGGAAGTGGGCACACGCTCGTGGGCGTCACACCAATTTTAGGTCTCGATGCGGTAGAACGCGGCGGGGAACGCGCAACTGGCCCGTTGACCGCCCTGTGGATGCTTATCTTCGTTCTGCCCTTCTTTTTCTTCACACCGGACTCGGCCAGAAAACCGGGTTCATCGGGCGCTGTAAAGCGCAGTCTCGTGGATCTCCTCGACACAATCAAAAGCCTGCCAAGCCGACCCAGCCTCTTTGCCTATCTCGGCTCCTCCATGTTTTACCGTGATGCGCTCAACGGGCTTTATGGATTTGGCGGGATTTACGCCGGCGGTGTGTTGAAGTGGGAAGCAACCCAGCTAGGGCTGTTCGGCATTCTTGCCGCGTTCACAGGCGCAATCGGCGCCTGGCTTGGCGGTCGGCTTGATGACCGGTTCGGTTCCAAACCGGTTGTAATTTCAAACGTGGTGATCCTCGTGCTTGTGAGCATTGTCATTGTCACCACGGACCGCGACACCGTTCTGATGGTCGACATCACGCCCGGAGAAGGCCAGTTCACCCTGCCGGATATCATTTTCTACATTTGCGGAGCGCTGATTGGTGCGGCGGGCGGATCGCTTCAGGCGGCCTCACGTACCCTGATGGTTGATCAGGCCGACGGTGGAGACATGACCAAGGCCTTTGGTCTTTACGCGCTCTCCGGCAAAGCGACGAGCTTCATGGCCCCAGCGCTTATCGCCTTCACAACCGGCGTGGTCGGACAATCCATGCTGGGACTGTCCGATACCGATGCGCAGCGACTGGGCATTTCACCCATTGTGATCCTGTTTGTGATCGGTCTTGTGCTGCTGGCCTGGGTGAAGGGCAAGAGGCCCTCCACAGACTGATCTACCGAGCCAGACGCAGATTGCGCACATTGATTGCAATCTGCTGGAACGCCGCCTGCAACTGGGCAGCGTTCTTGGCATTGTAGTAGAATTGTTCATTGGCCGTGTCCGGGGTCGCGCATGCCTTCAGCGTCTTTTGGGCTGATTTTGGCGCTTGGAATGCCACTGAATAGACCGTGATACCCTTCTTCTTCATGTCTTTGCAGAGGTTGTTCGCCGCTGAAGAAGACTTTGCGGAGTGCGGCCCCCAGGCCGTGCCGGATGTACCGTCATAATAGGTGTTGAACTCACCATCGGTCATCAAAAGAGCGATCTTGATGGTTTTCTTGTCGCCATAGGAGTTGGCGCCGCTTGAAGGCCAAAGCTGCTTCCACTTTGGCGAAAGCATGTAGTAGCTCCATGCCACGCCCAGATGCCCGGCCGTGTAGCCGGATGCCTTGAACGATTTGATGTCTTTTATCAGATCTTTCTTCTTCGACGTCAGCGGACGGATTATTTGGCTCGGGCAATTGTTGTTTTTCACAGCCCGCGCGTCGGCACCGACCGGATCATAGCGATACGACTGGTCAGTGAAGGCATGGGTGCCGCCACGTTCTGTAACGCACTTGTGCGATTTAAAGTCGGTTGCGGCCTTCGCATACTTGCCGGCGTTGACTGAATAGGAATAGGGCACAAGTCCAATGCGGACTTTCGCCTTGTTGACCGCATTGTCAGCAATCAGAATGTCCACCGCATCGGCAGCGGCAACCTTGAGTGCCTTGAGCTTTCCGCCACTTCCCATCGAACCCGTCACGTCAAGCATCATCGACATTTCAATCTTCTTGTCGGAGTAGACGGCCTGCGCGGTGGTTTTGGTGCGGACCGTGTTGACGCCCACCAAACCAGCAAACACCATTGGCATATCGACAGTGACGGTTGCATCGACTGCGCCGGTTTTCTGATCGATAGTGTGGCTGCTGATGTTGGCCACAAGGCCTTTCAGACCGTTTGCGTCCATATTGGTCTGAAACACCGCATTGAGACGCTTGTAGAAGTCTTTTTCTTCGATAGCGCCAGAAGAAAGATCGGCAGCGGAAGCCAGAAGTGCCGCATCCAACGATGAGGCAACGACGCTTTTTGTGTGTGACACCCGGCTGTAGTCCACCGCAGCGCCAACGGCACCAAATATCGGGATCAAACTGATGGCTGCCGTGATCGCCACATTGCCTTTGGTGTTTGAGGCAAATGTGTTGATCCGTTCGCGAGCACGGGTCGAAAAACTGCCAATACGGGATGAAATCTGCGCCATGTGTATCTCCTTGAAACCCCGCCGCGGGATTTGGGAGAAAGGCTGCACATTTGAGGCCACGCCTCGCCGTTGGGATGATGAGCAGCGCATCCTTCACGCAAAGCATTGAATTTATTGAAAGGCGCGGCTCGCAGTGGTTAATCGAACATTGCCTATACCTGTAGAATTCGACGCGATTTCAAGATCGTTTGCTTACCATTGGCGCTTGGATCAAAGAAACGTCCCATTGTGGAACACCTCAATTGGCTCAGCCGGTGGCACACCAGGATGTCTTCCGGCGGCGCTCATATCGTGCCACCAGTCCGCTGCTCAACAATACGAACTCGACGCTCTCGCCTTCCGGAGTTCGCACATCAGCAAGCACCCGGCCCCAATATTTTCCGCCTGAAATGTTTGAGAGATAGACCGGACCGCGATGCACAAGATTTTCCAATCGTCGTTGCGCTGAAAGCGCCAGTTCCCGCTCACGCGGACATCTGGCGGATTTCTCCGGCGCATCGATCCCGCGTATACGGACCTTCACGGAGACCTCATGCCCAGGCCAGACACGCGCGACCACAGCGAGCGTGTCGCCATCCACCACGCGAACAACGCGCGCTTCCACGGGTCCTGGCACCAGATCACGTGCAACAGAGGCAACCGGACTCACCACATCGAGCAAAGCCATCACAAATAGTGTCAGCGCATGCCAAGGGAGGCGGTGAGTTGGTTGCATCAAATTCCCCAAAATAGGAATACTTACCTATATCTGAGAGCGAATCTCAAATAAATACAACCTATAGTATATTCTCTGGTGAGTCGCAATCGAAATCAAAAGTCGCTTGCGATACCGTTATTCTCCCAATCGCCATAACGCGAAGGATCAGGGCCCTCCCGACCTCCAAGCTCAGCGGGAGAGGGTTTCTCATCCGCATCCCGAACTTTGCGGCGTTCCTCGGCTTCTGCCAATGCCCGCTTGGCGGCTGGTGTCAGCGTCCGCACTTCTGACGCTCTCTCTTTTTCTTCAGATTTCGTGTGCTCAGCCATCACTGTCCTCATGGCACCAAAATGGAAGTGCTTGAACCTTTCCTTATGCAATACCATTTTACGGATAAGCCGTCTTGCGGATTTCTACTCCATCAGGATCGAAACAACCAATGAACCTTGTTCGCACAGGTATGCTTCTCGCCTTCATGACCGCGCTCTTTATGGGGCTCGGTCTGCTGCTTGGTGGCGAGGTGGGCATGATGATCGCACTTGTCATTGCTGTTGCAATGAACGCCTACAGCTACTGGAACTCCGACAAGATGGTCCTGTCGATGTACGGCGCGCGGGAGGTTGACGAACGATCCGCCCCCGATCTGTGGCGCATGGTGGCAGACCTGTCGAAGAATGCCGATCTTCCAATGCCGAAGGTCTACGTGCTCGACACAGACCAACCAAACGCCTTTGCCACGGGGCGGAACCCCGAAAACGCAGCCGTTGCTGCCAGTCAGGGTCTGTTGGATCGCCTGACCTATGACGAAATCGCCGGCGTGATGGCCCACGAACTTGCACACATCAAAAACCGCGACACGCTGACCATGACCATCACGGCAACGCTTGCCGGTGCCATTTCCATGCTTGCGAATTTCGCACTGTTTTTCCGCTCTGACGATCGCAACGGGCTCGGCATCATTGGCACAATCGCTGCGATGATTTTCGCCCCAATGGCCGCATCGCTTGTGCAGATGGCGGTTAGCCGGACCCGAGAATATGCAGCCGACCGTATGGGCGCAGAAATTTGCGGCCAACCACTGGCGCTGGCCTCCGCACTGCAAAAAATCGCCGGAGGTTCGGCGACAATTTTGAACGAACAGGCAGAGCGCTCCCCGGCGACGGCCCACATGTTCATTATCAACCCACTCAACGGGCAAAACATGGACAACCTGTTTTCCACGCATCCGGATACGGACAACCGTATTGCCGCTCTGGTGGCAATGGAGCGCGAGTGGAACGGCAATCCACCTGCAATTAGTGAACCCACTCATCCAGAACCATCGGCCACTCCGGCTCGCTCAGAACCATCAAAAGCGGTCTGGGGCCGCAATGCGGGTGAAGAGAGAGCCGTTCGTCAGCCTGCACCGAGATTGGAAAACAAATCTGAGCCAGCACCGGCCAATGAACGTCCCCGTCGCGGCGCCGTTCCCCGCGTGGGCTCATCGCGTCGTCGCCCTCCTAAAAAGCGGCGCGGACCCTGGAGTTGAGCGCCCAATCCCGCAAGGCGGACAATCATGAAGGTACACTGGCCAGCGGTCGCGAGCGCACTGGTCTGGTTGCCCGCAAGCTCGCAGCCTCCATCCTGGAAAAGGTGCTCGACGAGCAGCGCCCGCTTGATGCGATGTTGGATGCCGAACACGGCATTGCCTCCTATCGCGCTTTGATTGCCAAGGATCGCAATCTCATTCGTGCCATTCTGGGAACAGCGTTACGGCGAAAGGGCGAGATTGAATTCGCCCTGTCAAAAATGCTCGACCGGCCACTGCCAAAACGCGCCCGGCACCTGCAACACACGCTGAGCATCGCTGCCGCGCAAATCCTGTTTCTCGATGTTCCTGACCGGGCGGCGGTTGACCTTGGTGTCACGGCGATCGCCGAAGACGGGCGCACGGCCCGGTTTCGCGGGCTCACAAACGCCATCCTGCGCCGTCTTTCCCGCGAAAAGGAAGCTTTGCTTGCGCTTGAAACGCCCCCCGCTGCAAATCTTCCTTCCTGGGTGTTCAAGCAGTTGCGCAAGGATTTTGGCAAGGCCCGCACCCAGTCGATTGCTTCTGCATTAACCGCACTGCCTCCGCTCGACATCACGGTAAAAACAGACGCCTCCAAATGGGTGGAACGGCTGGGTGGCGTAGCCCTTTCCAACGGCACGGTTCGATTGAAACAAAAGGGTGATGTTACCAAGCTTGCCGGATTTGCCGAAGGTGAATGGTGGGTGCAAGACGCCGCCGCCAGCCTGCCTGCTTCGCTTTTGGGCGATATCTCCGGCACACGCGTGGCTGATCTTTGTGCCGCACCCGGTGGCAAAACGGCTCAACTTGTCATGATGGGTGCCAATGTCACGGCCCTTGAAAAATCGGCATCGCGGCTCAAACGCTTGCAACAAAATCTTTCGCGGCTGGAGCTGGATGCAAACCTCATCCAAGCCGATCTCCTAGAAATCCAGGCAGATGAACCATTCGATGCGGTGCTGCTTGATGCCCCATGTTCGTCGACCGGCACCGCACGCCGCCACCCCGACGTGTTTTGGACAAAGACACCTGAGGATGTTGCGTCGGTTGCGAAGCTCCAGCGCGAGATGATCGACAAGGCAGCGACATTGTTGAAACCGGGCGGAACGCTCATTTTATCCAACTGCTCCATGTTCAAGCAGGAGGGCGAAGACCTCGTCGCCGGAATTGGCAAGGCCCACGATCTCATCGAACTTGCACCATTCGAGAAAGGCGAGTTCCCGTTCATCGACCCCTACATTACGGGACAGGGCACCGCTCGCACCCTGCCTGATGGATTGCCAAACGAAGACCCGGAACTTTCCGGCATGGACGGCTTTTTTGTGGCAAGATTTCACCGTAGGTCTTGAGCCCTGATTCGAAACAATACGAGACGTCGTTCGTCCATGAGCGAGATGCTGAAATCTGATAGCACCGGCTTCTCCGCTAACCTCCACCGCAAGGCGGCACGTAAGATTGTCACCAATCCGCTGTGGCCGGGAAACTGGACGAAATCTGCGCTCGACCTCGGACGGTTTGGCTGGTCGCCACCGCCAATTCTGTTTGCCAACGGATCGCCCGAACGCGCCAAGGAGATATATGCCGGGCGCTTCGATCTCGCGGGAAGCAGCGTTGAGACTGGCGAACACTCGCCATTTACGCTGCCGCCGCCGTCCGTTGAGTGGCAACGTGCGCTCCATAGTTTCACCTGGCTCGATGATCTGACGGCGGGCAATCACGATCTTGCAAGAGCCAATGCCCGGGCACTGGTTGGAGAGTGGATTGAATTCTATGGGACAAAATCGGAAGGCGATGCGTTTGAGCCCGCTCTCATGGCAAAGCGCATTCTGGCCTGGCTGCGCAATGGCGCGCTGTTGAGCCCGTCACCCGGTTCGGGCGCCGATCCTCTGATCACCAGACATCTGGAACGGCAGATCAATCTGTTACGAACGATCACGCCCTATCTCGGCAATCTGCTTCATCGGCTGAAGGCTCACAGCGCGCTTGCAACGTCGGTCGTGTGTTTCGACTGCCCGGACAAACCGCGCCAGCAAATTCTGAATGCGCTTGACGAGGAAACACAGGAACAGTTTCAGCCGGACGGTTCACACATATCGCGCAATCCGCAAGTGCTTTTCCAGGCACTGATCGACCTTCTGCCACTGCGTGCCATGCTGTCAAAAACCGGATATGCAGGCGCTGAAAAGCTTGCCGGACGGATTGATCGCATGATGGGCCATTTGCGGCTGATGCGGCATCGCGGTGGAGAAATTGCTCGTTTCAACGGCGCCGGCACCATAAATAGCGCCCTGCTCGATGCGGTTTTGGAGCACGACACAACCACCGGCAATTACTCGCTCTCCTCAGCCCATGCGGGATTTGAGCGCCTCAGAGAAGGCCAGACGGAGATCCTCATTGATGCAGGTAGCCCTGTTTGCCGACCGGGTCTGCCACAACCATTTGCTGGGTCGCTGGCAATCGAAATTTGCATTGGCAAACAGCCATTTGTGGTCAATTGCGGCACCGGTCCGCAAGACCGCCCGGAGCTTGGACAGATGCTGCGGTCGAGCGCAGCACACAGCACGGCAACGATTGATGATCACTCATCAATCGTTTGGTCAGGGCGTGGTGGGAAAAACGGGACCAATCAAAGACCATCAAGACCATTGGTCACACGCAGCCGACACAGCCCCTTCCATCTCACTGCCCGGCATGATGGGTATGTCGACCGGTTCGGATACGAGCTGGTTCGCGAATTGCAACTCACTGATGATGGGCGCACCATTCAGGGTTCGGACCGGTTTTTAAGCACCGCGGAATCAAACGAGACGTCCCATCTGGTATTGATCCGGTTTCATCTTCACCCTGATGTGGAGGCGGATTGGCAACCGGGACAGCCAAAGGTGCAACTTTCCAGCCCAAGTCACCACGCTTGGACATTCATCTGCATTGATGGTGCTGTGGAGGTTGAGCCGTCCATGTACTTCGCCGACGTTTCAGGCCCGAAAACGACCAATCAAATTGTTGTTCGTGCCGCGGTGAACGAAAGCGCTGAAATTCGCTGGGTGTTCCAGCAAAGCTGACCGGAAAGCTGTTCAAGTCTCCGAAATTCAGGCTTTTGCGAGATCCCGCACCCTTTTATTTTCGGCATCGCTGGGTCACAAAGGCGCATCCCGCGACACAACAGCGACCCTCCCATGTCCATTCAATCAAAGAACATTCCGGCCCCTGATCGGGTTCCGGTTCGCCGTGCATTGATTTCCGTTTTTGACAAGACGGGCATTCTCGATCTTGCAAAAACCCTTGCCGGATATGGTGTCGAACTGGTCTCCACAGGTGGAACCGCAAAAGCCATTGCCGATGCCGGATTGCCCGTGCGTGATGTCTCGGAACTCACCAACTTTCCCGAGGTCATGGATGGCAGGGTGAAGACACTACATCCCGGCGTACATGGCGGGTTGCTCGCCATTCGCGATGACGAAGACCATGTGAACGCCATGGAGGCGCACCATATCGCAGCCATCGACCTGCTGGTTTCAAACCTTTACCCCTTTGAAGAAACTGTCCGTTCCGGCGCCTCCTGGAACGATGCGGTCGAAAACATCGACATTGGTGGACCGGCCATGGTGCGCGCGGCTGCCAAGAACCACGCTTACGTGACCGTGCTGACTTCGCCGGATGATTATGCCGAATTCGAGACCATGCTGTCAGAGCATGATGGGGCGACCACGCTTGATCTTAGAAAGCGCCTCGCCCAACGCGCTTATGCCCGCACCGCCAGCTATGATGCTGCCGTATCAAATCATCTGGCTAAAGAGTTGGGTGTCGAACCGGAGCGCAGCTTCGCCATTGGCGGCACCCTCGCAACCGAAATGCGATACGGTGAAAATCCGCACCAGAATGCCGGGTTTTATGCAAATGGTGACCCGCGCCCGGCTGCAGCAACCGCAACCGTGCTCCAGGGAAAGCAGCTTTCCTACAACAATATCAACGATACGGATGCAGCATTTGAGCTGGTCGCGGAATTTCCATCCGAACGGCCTGCCATTGCAATCATCAAGCACGCCAATCCCTGTGGCGTTGCAACCGGCGAAACATTGCTGGAGGCCCACCAAAAGGCGTTGGCCTGTGATTCCGTTTCAGCCTTCGGCGGCATCATCGCGGCAAACACGGAAATCGATGCGGCAAGTGCCGAAGCGATTATCAATGTGTTTTCTGAAGTGATCATCGCGCCATCCATTTCGGATGAAGCAAAAGCCATATTTGCCGCAAAGAAAAACCTCCGCCTGCTCGAAACCGGCGGCATGCCCGATCCAGCAGCACCCGGTATTTTTACCAAGACCGTCGCTGGGGGAATGCTTGTTCAGAACCGCGACAATGGCGCAATCAGTGCTGATGATCTCAACTGCGTCACCAAAATCAAACCAACCGAACAAGAACTCGCCGATCTTCTCTTCGCGTGGAAGGTCGCAAAGCACGTGAAATCAAACGCAATTGTCTATGTGAAAGATCAGGCGACCGTTGGCATTGGCGCGGGTCAGATGAGCCGGGTCGATTCTGCCCTTATCGCGGCCCGCAAGGCGCAGGATGCTGCCGACGCGTCAGGCGCAGATCAGCCCGCCACCATCGGTTCCGTGGTGGCGTCAGACGCATTCTTCCCGTTTGCAGATGGTCTGCTTTCAGCCATTGAAGCTGGTGCAAAGGCAGTCGTTCAGCCCGGTGGTTCCATGCGTGATAAAGAAGTGATCGCCGCCGCCGATGAAGCCGGTATTTCCATGGTCTTCACCGGCATGCGCCATTTCCGGCACTAGTCCTCATCCACCTCAGTACAAAAAATGATCCGGTTTCCCGCTGGGTCATCAATCGCCATGTCATAGAAACCCCAGGACTGTTTCATGACCTCCGGTCGGGCGTTCTTGTATTTCTTCGCATTAAGCTCACGACAGAACGCCCGCACGTCATCCACCTCGATGCGCACAGCCGCCCCCGGACAGGCATCGTCGAAATGCTCTGAGATGTGCAGGTGACAGCCCCCAAGTTGAACGCCCATATAAAGCGGCGCATTAGGATCAAACCGGTGTTCAAACACCAGATCAAATCCTAGAAAATCCAGATAGAATTCCCGCGCCTTTGTTTCATCAAAGCTGCGCAAGATTGGAATGGGTGGCGCTGCATTCATCGGTTCTGTCCTCCGTCACAAAAAGGTTTGAGGGTCCACGTCGATTTGAAGGCGAAGCTGGCCCCGCTCGCGAGGTGCGCTCGCCAGCCATTGTCGAAGATAGGACTGCATGTCGAAGGCACGCGCTGCGCGAACGAGAATACGGTAACGATAGCGCCCACGCACCAGTGCCATTGGTGCTTCAGCCGGTCCAAGCACAATAACGTCTTCAGTACCGGGCGCAGCAAAGCGCACATCGCGAGCAAATTTTTCTGTCTCCCCGCGTTCCGGTCCGGACAGGATAAGGCTCGCAAGTCGACCAAACGGTGGCAGTCCCGCACGTTCCCGAGACGTTATTTCGGTTTCATAGAACGCTTCGTCCTGCTGTTTTGCGAGCGCTTCGATTACCGGATGCGCTGGCTGATAGGATTGCAATAGTCCAACACTCGATCCGCCTTCACGCCCGGCGCGGCCCGTCACCTGCGACAGCAGTTGAAACGAACGTTCAGCCGCACGCGGATCGCCATTGGCCAACCCCAGATCGGCATCAACGATACCCACGCACTTGATGAGTGGAAAGTGGTGTCCCTTTGCGACCAATTGTGTGCCGATGATGATATCGGCCTCACCCTTGGCAATCGCTTCCAGCTCCAGGCGCAATCGCGTCACGCCACCCATCATGTCGGAGGAAAGAACCAAAATCCGGGCATCCGGAAACGTCTCCGAGACCTCCTCAGCAAGGCGCTCCACACCGGGCCCGCATGGAACCAGATGATCAAGGGTTCCGCAGGATGGACAGGCGTCTGATTTCGGTTCGGCGTGTCCGCAATGGTGGCACTGGAACTGCCCTCGAAACCGGTGCTCCACCAGCCAGGCTGAACAGTTGCGGCATTCAAATCGGTGTCCGCAGGCACGGCAAAGCGTGAGCGGGGCATAGCCGCGTCGGTTGAGAAACAACAGCGCCTGACCGCCACCGTCAATCGCCGTTTCCATCTCCTTCAGCAGCGGTGGCGACAGGAAATGGCCGCGTGCGGGTATGTCTTTGCGCATATCAATGACCCGAATGTCGGGCATTGCGGCTTCACCAAACCGCTGCTTCAGTTCCACCAGAGCATATCTGCCAAACGCCGCATTGACCTGGCTTTCAATGGACGGCGTGGCGGAGGCCAGCACGATCGGAAAATCGCCAATGTTCGCCCGCACAACTGCCATGTCGCGAGCATGATAGTAAACCCGGTCTTCCTGCTTGTACGCGCTCTCATGTTCCTCATCGACAATGATCAGACCAGGATTGGCGAACGGCAGAAACAGTGCGGACCGTGCGCCCGCCACCACACGCACCTGTCCTGTTGCCACCTGTCGCCAGATCTTTTCGCGCCGTTTTGGCGCCATCCCTGAATGCCATTCAGCGGGCGGAGCACCAAACCGCTTTTCGAACCGCTCCAGAAAGGTTGCGGTGAGCGCAATTTCCGGAAGCAGGATCAGCACCTGCTTTTCCTGCCGAAGCGCTTCGGCGATTGCCTCGAAATAAACCTCCGTCTTGCCGGATCCGGTCACGCCTTTCAACAAAGTGGCTGAGTACTTTCCAGCAGACACAGCATCGGTGAGAACTTTTGCTGCATCCGATTGAGCTTCGCTGAATTCCGGCGTTCGCAAATCGGGGTCAGGATCCGCCACAGCCGGTTGCGGGGGTATGTCCACTCGCTTCAGCGCACCGGCCTTGATCATGCCCGACACAACGGCTGAGCTTACACCGGCCGCATGCGCAAGCCCCGATCGGCTCCAGGCCATGCCGTCGTTGACAAATTCCAGAACCTTCTCCCGCGCCGATGTCATGCGCAGACCGTCCGCAGACACGAAGCGATAGCCTTCCATCGGCGCTTCCGGATCAAAGGCTGCCGGAACGCGCAGAAACATGCGCACCACCATGCCCGGCGGCGACAGCGTGTAACGCGCGATCCAATTGACGAACTTGCGGGTATCAGCGCTCATCGGCGGGCAGTCGAATCGCTCTTCGATCTGTCTCAGCTTCTCTGGAGGCACATCTTCAACCGGCCCATCCCAGACAATCCCTGCAACCAGCCGCGGCCCCAATGGCACTTTCACATAGTCGCCTGGACGCAATTCCATCCCTTGCGGCACCCCGTAGGTATAAGCGCGCTCCACCGGCAGGGGCAGCAGCACAGGCACACTGGAAACCGGGTCAGGCGATGGGCTGGGCAAACGTGATTCCCCTCAGGTCAGGAAGAATTGGCAAACTGTCATCGCGTTGGGTGCGAGTGCAAATAGTTTGTTGAAATGTGTCAGCGCGACTGGCATGAAACCGTCAAATTCAGGCGGAAAGATCACCCGCCATCACAAGCAAGGACCCCGTCATGAAGTTCTTTCTGGACACTGCAAATGTGGATGAAATCCGCGAATGGGCACCCACCGGCCTGATCGATGGCGTCACCACCAACCCGTCGCTCATCCTGAAATCGGGCCGCGACATCAACGAAGTTCTAGCCGAAATCTGCTCCATAGTGGAAGGCCCAGTGTCCGGTGAAGTCACCGCGGTTGACGCTGACGGTATGATCGAGCAGGGAAAGAAACTTGCCGAGATCGCCTCCAACATCTGCATCAAGCTGCCGCTTACGATTGATGGTCTGAAGGCCTGCAAACACCTGACTGGTGAAGGTTTCAAAACCAATGTCACCCTGTGCTTTTCAGCCAATCAGGCCTTGTTGGCAGCAAAGGCGGGCGCGACCTTCATTTCACCATTCATCGGACGCCTCGATGATATGGCCATCGATGGCATCGAACTGATCGAAGATATCAGGGCGATTTACGACAACTACGATTTCGAAACTGAAATTCTGGCCGCGTCCATCCGCACTGTGAACCATCTGAAGGATTCGGCAATCGCTGGTGCTGACGTCGCCACCCTGCCTGCAGCCACACTGGCCGCGGCAGCAAAGCACCCGCTCACCGACAAGGGTCTGGATGCCTTCCTGAAAGACTGGGCAAAAACCGGCCAGTCCATCTGATCTTTTTACGCCGTTGAAACGTGACCGACCCCCGAACAACATCGGGGGCCGGCCGAGGGTGATTGTGGACGGGGGCGTTTCTCCACGGCCGCACCTTTCAGCCCGGCGCAAAATCACCCTCAGTAGCGAGCGGCAGAGAACTCCCGCTACAAACCATCATTCAGCAGGATCAGCCACGAGGCGCGCGTCCCCCGGAAGGCACGCAGGCGCGAACCTGTTCCCGAGTCATGCGGCAGGTGCCGGAAATGCGCCGATTGTTTCGTGGGGTGCGAAACGAGCAGCGATTGCCCGAAGCTCTCGACTGGCAGGCGTTGATGGCGACCTGCGGTGGGCCGCGACGACGGCCTTCGCTGCTTCGCCGTTGACCACGGTTGCCCAAACGGCGTTGACCATCACCAGCCCTTGCATGTTGGCGATTGCGGCGCTGTGGTCGAACACCATCGCGACCCCGGCCTCCACCACCCAGGGCCTGAAATCCGGAGCCGATGCGGCCATACACACAGCGCGGGAAGAACGGATACTGATTTGTGGCGAAGTAAACATACTTCCCATTCAGCGTTCCACCATTGCACCGGTCGAGATTGCCGGAACCTGCCACATAGGCCCAGTCTTCATTGTAGGTGCCATCGTAGCGACCACCGGGGCCACTGGGCCGCGTGCCGGACTTCAGCCGGTAGCTGGATTTCACCCGCGAACCGAGATAATGAATTTCATGGCCATCGGCTGCATATCCGACCAGAGTGCCCTTGGCTGAGCGGCGCATTCCCGCCGACGGGCCGTGATAATGATAGATGCCGCGATTGTCGACGTGGGCGTTGTTGGAATCCATGCCGAGCTTGTCCCGGGCACCCAGACCTTCCAGGTTCCAGCCGGACGAACGATTGCGGCTGAAACCACGCCGGGAGGAGGGATCGTAGTAGTCAGCCGTTCCGGGCCGCAGAATGATGCCGTTCAGAGCAAAGCCAACCGTGCCGCGTACGGCGCGGGCGCGTGATCCTTTGCGAGGGTTCGTCGAAACACAAAGCTTGATGCGCTGCGTTGAAATACGATGCGGATTGCCACGGTTCGGAAACGTGCCTGTGCGATGGTTTGGAATGCCATTTGATTGCATGCACCGTTGGTTGCCGACCACCTTGATGCTGACCGAGTTGCTGGCAGCCATGGCTTGGGACGAAATCGCGGTCAGGGTCAACGCCGCGCAAGAGACCAATGACAGCGTCGCCCACGAGGGTCTGGCCAATGAGGGCTTTGATTGAATATTCATGACGTTTGCTCCTTGCGGATGGTTCGGGATCGGGATCAGCCGATGCCAGCAATCTAGGAACCCATGATGCAGCCAGTTTGCAGGAAAAATGGATGAAATGTGGAGGCGCAATCCGCGTGCATTGGCTGATTCGCTGGATTTCACGCAAAAAACACTCCACGCTCTCTTCATCTTTGTTCAGCAATAACGGCGCATGTTCTGGTCCCGTCTCTCCATTGGAAAGAAACTCTTTATCGCAATCACAGCCACAACAGCGGTGATTGTCATTTCTATTGCGCTGATGACGGCGGCCAATATGAGTGCCGGTTTCTCAAGATACATTCTTGAAGCCGAGCTTGACAGGTTCGATCCGGTGCGGATCGCCCTCGTCAACCGTCACGATGACGCGAATCCCGGCTGGCCTGAAATTAAAGGTCGTCATGACGCCTTGAACAGGATCGTCCGGCGCAATCTGGTGCGGCCAGGCGGACCACCGCGACCCGGTCCGGGTGCAAGGCAAGCATCTGATCAGCGCGGAGCAGATCAGTCCAGGCCTCCTCCCCGCCAACCGGACAATAGAAGAAGACCCCGCCCGCCACGTGATCCCATGCAGCTTGGTTCGCGCGTTGCCTTGCTTGATGCTCAAGGTGAATTCGTTGCCGGAGCACGACCTGACGATCAGCAAACAGCGCGCCGCCCGATCATGAGAGAAGGGGAGGACAGGGTACTTGGCTATCTGTCCATTGCGATGCCACGGCGGGCAGATCAGGCCTCCGGCACGCCCTTTCTGCGTGATCAGTTGCGCGTGCTTGGAATAATATCGGTCTTCGCCCTGATCCTGTCCGGCCTCGCCGCATTCTGGCTGTCACGGCAGTTCACCCGGCCCGTGCACACGCTGATGCAAGGCACCGTGCGATTGTCGAAGGGTGAGTTTGATGTGAAGCTCACCAAAACAAGCCAGGATGAATTCGGCGATCTTGTCGACCAGTTTAACAAGCTGGCGTCCTATCTTGAGGCCGCAGAAAAGGCCGAGCGTCAATGGATGTCCGACACATCACACGAACTGCAGACGCCGATCTCCGTGCTCAAGGCAGAAATCGAGGCCATTCAGGACGGAATTCGCAAGCCTGACGAAAAGACGCTCGCCACGCTGCATGATTCGGTCAACCGGTTGTCGCTACTGGTGAAGGACATCAACCAGCTTTCCAAGGCGCGCGAAGGTCAGTTGATCGAAAACACGTCTCGGGAGAGCCTGACACTGCTGGCACAGGAAGCGATCAATCGTGCCCGCACGCCGATTGAGCAGGCAGATCTGACACTTGAATCATCGCTTCATGACGATGTGCTATTGCGGTGCAATCCCCTTCGCATCGGGCAGTTGCTCGACAATCTATTGACCAATGCCCGCCGCTACACCGACGCACCTGGGACGGTCCGGCTGAGTCTTGAGAAAAACGAAGGCGGCATTCGCCTTTCGGTGGAAGATTCAAATGGCGCGCCACCTCCCGATATGCATGAGAAGCTGTTTGATCGCTTTTTTCGCGCAGAACCCTCGCGCGCCCGACAACATGGTGGCTCGGGCCTCGGCCTTCCCATCTGCCGGATGATTGTTGAAGCCCATGGGGGCACGATCCGAGCAGAGCCTTCCCCGATGGGCGGACTTGCCATTCGTGTTCACTTTCCAATGCAGCCCTAGAGAACCGAGTTCCGGAAAAAAACTATGTCACCCAAAATTCTGATTGTGGAAGATGAACCGGCCCTTGCGGAAGTGTTGAAAGACTATTTGGAGCAGATGGGCATGGACGCCTTGCTGCTTCATGATGGCGCTAACGCGGTTGAGATCATTCTGGAAACCAAGCCGGATCTGGTGATCCTCGACGTCATGTTGCCGGGGAAGGACGGTCTCACCATCTGTCGCGAAGTCCGGGCGGTGAGCGAGGTTCCAATCATTCTCGAAACCGCCCGCGTTGAAGAAATCGACAGGCTTTTGGGGCTCGAGCTTGGTGCCGACGATTACATCTGCAAGCCCTGGTCTCCGCGTGAGGTCGTTGCCCGCGTGAAAACAATCTTACGTCGGGTGGATCGCAGTGTCTCCGCGCAGCCAGACACATCGTCCAACGATGGCCTTACACTCGACGCGGAAAACTGGACCACCCGTTACAACGGAGATTTAGTGGATCTGACCCGCCGGGAGTTTCAGCTATTGTCCGTGATGGCAAACCGACCCGGGCGTGTCTACTCGCGCAGTCAGTTGCTTGATCTCGCCTTTCCTGACGATGCCGATGTCTATGATCGCACCATCGACAGCCATATCAAGAACATCCGACAAAAACTCGGACGGCACACGGATGGCGTGGAACACATTCGATCAGTTTACGGTGTCGGCTACGCCTTTGACCGGTAACGGCTTCCACATTCACTTCATATTCTCTTCAAATCCACTGCATCCTGGCGGCCCAAATTGTGGGCATCCAACCGCCGCAGGAGATGCACCATGTCCCCCACCAAGACCTATTCAATCCCGCTGACCATCGCCGTCATCATCATTTCCATCGCCATGGCGATCTGGACACAGGCCGCTCTTGCCCATGATGACCACACCCATGGCGAGGTTTCGATCACCGTGCTTTCTGCGAAACTCTCCGGAGATGCTCTGGCGATTGAACTGATCGTTCACAACGAGACCGGCAAGCCGGTCCAGCTGAAGTGGATATCCTACAACGGCAAGAAGGTCGCCGTCATTGGCGATCGCGTGGCCTCCAAAAGCACGCATTCAATGCAGGGTGCGAAGGCGCTCAGGCTACCAAAATCCCTCGCCGAAAGCCAGTTTATCGCGCTTGGTCTTGAGTATGACGATGACGGCTACAGCATAATTCCGGTGATCATGGAAAGCTGACTATATTTTTTCGCGTGTGGTTGCGCCCTCACAGCCACACAGCGAATTCATCCCAGCAAACGCCGGGGCTGGAAGCGCCCGAGCTCAATTGTGCCGAGGGCAATCACCTGTCCCTTGTGCGTCGCCGTCACTTCTTCTTCGGTGATCGGCACATCCCGTCCGCGCAGCAAAACCGCATTGCCCAATCGAATGCGCCTTGCGTCGTCCGCACTCACCTCAAACCCGGTGAGATGATCAAGCGCTCGGTCAAGCGGGATGAGATGATCGTCCAGAGCGTCCAGATCACCTTCAAGATCAATCAGCGCCTCAAGCGGCACGAGATCGTTTTCATCAAACGGTTCCACCGCTGTGCGTCTAAGCGCGGCTACCGAGCCAAATGTGCCCAGCGCCCGACCGAGATCCCGCGCCAGCGACCGAACGTACGTGCCCTTTGAGCAAACCATTTCAAATGCGGTGTGATCGGCGTCGGACGTGTCCAGGATGATGAGTTCATCCACAGTGACTTCCCGTTCTTTGGGCTTCACATCTTCACCGGCACGCGCCAGATCATACGCCCGTTGGCCGTTGATCTTGACGGCTGAAAACTGCGGCGGGGTCTGCAGAATATCACCGATGAATGGTGCAAGTGCAGCTTCAATCTGCTGGCGCGTGGGCCGCACATCGCTCTGATTGACGACCTCACCTTCAGCATCATCCGTGGACGTCTCCACCCCCCAGCGAACGGTAAATCGGTAGGTCTTGAACCCGTCCATCACGTGATTGACGGTCTTGGTCGCATCTCCCAGAGCGATGGGAAGCATGCCGCTGGCGAGCGGATCGAGGGTTCCGGCATGGCCAGCCTTTTGCGCCTGAAACAGCCATTTGACCTTGCCGACAGCCTGGGTCGAACCGAAATCATAAGGCTTGTCGAGCACAAGCCAGCCTGAAATCGGGCGCCCTTTTTTCTTGCGTGCCATGCCTGTCAGTCCGAGCCGGATGGGTTTTCTGAAACCTCTCCAGCCTCATCAGGCTGCGCAAGGTCTCTCGACACTCGGTCAGATCGCAACAAGGCATCCACCCGGGCAAAATTGTCAAAGCTGGTGTCCACGCGAAAGCGGATTGCGGGCAGATATTTCATCTGATTGAGATGCGGTGAAATTCGACCCCGGATGAATTTTGCATTGCGCTCGAGTGCCGCAATTACTGGTTCAGCATCTTCCACTCCAAGCGGTGACACGAATACAGTCGCGTTTTTGAGATCCGGCGACATGGAAACTTCCGAGATTGAAATCACAATCCCCTCAAGAGCAGGATCGCGCACTTCACTGCGGCTCAGCACATGGCTGAGCGCATGACGAACCAATTCGCCAACCCGCAATTGTCTCTGCGAAGGCCCCTTCGCAGCCGCAAATCGTTTTGCCATAATCTGTTGCCTTGACCGGGCAGTGATACGCGCTACAGCGACCGTTCAATCATCTCCACGCGGAAGCACTCGATAACATCACCCTTGCGCATGTCCTGATAGTTCTTGAAGGCCATGCCGCATTCCTGACCACTCGGCACTTCTGCAACTTCGTCCTTGAAGCGCTTGAGTGTGGAGAGTTCACCTTCGTGAATCACCACATCATCGCGCAACAGGCGCACACCCATGCCGCGTTCCACTTTGCCCTCGGTGATCAGGCAGCCCGCAACCTTGCCGACTTTGGAGACGTTGAAGATTTCCAGAATTTCGGCGTAGCCCAAGAAGGTTTCCCGGCGTTCGGGTGCAAGCAGACCGGAAAGCGTGTCTTTCACATCATCAATCAGATCATAGATGATCGAATAGTAGCGAATTTCGATGCCTTCCCGCTCGGCAAGATCCTTCGCCTGCTTGTTGGCGCGGACGTTGAAGCCGATGATTGGCGTCTTGGACGCAACAGCCAAAGTGACATCCGCTTCGGTGATTCCGCCCACAGCAGAATGCACGATGCGTGGCTTCACTTCGTCGGTGCCAAGCCCTTCAAGAGCTGCCGCGATCGCTTCAACGGAACCGCGCGTGTCGCCCTTGATGACCATTGGTGCTTCTGATGCGCCCTGCGACTGCAGATTGCTCATCATCTGTTCCAGCGAACCGCGGGAACCAGCAGCGGCAGCCACGGCCTTTTCGCGCGCAACGCGCTGACGATACTCTGCCACTTCACGGGCACGGGCCTCATTGTCGACCACCACGAGCGCCTCGCCCGCAGCCGGCGCGCCGGAGAGACCCAGCACCTCTACAGGTGTTGCCGGTCCGGCAGATTTAATCTGCTTGCCGTGATCATCAATCAGCGCGCGGACGCGACCCCATTCGTTGCCCGCAACAGCGATATCGCCAACCTTCAACGTGCCATTCTGAACGATGACAGTCGCAACAGCGCCACGACCGCGCTCCAGCTTGGCTTCCACAACAACAGCTTCACCTGAGCGATCAGGATTGGCTTTCAGCTCGAGAATTTCCGATTGCAGCACAATCGTCTCAAGCAGCGTGTCGAGGTTTGTGCCCTTCAGTGCAGAGACTTCGATCTCCAGAATGTCACCGCCCATGGATTCCACAAACACATCATGTTGCAGAAGTTCGGTGCGCACCCGGTTCGGGTCTGCGGCAGGCAGGTCCATCTTGTTGATGGCAACGATGATGGGAACGTCAGCCGCTTTGGCATGATTGATGGATTCGATTGTCTGCGGCATCACACCGTCATCCGCCGCAACCACCAGAATGGCGATGTCAGTGATGCTGGCGCCGCGAGCACGCATGGCCGTAAAGGCGGCGTGACCCGGGGTGTCGATGAAGGAAATCTTCTGACCACCCGACTCAACCTGATAGGCACCAATGTGCTGGGTAATTCCACCCGCCTCACCACGCACAACATTGGTTTTGCGCAGCGCATCAAGCAGCGATGTCTTGCCGTGGTCCACATGACCCATCACGGTCACAATTGGTGGGCGCGACTGAAGATCTTCATCCTTGTCCGGAGCAGCTTCCAGTCCGATTTCAACATCGGCTTCAGAAACACGCACCACTGTGTGGCCCATTTCTTCGGCAATCAGTTGAGCGCTGTCCGCGTCGATAATATCGCCTGGTTTCAGCAATTGTCCTTGCTGCATCAGCAGCTTGATCACATCCACAACACGCTCAGCCATACGGTTTGCAAGTTCCTGAATGGTAATCGTGTCAGGAATGGTGACTTCACGAACAACCTTTTCGCGCGGACCTGTTTGGGTCTGCGCACGCTTTTCTTTCTCACGACGACGACGCATCGAGGCCAAAGAGCGACCTCGCTGGCCGCTGTCATCAAGTGCATTGGAAAGCGTGAGTTTCGTGCGACGACGATTGTCGTCACCCTTGCCACGCGAAGGCTTCGCGGGTTCAGCGGATTTTGGTCGCTGCGCTTCTCTCAAAACGGCTGGGGCCGGCTGAGCTTTCTTCACCGCGCCGGTTTCAGATTGCTTCTGTGCTGTTGCGGCTTCAGCTTCTGCCGTAGCGATGCGTTCAGCTTCTTCCTGAGCCTCACGCTCGCGCTGCGCCTTTTCTTCTTCAGCACGATGAGCGGCTTCCTCGGCAAGGCGTTTCTCTTCCGCCTCGCGCTCAATGCGGCGCTGTTCCTCTTCCTGCGCGCGACGCTCGGCTTCCTCGCGGGCGCGGGCCTGATCCTGAACTTCGCGTTGCTTGGCTTCTTCAAGCGCTCTGGTGCGCGCTTCCAGCTCACTTGCTGAAAGACGGCTTTGTGCGGCCTGCTCTGCCGGTTTCGGCGCTGGCGCTGCCTTTTCCGCTTCAGCCGGTTTTGGGGTCAGATTGACCTTCTCAACCTTGGGCGCAAACACGTCTTTGCTATCGCCCGGCTTGGTGAAGCGGCGTTTCTTTGTCTCGACCACAACCGAGTTCGATCGGCCATGGGAAAAGTTTTGGCGCACGGTGTTCGTGCCACCACCACGGCGCAGGGATAGGGTCTTGCGTGGACCCGCCGTGGAATTATCCTGACCTGACTTCGTATCGCTCATTCAGCCTGCGCCTTTATTCCGTCGATATATTCGACGGTCAATGTTCATTCGTTTCGGGGACAAGTCCCCGATATTTCATCAGTTTTTCTGCATGACGCAGAAAGGATTCACCAGCACCGCCGTGAGTCAGCGCTGCATGTATCACATTTCCTCCGCCCAATGCCAAATTCATTTGATCTGACGTAAACAGGCGTAGAATTGGGGAATTCCGACCAGTTTGCTCCCACTCATCGAAAACAGCAAGCAACTGATCGAGTTTACGGCATCCATCGTCGGCCGCTTCCTTTGCATGCAAAAGCGCGCGCACCTTGCCGCCACGTATAGAAGCGCTGATCTTGGATGATCCTGTAATGCAGGCTCCCGCCCGGCGGGCCATGCCCAAACTACCCAATGCTGCCTTTTCCAACAGCATTTCAACCTGCGATGCAAGCGCCTGATTGGCCCGCACCGATGTTTTCAGGCCTCGGGCGAATAGATTCTTCTTCGTCGCCTGTTCAACCATGTCCCGTTCAGCCAGCACCCAAACACCGCGACCGGGGAGCTTTTCCTTCAGATCGGCAACAACTTCCCCGTCAGGCGACGCGACAAAGCGCACGAGCGCGGAGCGGTCGTGTGCCGTGCGGGTCACAATGCAGGTACGGTCGTTCAAATCGCCGTCTTTCAAGTTCGGTCCAATCTCCGATCAGTTTAGGGGCAGCCGGTCTCATCTCCGTCAGCCAGAAATGTCTTCGATGACATTCATCACAGGCGGAGGACCGGTTTCTTTCTCAACTTCGACTTCGGTTGCTTCTTCTTCCTTGGCGAGGAGGTCCTCTTCGGTCACCCAGCCTGCCGCAATACGCGCGCTCATGATCATTTCGTCAGCTTCCACCCGGGAAAGCGGGAACCCATCCAGAGCGCCGGCGTGGCGAGTGCTCTCGCCATCCTTACGCTCGGTCCAGCCGATCAGATCGTCTGCGATACACCCAGCAAAATCCTCAAGTGAAAGGATCTTGTCCTCACTCTTGCCCAAAGCCACCATCATGGCAGTGGTCATGCCGGGCACGGCTTTCAGGTCATCAGCGACACCGAGTTCTTTGCGCTCATCGTCAAGCTTTTGCTCGCGGCGATCCAGGAACTCACGGGCACGGGCCTGCAGTTCCTCTGCCGTTTCGCTGTCAAAGCCCTCGATCATCGCGATTTCATCGCTCTCTACGTAGGCGACTTCTTCGATGTTGGTGAAGCCTTCTGAAGCCAGGAGCTGCGCCACCATCTCATCAACGTTGAGCGCTTCCATGAAAGCATCGGTGTTCTGCTGGAATTCACTCTGGCGACGGTCTGATTCTTCCTGCTCGGTCATGATGTCGATGTCCCAGCCGGTCAGCTGGGAAGCCAGACGCACATTCTGTCCGCGACGGCCAATGGCCAGCGAAAGCTGATCATCGGGCACAACAACTTCGATGCGCTCGGCATCCTCATCAAGCACCACCTTGGCCACTTCAGCAGGCTGCAATGCGTTCACGATGAAGCCCGCAGCTTCCGGCGACCATGGGATGATGTCGATCTTTTCGCCCTGCAGTTCGCCCACAACAGCCTGAACCCGTGAGCCACGCATACCGACACAGGCACCGACGGGGTCAATGGCCGAGTCATTGGAAATCACAGCGATCTTGGCGCGCGATCCCGGGTCGCGGGCCACGGAACGGATTTCGATGATGCCGTCATAGATTTCCGGCACTTCCATCTGGAACAATTTCGCCATGAACTGCGGATGGGTGCGCGACAAAAAGATCTGCGGTCCACGCTGCTCGCGGCGCACATCGTAAATATAGGCACGCACCCGGTCGCCGTAATTGTAGACCTCGCGTGGGATGAGTTCATCACGACGGATCACACCTTCACCGCGACCAAGATCAACGATCACATTGCCATATTCAACGCGCTTGACCGTGCCATTGATGATTTCGCCTGTCCGGTCTTTGAACTCTTCGAACTGACGATCACGCTCGGCATCGCGAACCTTCTGAACAATCACCTGCTTGGCGGATTGAGCCGAGATGCGGCCAAAATCCATTGGCGGCAGCTGCTCACCAATATAATCGCCAAGCTTGGCTGACGGATTGCGCATCTGTGCCGATTCCAGATCAATCTCGATTGAGAAATCTTCCGGCTTTTCCACCACGTGCAACAGACGCTGCAGCTTGATCTCACCAGTCTTCTGGTTGATGTCGGCGCGAATATTGGTCTCAAGACCGTAGCGCGACTTCGCAGCCTTCTGGATCGCGTCAGCCATCGCATCAATGACGATTGTTTCATCGATGGACTTTTCCTGAGCAACGGCCTTTGCAATCTGCAGAAGCTCCAGCCGGTTTGCACTGACTGCCATTTTATCGTCTCCCAAATACCGGCATCTGTTGCGATCCATTTGTCCCGTGCAACAGGGCCATCAATTTGCGTTTGCGCGTGTCAGACACTCATTCTGTCTTTTGAACAGAACCCGCCTGATGACACGCCCGGTTTATTCCAGATCGTCATCCAGCCCGTTCGCTTCCCGCAACGCCTTATCACGGGACAATGATTCGCGAATAAGCTCATCCGTTAAAATCAGTCTTGCATCCTGAATTGCATTCATTGGCACGCGCTGATCAGGGCTTTCGTCGTCGCTTGAGCGATCTAGACGCACCAGAATATCGTCGCCATCAACTCCAAGAAGCTGGCCCTTGTAGCGCTTTCGCCCGTTGAGAAGCTGCGCCAGTTCGATCTTCGCCCGATGCCCGGACCAGGTTTCGAAGTCAGACTTCCTCACCAGCGGGCGATCAATGCCCGGAGAGGACATTTCCAGCGAATAGGCCTGCGGGATCGGGTCTTCCACATCCAGCACCGGAGAAAGCGCTCGCGACAGCCGCTCGCAGTCCTCAACACTCATGGTGCCGTCTGGCCGCTCCGCCATGATCTGCAACGTCAATCCGTTCTGGTTGAGCACACGAACACGCACCACGCGATAACCCTCATCTTCCACCGTGGGGGTGATGATGGTTTCGATCCGGGCTTCAAGGCCCGATTCAGTGATGATGCGCGGTTCGCTCAACGTGTTTTTCCGGTGTTCACAACGCGGCTGATGCCATGAACAGTTTCAGGTGATTTCCGGCATCAGGACATAAAAAAGAGCGGGTGCCGGTGGGCCCCACTCTGACAAAATGCCGGAGAATGTTGACGCTTATATAGGCGGGAAACCGCGAATGCGCAAGCGGTGAATTGACCTGCGCCTCAAACCCCGCGCCAGGCTCGAACGAGTTCAAAATTGGGTTCTAGCTGAATGGAATGGACAAGCGTTTCAAGCGGGTTGAGTTTGTCGGCTGTTACCGCCCCATCGGCATTGGTCGCGTCGCTGGCAGATCCCTGGTCCTCATTTTCCGCGCCACCCGCGGAAGAGCTTGATTCATTCTTCGCGTCGCCCTCAGGCGGCGACGAGCCAAGAACGCGCACCAACAAATCACGTGTGGCGCCCCCCGCCTCATAATTCGACACCAACTGACTGGCATTTCGCACACCAATTTCCCGCAACTTGCGTGCGATGCTGTTGTCATTTTCAAGATCGGCCTGCTGCAATCCCAGCAGGCTCAACAGGATGGACTGGTCAATCCACGAAACAAGCCTTTCGGCGGGAATCTGTGTTCTGAGCATGACATCGACAACATCAAGGCTGGCCATGTTGGAGACGTTTTCGACATCCTCTTCTTCAAGCCGAACCTCATGCCAAATTGTCAGACCGTCAAGCCTTTCCAACGGTTGGTTGCGGTGAAATCGGGGAACGGTGACAAAGATTTCCGGAATCTTGCTGACGGCGGTTGTGATCAGTTGCCACAGAATTCGCGGAAACACCCCCACCACAAATGACAGGATCAGGAGAGCACTATAATTGAGGAGACCGCTATCGTTTTCTTCACCCTCTTGCGACCCCGAACCAGCCGGTTTCTCCTTGGTTCCTGCCGCCTCCGCCGACTCCGACGCAGTAGCAACGGTCTTGGAGGCCTCCGAAACAACTGAACCTGCTTGTTCCGGCGACGTGAGATCGCTTTCAGCAAAGTAATTTAAAAGCACCACCACAAGCCATGCCGCAATGACCGCAAGAATGATGCGTAGCGCAAAGGAGAGATAGGCGTTGGGGCCTAGATCACGTCGGGCAAACCGCCGCATCAGCATTTGAATACCGAAGAAGAATGCACCCAGAAATGCAGCTGTTAGCGGCGTGATTTGCTCGCTGAGGCTGACATTGAGCACTTTGGCGATTGAATCAGTTTGCCCTTGAGCCGCGAGCGACCATTGGGGCTGAAGCACGATCAACCATCCAACAAGTGAGAGGATGGTCGCAATGCACAGTGGGATGAAGAGATTGGCTCGAAATATGTCGGTTATACGGACGTTGGCCAACGGCATGATGACCGGGCTGGTGTTGGAAAAGGCCTTCTGATCACTCACAGCATTGATCAGTCCTCTCGCAAACTGGCCGCGGCGCAATACGTCTCCCTGTTCGCCATCAAATCTCAACTCGCCATACATGGCTTCAAACTGTTGCAGATAGCTCTCCACCCGTGACTCTCTCACCTCGGGGGATTCGGATTTCAGTTCGAACTTGCTTTCAGTATGGGTGGTGTCACGGCGCCTGTTGAGGCGAGGAGCAAGCAGTCCCAGCCGTGCAAGATTTCCGACAAATTCGTTCAGAATGCTTGGACGTCGGGTCTTGAGAAACAGATAGTAGGTCGCCGCTGGCAGAGAACAGACAACCAGAATGAAGACGATTTCATAGATAAACACCTGCTTCACAGGCGACTGAAACACCGCCGCCATAACACCGAATGCAATCAACAGAAGCGGCCCGAACAAAGCGGCCACATTCTTCGTGCTTGTCGGAATTTTGTGCCAGTTCCTTTCAAGCAGATAGACGACACCCCAGGCCGCCACGTAGACCATGATAACGACGAAGGCTTCGTATCGATACTTCGACCACAGATCGACGGCCCACTGGTAGTCGTTGAACCATGCGATCGCGAAAAAGACCAAAAAGTAGAATGACAGCCCGGCAATCCCGAGGAACACGGGAGAGATCACGCCGCGATCAGTTTTTCGCTCCATTTCGAAGAGAACGGCACGCGCAAGTTTGCCGGAATCTGAGTCCGGCGCCATAGCGATCACTTCCTGGTATTTTGTCTGCGCCTCTCGCAGCATTGTGCCGCGGTCGCGCAGGGCAATTGCTTCATTGTGAAGTGCTCTCGCCTGCCCAAATCGATCATCAATGGTTGCAGAATTCGCAGAAACGACCTGCTCGTCACCACCTGTTCCTGACCCTGTTCCGGTGCCAGAAGTGGGGGCGGGATCGGTTAAAGAGTCCTTCGTTTCGCTTTCCGTGGAGTTCTTGTTGTTGTCGGGCACCACCTTGCCTCCCCGCTCAGGGGCCACCGGCAAAGCATGGGAAAGAGTTGCAAGCCGACAGCCTGAACATCAGTTGTTCGAGGTTACCAACGGAACGAGCAAAAGACCGTGACTATTTGCACAGAGTGAATTTTCGAACGAATGTTGCCTTACGACACTCGCTCAAACACCAGATACGCCGGTGTTCGGCCTTCGCGAATGGCTTTTGCTTCATAGCGGGTGCGGTGCCAAACATCCCACGGCTGCCGCCAGTCGTCAGCCTGCTTCGCTGTCCAGCGAAGTGCTTCTTGCCGTGCAATGTGCTGCAGCGTCCAGTTGACATAGGTGTCGATGTCGGAAGCAAAGCGAAACAGACCGCCTGGTTCAATCACCCGAGCAATGCGCTCAAGGTTCTTCACGTTCACAAAGCGCCGCTTCCAGTGCTTCTTCTTCGGCCATGGATCGGGATAAAGAAGGTCTACACGGGACAGCGATGCCGGTGGAAGCCAGTCCAGCAAAATGGCTGCGTCTTCGCCATAAAGGCGAACATTGTTGAGCCCCCGACCGTCAACCTCGCCCAACATTTTGGCAAGGCCGTTGATGAATGGTTCCACCCCGATAAAGCCGGTTTCGGGATGATCCTGAGCTTGCCGGGCCAGATGTTCGCCACCGCCAAATCCGATTTCGAGGTTGACCGACTCAACACTCGTCGGAAATAGCACCGTCAGATCATCCGGCGCAGGACCACCAAAAGGATCGAGCTGCAACTCCGGCAACAGGCTGTCCCAAAGTCGCGCCTGACGGTTTTTCAGCTCATGACCCTTTCGACGGCCAAAAAAGGAAGAGGCGGGACGCCTTTGCGCCCCGCCTCTGGAATTCGCTTCCTGATTCATTGTCAGAAAAGATTGCCGATCAGACAGCTGCTTTCAGCGCATCGACCAGATCGGTTTTTTCCCAGGAGAAACCACCATCGGCATCCGGCGTGCGCCCAAAGTGGCCATAGGCTGCGGTGCGGGCATAAATTGCCTTGTTGAGATCAAGGTGCTGGCGAATGCCGCGTGGCGAAAGATCCATCACGCTGCCGATTGCCTTTTCCAGATCTGCATCGGATACCCCTTCGCCGCCGCCTGCGTTCACATAGATCGAGAGCGGCTGGGAAACCCCAATTGCATAGGAAAGCTGAATGTTGCACCAGTCGGCCAGACCGGCAGCAACAACGTTTTTCGCCAGATAGCGCGAAGCGTAAGCGGCAGACCGGTCAACCTTTGTCGGGTCTTTCCCGGAAAATGCGCCACCGCCGTGGGGGGCCGCTCCACCATAGGTGTCCACGATGATCTTACGACCGGTAAGACCGGCATCACCATCAGGACCACCGATCAGGAACTTGCCGGTTGGATTGACGTGCCAGACGGTTTCGCCCGTGATCCAACCGTCAGGCAGGGTTTTTTCGATGTAGGGGCGAACCAGATCAGCAACATCAGCAGACGTCATGTCGCCATCGAGATGCTGTGTGGAGAGAACGATGGACGACGCGCGAACCGGCTTGCCGTTCTCGTAGACCACCGTCACCTGACTTTTGGAGTCTGGTCCGAGCTGAGCGGCCTCTCCGGATTTGCGAGCCGCAGCGAGAACTTCAAGAATCTTGTGGCTGTAATAGATCGGAGCCGGCATCAGTTCCGGCGTTTCCTGACAGGCATAACCAAACATGATGCCCTGGTCGCCAGCGCCTTCATCCTTGTTGCTGCCTGCGTCAACGCCCTGAGCAATGTCAGAAGATTGAGCGTGCAGCAGCACGTCCACATCGGCGTGTTTCCAGTGGAAACCGTCTTGTTCGTAGCCGATGTCTTTGATGGCCTCACGTGCCACCGCTTCGACGTGAGCCGGTTCAATGCTTGCCGGACCACGGGTTTCACCAGCAATCACCACCTTGTTTGTGGTGGTTAGCGTTTCAGCAGCAACACGAACATCCCATGGGTCCATGCCTTCTTTTGCTGCGGTGGAGAAAAACAGATCAACGATTTCATCCGACACACGGTCTGATACCTTGTCAGGATGACCTTCGGATACGGATTCAGATGTAAAGAGATAGTGCGAACGAGCCATAGTGTCCCCGTGCTTAGTTGAAGATCGGACGCAACAAGCTGGGGTGCCCAAACACGTCCATTAGCGGCGCACGTGTAGGGGCATTCGACACTTGGGGTCAAGTGGCAAATTACCGGGGTACGATGTTAATTTTAGATATTCTCTGAGCGATCCCCGGCTGTTGTTTTCGGTTCCTCGAACAACGGCTCTTCGCAATCCCATCTGATAGGTTGTGAGGATGATCCGACGCACAGATGAAATGACTTTCTGTGCGCCTGATGCTACCTCATGCGGCTATTATTCTTCTTCCGCCAGCGTTTTAACCAGCTCGACGATTTTTCGCCGAACCTTTGCATCTTTGATGTTTACAAAAGCGCGGTTCAGCTGAAGCCCTTCAGAGCTTGAGAGAAAATCAACCACATAGGTGGTGGAATTCTGTTCGGCCATGCCGGCAGGTGTAGAATCCGTTCCCGACGGTGCATCTTCAAAAAAGAAGGAAACAGGTACACTCAGCACATTCGCAATCTGCTGCATGCGGCTGGCACCAATCCGGTTTGCACCTTTTTCATATTTCTGAATTTGCTGGAAAGTGATCCCCAATGCGTCACCAAGTTTTTCCTGGCTAAGCCCCTGCATCGTTCTTCTCAATCGAACGCGCGAGCCCACATGCACGTCGATCGGATTTGGTTTCTTTTTTGGTTGAGTCATTATTATTTGCCTTGTTGCCACAGCCGGACGGGCGCGACAGATTAATGATTGTCAACCCACCTCCCCTAAACCTGGAAAAGGCCATTCCGGCACGTTGCCAATCAACTCAATTTCGTGATGTGCAAGGTTAGGGCCCCACACCACATAATCATGACGCATCGGTTGAATTCGTGTCAATGCAACTTTATCGCGCTTTCGCGCGTATTGCTATCATTAATAGCAAAATCAGTCCTAAAACTGCTAGAAAGACACTGTTTCTTATGTTTGCGAACACTGTCCCCTCTAAGGCCACCGGCAACCGGCCATCAATCACGCCGGACTGCCCAAGCCCGAGCGCGCGGGTGATTCGCCCGTAAGGGTCTATGATTGCAGAAATCCCGGTGTTTGCGGCACGCACCACAGGCAGACCCTGTTCAACAGCACGGACCTGCGCCTGATGCAAATGTTGATGTGGTCCCGGGGATAGCCCAAACCATGCATCATTAGTCAGATTAACAATCCAGCCGGGCGCTTCACCATCGTAAGACAGTCCGGTCGGAAAGATAATCTCGTAGCAAATCAGCGGCAGAAACGCGGGATATTTACCAAGCGCCACCGTTCGTCGCAAAACGCCCTTGGAAAAACCGCCCTTTATGTCCGTCAGTTCATTAAGGCCGATGCTTTCAAGCAGCGGCTGAAACGGCAGATATTCTCCAAACGGGACGAGATGCACCTTGTCGCGAGCCGCGGTGATTTCGCCTTTGTCATTGATCACGTAAAGCGAATTGAACGTGAACCCTTCAGTCTTGCCCTCAATGGCTTTTTCTTCGCGCAAGGCCCCGGTGATCAAAGATGTTCCGTCCGGAAGCAGTGCGGCGATTGCAGCAATGGCGTCCGGTTGATCGGTCAGGACAAACGGAAACACCGATTCCGGCCAGATCAGAAGATCCGTTCCTTCCAGCGACTGTTTGCTTGGCGAGGTCGATGCATTCGACAGATTGATGAGCTTGGCAAAAATTTCGCTGCGCCTTTGCGGCAGCCATTTTTCTTCCTGTGGAATGGCGGGCTGAAGAATACGCAGGCTTAAATCATCAACATGATCTGTGACCGCGCCACCAAGTCTAAAGACACCAAATCCCACATGCACAGCCGAAAGCAGAAGAGCCACAACCAAAGTGGCTGTAACGCGGCGTGGACCGCTGCGTCGCTCTCCAGCAACACTGCCCGGATCCATCACAGCCGGTGCCGCAAATACGAAGATGGCACCAAGCGTCACCCCATAAAGACCAATAACCGAAGCTGATTGCATCATCGCCGGTACCGGCATTGCCGCATAGCCAATGGCATTCCAGGGCAGGCCGGTGAAAAGCGTGCCGCGCAACCACTCGGCCAATCCCAGCCCAAACGTTAGTGCAAGAATACGGCGCCAGCCATCGCGCCAGAATATGCGGGCAATCGCGAGCCCGAATGCCCAGAAAAGCGCAAGGCCTGCTGGAAGCAATGCCACCGCAAATGGCAACAGCCAGGCAAACTGGTCAGCATCGACCAGAAACGCCTTTCCAAGCCACCACATGGAAACCAGAAAATAGCCGAAACCAAAAAGCCAACCAATGCGCGCCGCAGGCCACAGGCGACCAATCACGCCGCGACCAGGGTCACCCAACGCGCCATCCATGAGCCAGACCAAAACAGGGAAGGTCACGAACAGGATTGGGAAGATGTGGAAAGGTGCCATGGCAAACGCGGAACAGCCGCCCGCAACAAGAGCCACAAGATAGGCTCGCCAGCCCCACAAAATGATGATGGAGCCGGAAAACCGGCCAATCACATCGCCTAATGCCATGTTGTTGCGAATCACCTCTTTCCCGATGCCGGAAGCGTTGGCCCCACGGCAGAGTCAGGTCAAGTTTCAGGGCAGCTCAAGACCCAGTCGACAACGTAAAGATAAACTGATCAGCCACATCCAGTGCGCCTACAAGATCACGTCCCCGAACTTGCATGGAGGGCAGGCCCACACCCTCTATCATTTCCAACTTCCGGTTAGGAATGCGGGGCAGATCATCGTCCGTCACCAGTTCAATGACTCCGTGAATGCGCGCTGATGGTTCATGTGGAACCTGAACGATACCAAAGCCCCTCACCTCCATTTTCCCCTCAATCGTATCGGGCACCCGAGCGATCAATCTCCTGCCGCGGGCTTCCAAAAGAACTTGATCGTCAGAAATAAGTGCCGCGAACTGCGCGCGAGCCCGACAGCGTTCCAGCAACAAACGAGCCAAGAGGGACTTTCCCGAACCGGACGCGCCCCGCACCAACAGCCCGATTTCACCAACAAGAAGGGCCGTGCCATGGTGGTTTTTTCCGGCTCGCATAACCGGCATCAGCCCTCTTGAAGGGCAGGCAAACGAACAATGAAACGCGCGCCTTCCGGATTGGCATCACCACCAATATTTTCAGCCGTCAGCGTACCATCCTGCGCTTCAATAATCTGCTTGGAGATCGACAAACCAAGACCCGAGTTCTGACCGAAACCATCCTGCTCCGTTCGGTCGGTGTAGAAGCGTTCAAATATCCGCTCCACCCGTTCGGCACGAATGCCAGGTCCATTGTCCTCGATTGTCATCTCAATCATGCCGTTGGAGCGGCGCAGGGAGATGTTAATTTGGCCGGATTTCTCCGGCACAAACGAGCGCGCATTGTCGACCAGATTATTGATGACTTGTGACAATCGCAGTTCATGGCCACAGGTGACAAACGGGCCATGACGACTTGCCTTCTCGGTCCGTCCCGAAGAACCACCACGCAACCGGCGAGCAGCCTTTGGCTTTTCGATGTTGAGGGAGAGTTTGATCGCACTCGTTCCTGGATTGATGTGGTCCTGTGCCGATTTGAAAGTCTTCAACAATTCCTCTAGATCCACCGGCTCTTCAGCTTCCCGAGCCAGTTCCGCATCCAGCCGCGACGCATCGGAAATATCGGTGATGAGCCGGTCAAGCCGAACCACATCATGCTGGATCACATCCATCAGGCGTTTGCGTTGTTCGTCGGTTTTTGTGAGCGGAAGGGTTTCAACCGCACTACGCAGGGATGTCAGCGGGTTTTTCAACTCATGGCTCACATCCGCCGCGAAACTTTCGATCGCATCAATCCGCGCATAAAGGGACGCCGTCATATCCCTGAGAGCGGTGGAGAGATTGCCGATCTCATCGCGGCGGTCAGAAAAATCCGGGATCTGCGCACGCGCATTGTGCCCCAACCTCACCTGCACCGCCGCCGCTGCCAGCCTTCGCAGGGGTTGGGCAATGGTGCTTGCCAGCAGGATCGAAAGGATGATCGTCACACCAGCGGCCACCATGAAGACCCGGACAATCCCGATGCGCTCCGCCTGAACGATTTTGTCGATGTCACCCGCTTCCGTTGACAGCAGAAGTACGCCCAGAACCGCGCGAAAACGCTGTACCGGCACCGCAACCGAGACGATCAGTTCACCGTCTTCGGTCAGTCTCGTGACACTGCCGGGACTGCCGGTAAGGGCTGTCACAACCTCCGGATACCCGGTACCGTTTCCATTCGGAAATTCTTTGTAGAGCGGCAGGTCACTGCGCTGCAGCAGCGTGTTGAACTGCTTTGAGAACCACTCACTCCAGCTCACTTGCGGATCGATCTCCGGTAAATCAAACCGCAAAACCTGACCACGCGTGTAGAGATGCTTGGAGTCAAGAATAATCAGCCCATCGCGATCATAAATACGCGCGCGGGTTCGCGTCGGCGAAATCAGGCGGCGCAGAACCGGTGCCACCCGTTCCGGGTCAATCGGAAAGTCCAAATTGTCATTATCAGTTTCTGCCGGAATGGCGCTTTCACCGGCTTGCAGTTCAAGCAGCTTTTCCGGATCAATGGTCAGCGCATTGGTTTCCACCGTGGCGGATGCCGCAATTGCACCGGCAATGATCTCACCCTGTGTCAGAAGGCTTTCAACCCTCGCATCAATCAGCCCTTCGCGAAACTGGTTGAGATAGAGGATGCCTGAAACCAGAACCAGCAACGCAGCCACGTTCAAAAAAACAATGCGCCGTGTCAGGCTGGTAAAGACATAGATCGAGAAGTTTCGCCGCAACCGTCGCCAGAACCCGCGCTTCTTTGTGCTTTCGGTGGCCAGTGCATCTTCCAGATCCGCGACGCCCTTTGACACTTGCCGCGCCAGCCCAACCGATGTTTCCGTCTCCGATGTCATAATCGGCGACCACCACAAAACCCGGATGTTTGAAACGAAATTGTGTACAAGGTGATGCGTCCGAAAAACAATGAGGGTCAGCACCCCGGAACGTCATCATATTGCCCGCGGCACAGGAATGTCCATAACGCGCGCTATGGCAACACTATGACGCAGACCCGCAGAACAGGTGAGATTGTGGCACAAACGATACACCGCATTACCAGTCATGACTATGTGCTCGGCGATGAGTTGCGCGAACAGTTCGTGCAGGCCGGTGGTGCTGGCGGGCAAAATGTCAACAAGGTCGCCACAGCGGTTGTGCTGAAGTTCAATGTGGATCAGGTAATCGGGCTTACCGATCGCCTAAAATCATCGGTGCGCCGGCTGGCCGGAAACCGTATCAACCGCGAGGGCGATCTGGTGATCCGAGCCGACCGGCATCGGACGCAAGAGCGCAATCGACAGGAAGCTCTTGAGAAACTGCTGGCTCTGCTGGCGGAAGCAGCAAAACCACCGCCGCCCAAACGCATTGCCACCAAACCCAGCAGGAACGCCCGGGCAAAGCGCATGGATCAAAAAACCAGCCGCGGGCGGATAAAATCTCTACGCCGCAAACCGATTGATGACTGATCAGTATCTGCGCAGCCTGCCGCGCCGACTGGTCAGGTGCACCACCTTGTCAGAATGATACTCGCGCAGGAATTTCCAACTTCTCTTACGCAGCTTCTTCGGTACGGCCCCAGACCGGCAGCGGATCCCGATAGGCTGGCAACTCTTGAAGACTTGTTGCTGTGAGAACGGGAACGAGGCACGCGTCCAGACGGGCTTTGAGCGCAGCCCAGTCGATTCCGGCACCGATAAACACAATCTCCTGCCGGCGATCACCCCAGGGTTCGACCCATTTCGATTGTAAATAGGCCTGAGCGCTGGCGGTGTTGGGTCTGTTTTCTTCAGGCACAGCGGCCCACCACCGTCCCAATGGTGTTATTGATGACAGTGAGCCAGCCAAAGAAAACTCCACCACCCAATCCGGGCGGGTGGCAATCCAGAAATGTCCCTTCGAACGGATTACACCTGGCATCGGCCCGTTCAACAGATCAACAATCTTCTCTGGAACAAATGGTTGGCGAGCACGGTAAACATAAGAGGCGACACCATACTCTTCAGTTTCCGGCACATGATCGGCAAATCCGTAGAGCTCCTTCGCCCACATCGGATGTTCATGCGCCTTCTCAAAATCAAACAGTCCGGTGTCCAAAATAGAACCGGCATCCACATCTGAATGATCGGTCTCAATGATCCGCGCATCCGCGTTCAGGCTGCGGATGATCTTTCGGGCGGCATCCACACGTCCTGTTCCGGCATCGCTGACCTTGTTCAGAACGACAACGTCCGCAAACTCGATCTGGTCCGTCAGCAGATGGACAAGCGCGCGCTGATCTTCATCTCCCATCACCTCACCACGGTCCTTCAAAAAGTCATGGGAGGAATAGTCTTTCAGAAGATTGACCGCATCGACGACGGTCACCATCGTGTCGAGCCGAGAGACATCAGACAGGCTCTGTCCCCCTTCATCACGAAAATCAAACGTCGCAGCAACCGGAAGCGGTTCGGAGATACCCGTGGATTCAATCAACAAGTAGTCAAACCTGCCCTCATCTGCCAGACGCCGCACCTCGTCCAGGAGATCGTCCCGCAATGTGCAGCAGATGCAGCCGTTCGACATTTCAACGAGCGTTTCATCCGTGCGCGACAATTCCGTGTCTGCCCGCACCAGATCAGCATCGATGTTTACTTCGGACATATCATTGACGATCACCGCAACCCGGCGACCGTCCCGATTGTTCAACACGCGATTCAGCAAGGTGGTTTTTCCTGCGCCCAGAAAGCCGGAGAGGACGGTTACGGGTAGTCTGGTGTCTGTCATGAAGGCGGTCCCTGTAGAATTTGCAGACGATTGCACTTCTTATCTTCCACCGCATAGGCGAAAAATCGGGCGCAAGGCTGGTCTGTTTCCTGTGAAACCGTTCATTATGTTATATCATAACGATTTTCAAGACTGCTTGTCTTGTATTGATCAGTCTCGTCATTCTACCCTGACAACCTGAAGCACACTCACATGCTGCAAGAACGGAATGAGTGATGAAAATCTATGTGACCAGCGTCTTTGTCGACGATCAAGACAAAGCAGAAAAGTTCTACACCGACATTCTGGGTTTCAAGGTCAAAAACAACATACCGCTGGGTGATAACCGCTGGTTGACGGTTGTGTCCACAGAAGAACCCGATGGCACAGAACTTCTGTTGGAGCCAAGCACCCACCCCGCAGTGAAACCCTACAAAGAGGCGTTGGTCTCCGATGGCATCCCCGCGCACTCCTTTCAGGTTAAAGACTTAAATGCGGAGCGGGCAAGACTGGGAGAAATGGGTGTGAAATTTGTTCAGGAACCCATGGACGCTGGTCCGATCCGTATGGCCGTTTTTGATGATACCTGCGGGAACCTAATTCAACTGATTGAGATGGTTGATACCAGCGCAACCTGAATGGGATGAGGTCGCAACCGAAGCATCACAAAACAAAGACCGGCGAAAAGGACTGCATCCCACTTCTGCTTCAGACTACAAAGCGGAACCTTCTCGCATCTTTGCCTGCTCGCTTGGCGTGGGTGTGTGGTTGAACCGATATGCTGTCAGGCAGGCTTCCTCGCCACCCAGTTGAGCAATCTTCGCTTTCTGATCGGCAAAGCACTGCGCATTGACCAATTCGGGATCGCAAATCTCTCGAAGTCGACGCTCGCCCTCGGCAAGTGCAGCAACGGTGTCAGGATGGTTCGGCTGGAGAGACGCAAGGTTCTGAAGTTCGTCCGGATCCGACGTAAGATCGAACAATTGGGGATTGTGGCCAACATAGTGGACATATTTCCACTGGCGCCAACGAATCATGAAGGTGCCGGTGGTTGATCCACCATCATGATATTCGCTCAGGATCGTGCGCTCCGGATCATCTTGGGCATTAGCAAGCACGCGCAAGGATATGCCGGGTAGAGCCCGGCTCACATCATCATGGCCCACACGGGTCACATCCACTGCCGTGGCGGCCAGATCAACGAGCGAAGCCCCTGTTTTGACCTGTCGGCCATTCGGGACACCAGGACCAGCCACAATCATCGGCACACCGGCGGATTGTTCATACATCACCTGTTTGGTCCAGAACCCCTGATCGCCCATCATGTCGCCATGGTCCGAGACATAGACAACCACCATGTTTTCTGCCTGCCCACTGGCCTCCAACGCGCTCAGGATTCTACCCACGCAATCGTCCATGAAACTGGTGAGACCGTAATAAGCGGCCTTGGCCTCCCGCATTTTCCGCTCATCGAAATAGCGGTCATAGTCGAAAAATCCCGCCACGTTTTTCAGTTCGCTATGGTCCGGGCGATACCGTTCCTCAAAGCCCACAGGCAGATCGACCTCCTGCGGATCATACAGGGCAAAATACTCTTCCGGGCACGTCAGCGGATAGTGCGGGCTGACCAGCGACACAAAGGCAGCCCAAGGGTCTTTGGAGCTAGCCTTTTTCTGAAGCCAGGCTTCCGCTGCTTCGGTAATTTGCTTGTCATAGTCTGTGTAGGTGCTGCGCCCAACGCCCACATCGGCTGCAAGCTCCGCTGCCGTCTCATAGTCCGGCGGGTTCTCTCGCAACAGTCCAATCGGCCATCCCACGCCGCCGACCACGTGCATGGGCAGAATTTCCTGCGAGAAGCCGTTGTCATCTTCGCTGGATCGAAAGTGCAATTTGCCGATTGAGACCGTCTCTACACCATGGTCGCGGAGGTGATGCATCCAGCTGCGGTCTTTGCCGTTATAGGGTGTTGCACTGTCCCAGTTCGCGGTTCTGTGTGCGTGATCGCCTGTCGCAATCGCCGCTCGGGTTGGAACACACATTGGAGACGGCGTGTAGGCATTGGTAAAGTGGGAGCCCCGCGCAGCCAGTGCATCAAGGTTGGGAGTACGGACTATCGGATGCCCGGCACACCCCATCGCATCCTTGCGATGCTCATCCGATATGATGATCAGGAGGTTTGATGGAGTGGTCCGCATCGCTGGTTCCTTCTACGCTTGTGCCTGAAAACGTGACGGGCGTTTCGGAGCAAGTATCGGTGCCGACCCGGTTAGAACGACATACCTACAAACGAACCGACAAAGCACCGAGAAAGTCGGAACGCATTCAGCTAGACTGAACCCACGCTCAATCTAGAACGCGCCGTCATACTCCATTTTTTCAACGCGGCAGGCGAGCAAGGAAAACCCTGGCGCTTCTTCTGTCAGGCGCGCAGCTAGGTCCTCCTTATTGTCGATCCAGTATCCACGACCGCCATAGGCTTCTGCAACTGCCACAAAATCTGTGCCGCCAAAGCCGACGCCTGATTCTGGAAGTTGGCTGCGGCGCTGTTTGAGATCAATCAATGCTAGGCTCTCATCCACCAGAACAACAATGGTCACCGGCAAATTGAGATCGCGCAGGGTTGCCAGCTCACCGGCTACCATTTCAAGTCCGGCGTCACCCACGACTGCGAACACCCTTTGACCATCACCAGCCCGCGCGTAGCCCATTGCCAATGGCAAGCTCACCCCCATGGTACAGAACGCCGTGGACTGCAAAAGGGTGGCCGGTTGCTCTGCCCGCCACATCTGCGACAGCAAAATGCGATGCGCCCCACTATCGATGGTCACAACGGTCTCATCGCTCACGCATTCCCGCAGAGTGGCAAACACCTGATGTGGCCCCCAATGCGGTTTGCTCGCGAACTGTTCGCTGAGAACCTGTCGCGCTGACTCTGGTTCACCACCAGGCCAGCTTGTGGCTTTTGCTTCGACGGCATCGCACAGCCGTTCCAGAGCCGCGGCCACATTGCCCACGTGACGCACTGCACTTGCGTGCATGCCGTGCTGGCAATCAGCGTGGGCAAGGTCGACGGCCTTTTCAGGCGCAAACGGCTCCACCCAACCCGACCGCATTTCAATCGGGTCATAGCCAGCAAGCACCACGCAATCCGACTGCGCAATCAAAGGAAGGATGGTCTTGTCGGAAAGCGGTGAAAGCCCGTGTCCCCCAAGGCAATGGCCGTGCGTTTCAGAAACAATCCCCTTGGCTTTGTAGGTCGTGATGAACGGAGCGCCAAACTGCTCTGCGAAGCGCAAAACAGATGCTCCAGCCTTGTGATGCACGGCTCCAACACCTGCAATGACCAGCGGCCGCTCGGATGCAGACAACATCGAAACAGCCCGATCGAAAGAAGGCCCGTCAGCCCACGCAGCCGGTTCAGGGTGCACAAGTGGATGGCTGGAAGACGGCATCAGCTTTCCGGCAAGATCGTGTGGCAAATCCACATGCACCGGTCCCGGCGGATCAGCCAGAGCAATCGAGATCGCTTTGTCGATCATGAGTTGCGCCGCGCCATCTGCAATCTGGAACTGAGCTTTGGTGATCGGACGCAGCAAGGCCGTCTGATCAACCACCTGATGGGTGAAACCGGCGCCTTCACCCGGCCCGATACAGCCCGAAAGTACGACCAGCGGCACCTGTTCCTGATAGGCATTGGCGACTGAATTGAGGCCGTTCGCAAGGCCCGGACCGATTGTGGTCAAAAGGATACCGGGCGCACCTGTGGCCTGCCAGCTCCCCTCAGCCATGAATCCTGCAGCATTTTCGTGCTTACACAGCGTGAATTCCACACCCGCTCGATTAAGCGCACTGAGGAGTGCCAGCACTTCGCCGCCCGGCAATCCGAAGGCGTGGCGACAGCCGGTTTCTGCCAGACGGCGGGCAATGATTTCAGATGCTGTCTCGTGCATGTCGGCCATTTCAGTTTTCTCCGCCCGTGGATTCACCCAGATATTCATCGAGCACTTCGTCCGTGTGCTCACCGCACACCGGTGGTCCGCGCCGATAACTCACAGGGGTTTTGCTGAATTTCACCGGATTGCCGATGAGATCAACCGTGCCGGATTGAGAGGTCGCATGAGAGACGGAGATTTTCATCTCACGCGCTTTGACCTGTTCTGTCACAAAGACTTCCGGAAGAGTGTTGATGGCACCACCTGGAATGTTGTTTTGCTCCATTCCGTCAATCAACTCGGCCTTTTTTAGTTTCATCAATTGCTCCGATAGGATCGGAACAAGAATGTCTCGATTGTTGACACGGGATACGTTGGTGCGAAACCGCTCGTCCTCGGAAAGTTCTTCCATCCCGATGAGTGTGCAAAACCGTGCGAACTGTCCGTCATTGCCAACCGCAACGATGATATGGCCATCGCTGGTCGCAAACACCTGATAGGGCACGATGGTGGGGTGTTGATTTCCAAGCCGGCGAGGTTCTTCGCCGGACGTTAGATAGCTCGCGCCCTGATTGACGAGCCATGAGATCTGGCTGTCGACAAGACCAATATCGATGTGCTGGCCCTGACCTGTGGCATCCCGATGGCGCAAAGCAGCCAAAATTGCCGTGCAGGCATAGAGCCCACACACAACATCTGCCACACCAACCCCGACCTTCATCGGTTCGCCTTCGGCCTCTCCGGTAATGCTCATGATCCCGCCATACCCTTGCGCAAGCAGATCATAGCCGGGACGTGCCGCATTGGGGCCGGTCTGGCCAAACCCCGTGATCGAGCAATAGATCAGGGCCGGGTGCTCATTCAGCATTGAGGCATGATCAAGGCCGTACTTCGCCAGACCGCCGACCTTGAAATTTTCGATAATCACATCGCAATGCCGGGCAAGAGCGCGGATTTTTGCCGCCCCCTCTTCTGTCGCGATATCCACCGCCACGGAGCGTTTGTTGCGATTGGCCGAGAGATAGTAAGCGCTCTCCGAAGTCGGGGTGCCATCTTTTCCAGTAACGTATGGCGGACCCCAGCTCCGCGTGTCATCGCCCGCGCCTGGCCGCTCGATTTTCAGGACATCGGCACCATAATCGCCCAGCAATTGTGTGCAGGTGGGACCGGCCAGAATCCGGGAAAGATCGAGCACTTTCAGCCCGGCCAGAGGCCCGGAATTGGGAACATTGCTGCCGGCTGCCATCTGGTTGGCCTCTCAATACGGATAAACGGTCCGCCTGTCCTTTTCACAGCCGATCACTGCGCGCAAGTGGTCTTGCATTGCGTGGGGACCACATGGATGTGATTGGTTGAAACTGGGGCGTCAGCGGGCGCCCTGCCCGAGAAACACAGTTCTTATGGTGCGCATGATGATAAGAATGTCGAGCCAGGGCGAATAGTTCTTGATGTAATAGAAGTCGAAATGCAGCTTCTCATTCACCGCATCAACCGCAACCACATGGCCCTGATTGACCTGTGCCCAGCCGGAAATTCCCGGGTAAACAATATGTCGATAGGAATAGAACGGAATCTGTCGCTCATACCATTCTGAGAGAACTTCCGCCTCCGGCCGAGGGCCAATCCAGCTCATTTCACCCCGCAGCACATTAATGATCTGCGGCAACTCATCGATGCGCGAACGGCGAAGCCATGTACCGAAGCCGTAGATCCGCTCGTCAGCCTCTTTGGTTTGGGCCTTCTCCAGCGCGCTGTCCGGATCAGCAGAAGGTGCCTCAGAACTACCGACACGCATGGTGCGAAACTTGTAAACCGTGAAGCGCCGCCCCTGAAAACCAACCCTGGTCTGCTTGAAAAAGATCGGACGGCCGTCAGCAATCAAAATACCCACAGCGGCAAACGCCATAATCATCAGAATGAGCGGGAGCAAAATCAGCGCAAGCAGAAAATCGAGAAACTGCTTCACCTTCATATAGGCGAGGTTTGGAAGGAGCGTACCCAGCGTGTTTTCGGAAAGCTGTTCGATCTCGAGCCTGCCAGTCAGGGATTCCCGCAGCTGCTTGTAGTGAAACACAGGCAGGCCCGAAAGCGCACATTGAGCGATAAACCGTTCCCATTCTGGCAAAAGCTGCGCCCGCAGATCCACCGCCACACCCGAAACCGCAATCCCGTCTACGCTTGGATTTTGCAGCTCAATCCAGTCCATGTCCGGTGTATCAAGCAGCTTATCAGACGCCCCGCCAGGCACAATTCCGATGGGCGCGGATTTGATCCGCTTGGTCCAAAAGTAGATGAGATAGAACCAAACCGCACATAAGAGGAAACTTGAGCCGATAAAGGCGCGGGCATATTCAATTCGGGCGAAGAAAAATAGGAGAATTATCGCTGCAAAGGAGGCAAAAAACGTCGGTACAATGTAAGATGAAGCCAGCACACCGGGAAAATTTACCAGGCGCCTTTGAAAGTAATAGCCCGTCAAAATCGCAAGTGTTGCGGCGATGATTGAGTTTGTCTGGCTGGCATCCGCAAATTTGTAGAAGTCGAAGCCATAGCGAACGATCGCCGGCAGAACCACAGCAAACAACAGTGCTCCGATGATCTGGAAGCGTATTCGCGCGACCATGGGTGGCACGGCAGCATGGAGCTGGGGCGCTCGCGCCAGGTTCGCAGACCTCGCCTGCCCTTCATCGGGCATGTTTTCCATCAGGTTCATAGGCGTGTGAACCGTGTCAGCAAACACATGAGTAGCACCACCTTGCTCATCACAGTATCTTTAACCTCGTTGCACACAATCTGTTTCAAGCAACAAGATGGTGCATGGGTCCAATGTCATCTGCTGGCTCACCTTAGCCCGGAAACAACCACAAATCATTGCGTTTACGCACTTTGTGGCAAGACGTGGCAAAGATCGTTTGCTTTCTTTGAACAAAGATAAATACCCTTCGGCAGCACTACCGGCCCAACCACCTCTTTATCCTTCCCATTCCGGACTTTGATTCTTTCGGTGGTTCGACCTGCACTTCTCGCCTCACTTTTTCCGGTAGCGGGCGATCTGCAAGCATCAGGGATGGATTGGATTCAACCATATCGATGGCCGCCTCTTCAGAAAGGCGCCGCGCGACACAATCGGCGGCTTCCTTGAGGCCGGGTGGTCTGCGACTAGCATTGTGTGCATCACTTGCCAGAATATCCACGCGACCCTCATCCAGAAGCCTTTCACTCCAATAGAGTGGACGGCTTCCAAACCGGCCGGTGACAGAAGCCGCCGTTAATTGCACAGCGCATCCCAGCTCATCAAGCGCGCAAATCATGTCGTAGCGTTTTTCGATCCATGAGAGACGTTCCGGATGCGTAAGAACGGGCACCAGCCCGCGTTTCAACAGCGTACTGGCCAATTCCTCCAGACCCGGTGGCAAAACATGATGCGGCGGCTCAAAGAGAAAATATCTTGTATTTCCAAGCGTCGGAATGCGCCCATCTGTAAGCCCAGTAACAATATCGGGGGTTGCATGGACATCCGCCCCGGTCACAAGACGCAGAGGAATTTTGCGATGATCAAATTCCTGCTGAAGTGCTGCTGTTTGCGAGACGATCTCTGTGGCGCGATTGTCATAGACGCCCGGAGTGATGTGCGGCGTGCAGGCCATCACATCCACCCCATCCGCAACTGCCAGACGCGCCATTTCGACCGACATTTCAAGATCACTTGATCCATCATCGACAGCGGGAATCAGATGCGAATGAAGATCGATCATGAGCGAACGGCGGATGCGATTGGGTGCACTGCAGGTTTCATCCTGTGTTGAGGCTGGCTGGTTGTAGTCAGCAGCGCGACTGCAGTAATATGCAGGCCCGCGCACTCAAGGGTTGGCGATGCGTTACATTCACATCGATCCCTTCAGGATAGTTTTATGCTCGCCAATGCAAATGCCGCGCAATTACAAACTGCGCGGCCAACAAGCAGAAAATTGTCGAGCTTACTCGCTGACCGCTGGAAGGGTCGTGCCAACACGTCCGAACGCACCGGATGTACCAGCAGCAGCCGCGCCCGCTGCGCCAGCACCAACAATAGCGAGTGGCCCAAGCGGCGGTGGTGGCGGTGGTGGTGGATTGGCTTGTCCAAAGCGTGCTTCACGGCTTTTGAAAGACACCTCAGATTCCAGCTTCACACAAATCTTGCCATTTTCAGCGGATTCGATGTTGAGATCGCTGTTTGCAGCCAATGTAAGCTGGCAGCTCTTGCCAACAGCGACCTTGGCTGAACTTTTCGATCCAGTCATAATCCAACTTCCAACCGTGAGTGCAGCACCCTCGGAAGCTTTCTCCGGTCCCTTTGAGCCGGAAAGAAATACATCACCATTAATTTTGATAATCGAACCAACGGCATTCGCAGCGGGCACCTGAAGTTCACAGGCACAGGCGGCTTCGGTCACAGCCTTGTCGTTCGCAAACGACGGCACAGACACACTCAAAGCCGCAAACACACTCATACTCAAACACGCGAGTGACAGTTTTTGCATCTAAACCTTCTCCAAAGTGGCATCCAGCCACGCGTCCCACTACCTTATGGCGCTCTACCAGCACCACGTCAAACAATCAATCTCGGCTTCCCGCCCTGAGGCAAAATACTCAATCGAATCAGCCGAATAATGACGATTCCGGCAATACTGTGGCCATCACGCAACAGAGTCGACGCCAAAGAATTGCTTATCCTGATCAGCAATCTTAACGATACAAGCCAATCGTGACAAATTGAATAAAGCAGATAGATGATTGATCGCACAACCCGGTATTTCTTACAGCCATGGTTAACCAACCAATTAAATTTGCAGTAATGGCCCAGGGAGCCTGTTTCCAAAACCCCGCCGGACAAATTTTGCGACGCCTGTGTCACACTGTGTGACAAATCCAACTATCCGAACCCCGATGCTGCTGAAATACTTGGGGAACAGCTTGATTTGAAAATGACAAAGTGGTGTTGTCCCGCCATCGGACGCGGGGCCGCGTTTGGAGTATTGTATTGTTAAAGCTCGCGACTGCTACTGCTGCCATTTGTTTGATTTCGATTGGTCCCGCCAGCGCCATTTCGCTTAAACGTGCGGTGGAAAAAGCAATTTCGACTCATCCATCTGTTTTGGCAGCCGCAGCCCGAAAGCGTGCACGCGATGCGCGCATCAATCAGGCGAACAGCAAGCTCTTTCCCACGGTCTCGGTGGATGGAGACGTTGGCTACGAAAAAATAGACAAGCCCGGCACGTTTTCGACCGCGACAAACAATCGCTGGCGTAATCGGAAACAGTTAAATCTTTCAGTCAAGTACGTCATTTTCGATGGTCTTGAACGAGCCAACAGGATCTACTACAGCGCGGCACAGGCGGATGCTGCAAGTCGCCGCGTCATGGTACAGGCTGAAGAAATCGCGCTGGATGCGGTGGAGGCCTATATTGACCATCGTCGCCACCGCTTTCTTGTTCACATTGCAACCCAGAATATTCAAGCCCATCAGCGCATTTTACGCCTTGCACGAGCCCGTGTCAGTGGCGGCAAGGCAACCACAAGCGAGGTCGATGTGGTTCGCGAACGGCTTTATGCCGCTCAAGCTGCGCGCGAGGAAGTAATCAAGGCCTCGCTGGAAGCCGACGCACGATTCAAATCCATCATTGGGCAAAAGCCTGGAAAAACGCACAGGGTCGCCTGGCCGAAAGGCATGCCACGATCTCGCTCTGCAGCAGTTGCGCAAGCCATTCAGCACCATCCGGAAATCGCCGCTGCGGCTGCAGAGGCTGATGCTCACGGTTTCGACGTCGAACGGCTGAAGGGCATCAATTTACCTGAAGTAGCACTCGAAGGTTCGGCTTCCGTTGGGGAGGACGTGGCTGGTTCTCCGGGCCGGAACAATTCGCTTCAGGCTTTGTTGAAATTGCGCTGGACCGTATTCGACGGCAATCTGCGCAAGCATGAAAGAAGCGAGGCGAGCGCAAAGCAGGCAGAAGCCCGCCACAAACGTGATCTAGAGATCCGAAATCTTTCGGAAAAAATTGAATCGAGCTGGGCAGCAATTGTGACCGGTGCCCGCCGAAACAACAGACTTGAAAGACAATCCGTAACAGCCCGCTCTGTTTCGGCATCTTACCGAAAAGAATATCAGGCCTCCAAGCGGGGTCTCCTCGAGGTGTTGGAGGCAGAAAATTCTGTTTTCAACAGCCGCTTTGAGTCTGTCAGCGCCGCGGGAGTTCATCTTTTCAATGCTTATCGGTTGAAAGCCCTAACCGGAACACTGGTGTCATCGCTTGGTCTTCAGGCACCAGCCCACGCGCGTGCCAACTATCGCGCGCGCATTCCGTCAAATCGCAGCGGATTTAACATCACAATCCAACCACTGCGCACCGATTGATCTGTCAGGCCATTATCTGATCTGATGGTATGATGAATACGCAGGACACCAGTACCAACACTTCAGGAGATGAACTGCTGCTGTGTCTTGGCTGGCTTGCCAGTCACTTTGGAAAACCGTTTACTGCCGAAGCGGCACTCGCTGGATTGCCACTTGAAAGTGAGCGACTGACCCCACGTCTGTTTTCCCGCGCTGCAAGCCATGTCGGATTGACCGCTCGTCTTGTCGAGCGAAAAATTGCAGATGCTCCTGACATGGTCGCACCGTTCATTGTGCTGCTCGCCAAGGAACGCGCTGCAATTGTCACGGCAATTGATCGGGCTGGCAAAACGGCTTCGATCATCATGCCGCATCTGGCAAATGAACCGCGCCAGATCGAACTGAGCACCCTGCAGGAAGCCGCTCTCGGACACTTGATATTCGTCACACCGGAAACAGCGCCGGTGACTGGATCTGACTCGTATTCCAATACCGCACACTCAGAGAAAACCACCCCAAACACCCGCTGGTTCTGGCCAATTGTGCGATCCTTGTGGCCTGTCTGGTTGATGGTTGCCGCCGCTGCGTTCCTCGTCAATGTGCTCGCGCTGGCCATGCCCCTGTTCATTATGAACGTCTATGACCGGGTCATCCCGAACCTCGCGATACCCACATTATGGGCCCTCGCGATTGGTGTCGCGATAGCGCTGTTTTTCGACCTGTTGCTCAAGCTGTTCCGCGCATCGTTGCTCGAACAGACTGGACAACGGGTGGAAATGAAAGTGTCCGCAAACGTCTTTGAGCACGCCATCGCCATCCGAATGGAGAAATTGCGGGGCGGAGCAGGTCAGCTTGCCAACACGATCCGCGAATTCGAATCAGTTCGGGACATCTTCACGTCTGGTGGTCTGATCGCGCTTACGGACTTTGCCTTCATCGGCGTGTTCATTGCCGTGCTTTTCGTCATTGTCGGCCCGCTCGCCTATGTGCCGCTGGCTGCCGTGCCGATTGTGCTGGCGCTCACACTGATTTTCCAGCGCAGCATCAATCGCGCAGTCCATGAAACGCTCACAAACTCCGGCTCCCGCCACGGCGTGTTGATTGAAACGCTGATCGGGCTCGAAACAATCCGCGCGAATGTCTCGGAGGGACAGCGCCAGCGCGACTATGAACGAGCAACGGCCAACGCATCCAAATCTGGTGCACAGGCAAAATTCTGGTCCTCGCTTGCAACCCAGTTCTCGTCGCTGGTCATGCAGTTTGTCTCAGTGGTGGTGATCGTCTGGGGGGTCTATCTCGTCATCTCTGGCGACATCAGCGTCGGCGCCCTGATCGCAGCAAACATACTTTCCGGACGCGTGCTGGCACCGCTGTCGAACATTGCGCAAACGCTGGCACGCAGCCAACAAGCCTTTGCAGCACTCAACGCCCTCAATGAGGTGATGAGCCTTCCCAATGAACGAACCTCCTCTGGATTGTCGGGAGATGCCGCGGCAGCGCAGGGTCAATCGATTAAAAAAGGTCGCGTTGAATTTTCAAACCTCTCCTTCTCGTTTCCCGATGCACCCGGTCCGGTTCTGGAGAGCCTGAATCTGACAGCAGAGCCTGGAACCGTAACCGCCATCGTCGGCAACATCGGCACGGGCAAGTCCACACTTGGCCGACTTCTTGCTGGTTTCTACGCCTGCTCAGCCGGCAATATTCTGATTGATGGTCTTGATGTTCGGCAGTACGACAGCGCCTCACTTCGCCGCCACGTCGCCTATGTTCCGCAGGAACCGGTTCTCTTTTCTGGCACGATCCGCGACAACATCGCTTTGGGGCAATCTGGCGCAAGCGACGAACAGATCGCAATTGCAGCACGACTGTCCGGAGCGGATGTCTATATCGGTCAGATGCCGAGCGGCATGGCGACACCGATTGTAGAACGGGGCGCAAATCTCTCCGGTGGCCAGCGCCAGACAATTGCCTTGGCCCGCGCGTTGCTGAGGCGCCCTAAAGTTCTGTTCCTCGATGAACCGACCAGCGCAATGGATCGGCTGGCAGAAGCCCGTTTTGGCGAACTGATGGTGTCGCTCAAGAGGCTCGGCCACACCATATTGCTGGTGACTCACAAGCCCGCGCTTCTGGAACGCGTCGATCAGATTGCGGTGCTCGACCAGCGGCGTATCGTGCTTTCCGGTGATCGCGACACGATACTTGCGCGGCTTGATGCCACCGTTCAAGCCGGGTCCACGGTGAAGCCATGAGTGCGGAAGATCTTGCCTTCGCCAACGATGTGCGTGCCGCAGCCGACAGCAGCAATGCACGCTCCGCGTGGGCTTTCCTGTCACTGATCGCAGCACTCCTGATCAGTTTTGGAGTGTGGGCAAACTACGCGGTACTCGACGAAGTCACACGCGCTGATGGTCAGATAATCCCGGCCTCCCGGGTTCAGATTATACAGTCTCTCGAAGGCGGGATTGTCCGCTCGATCAGCGTTCGTCAGGGTGAAATCGTCGAAGCAAACCAGGTGCTTCTGCAGATTGATGATACCGGCTTTGCATCCGAGTTGGGCGAGTTGGCAAGCCGTAAGGAGGCCGCACTCGCACAGATTGCGCGGTTAAAGGCTGAAGCCAACGGGTTGGCGGAACCAGCAATGCCCGACGGATTGGCCGAAGATGCACCCGCCGCCGTGGCTGCAGAAAAAGATCTGTTTCTCGCACGACAGGCACAACTACAGGCTGATTTGGCCATCATCGCCAGCAAGGGTGATCAGACCACGCAGGAACTGGCAGAACTCAACGCGCGGGAAAAAAGTCTTAAGGCAAGCCTTGCAATTCTTCAGCGCGAATTGAAGCTTTCGCGCCAGCTTTTTCAAAACGGGGCAATCCCGGAGCTCGAACTCTTAAGGCTCGAACGCGACGCAACCAACCGGGAGGGTGAGATCACCGTGATTGCTGCCACTCGGTTGCGGCTTCAGGCAACACTGAAGGAGATTGAGACCCGCAGGACGTCCGCCGAGGCCAAATTTCGCGCAGATGCCCGCGCGGAGCTTGCGAAAGCCACGGCTCAGATCAGCGTCATCAACGAAGCGCTGTCGGGATCACAGGACAAGGTGCAACGCACAGCCATTCGCTCGCCGGTGCGCGGCATCGTCAACACATTGCTGGTCAATACGGTTGGTGGCGTTTTGAAGGGCGGTGATCCAATTATGGAAATCGTGCCGCTCGACGACCGGCTTCAGGTCGAAGCGCGGGTTCAGCCCAAAGACGTAGCCTTCATCCGTGCCGGACAGAAGGCATCCGTCAAACTCACCGCCTATGACTATACCATCTACGGCGCACTCGACGGAGTGGTGGATCAAGTGAGCCCCAACACCATCAAGGAACCAGAAGGCGAACCCTATTTCAGGGTGATCATTTCGACTGAAAAAACAGACGGCTTAAAAAGCGGCAAGGATCTCGAGATCATTCCAGGCATGATTGCCAGCGTTGACATTCTGACCGGGCAGAAATCGGTGCTGCAATATCTGTTGCAACCGGTTCAGAAACTGCGAAGCGAAGCCTTGCGGGAGAGGTGACGCTTTTTCCGGTTACTTCATCGTTGCTTCGTAAACGCCGGACCAGTCAGCCCCCGGCGGATTGGCTTTAAATTCCGCAATCCGGGTCTCATAGAGAAACAGATAGTCTTCCAGATCCTGTCCGGCCTTTTCCGCCAGTTCACTACACATCGCCACAGCATCCTGCGCTGATGCCCAGTCCTGCGTCCGGTAGCTTGCAATCATGCTGCGATTGAGGGCCTTGAGTGCTTTGAAGTTCTCATCCCTGTCGAGCGTTGCATCACCCAGCACCGCAAAAATGCGTTCTGGCTCCTGCTTGCCCTTCACCTGAATGAGGTCGATCTCGATCGCGGCAATCGTGTCGGCGGCAGCGGTCGCAGTCGTCTCCCCAACAATAATCGGCACACCATAGGTCTTGGATTGGCCTTCCAGACGGGCTGCAAGGTTCACCGTGTCTCCGAGCGCGGTGTAGTCAAAGCGCATGTGGGTGCCCATATTGCCGACCACCGAAATGCCGGTGTTGATGCCAATCCCGATTGATATTTCACGCGGATCGCGCCCGGCGGCTTCAGCTTCTGCCTGGAACGCAGCATTGAGCTCTTCAACCTCAGCAATCATTTTCAGAGCAGCCGCACAAGCGTTCGCCGCATTGTCTTCATCATCGAGCGGCGCATTCCAGAATGCCATGATGGCATCACCCATATATTTGTCGATTGTGCCCTGACGTTCGACAATGGCGTTCGACAATGGCGTGAGCAGACGGTTGATGAGGGTGGTAAGGCCCTGAGGATCATCCTTCATCGCTTCCGAAATGCTGGTAAATCCGCGAACGTCGGTGAACAGCACTGATATCTCACGCGTTTCACCTCCCAGCACTAGCCGGGATGGGTCCTTGGCAAGCTGTGCCACCAGGGGCGGAGCGAGATACTGGCTAAACGCACCGCGAATGCGCCGTCGCTCGCGTTCCTCATTGAGATAGCTGAACGACACCAGAATGAGGAACAGCGACAGCGAGACAATCAACGGGAAGACAGCGTCGAACAGAAACCCGTGCGCCAAAAACATATAGACGGCCGTCCCCGCAACGGCTGCCGCGATCAGGGCACCGACACTGAGTGCACGCAGCGCACCTGCAATTGGCACCAGCACAATCATGATGATTGAAATGACAAGGGTGGCAACCAGCTCCGCGCCAATCGCATAATTTGGTCGCACCAGATAGTGCTTGCCCAGAATGCTCTCCATGATCTGGGCATGAACTTCGACACCGGGCATACGCGCATCCAGCGGGGTGGCACGCAAATCCTGAAGCCCCACCGCCGATGTGCCCACCAGCACCAGACGACCCGCAATCGCCTGGGGCGGCACTTCGCCTTTAAGCAATGCTCCGGCAGAAACAAAGCGGGTCGGTTCGCTTTTAGTAAAATAGGGCCAGATCTGCCCATTCTGGTCGGTCGGCACTTCAACGCCCGCAACCACGAGGCTCGTCACCCCAGCTTCGTTGGTTTTGATCGCATAGGCATCCTTGCCCGTTGCCACGCGCAGGAGCTCTACTGCAAAGGCTGGATGCAGGGCCCCAAGCGCACCCATCACCACCGGCGCGCGACGGATCACACCGTCCACATCGCCGCGCAGCGAAATCAGCCCAAATCCTGCTGCCGCCTCTTCCAGAACATCGAGATTGGCGACAAGCCCGCCAAACTGCTGAATCCATGGGCGCGGGTCATCACCCAGCGTTACATTCGGGGTCTGGCGCTTGCCATCCAGCGATTCCAACCCACCCTCACCGGTTCGTAGTCCGGATCGGGCCAGTACCACGCGAAACTGTCGCATGGCGTTGGCCATAATCGCTTCATTGTCCGGCAGGTCCTTCAGGACTTTTTTTACCTCATCTGGCAGATTGTCATTGTCGCTGGCGACCAGTTTTGGCGACAGACGATCCTCTTCGGCGAAAAGAATATCGAAGCCAATTGCGATCCCGCCGCGCATGCGAACTGCATCAATCAGCCGGGCGATCTTGGCCCTGGACCAGGGCCACTGACCCTCCGCTTCGAGGCTCGCCTCATCAATGTCGATGATGACAATCGGTTTTTTGGAGTAGTCTCGCGGCCACATCTGCTGGAAAATATCCAGCCCACGCAAGCGTATGGTTTGCATAAGCGGCGGATCGATAACCCGCAGCGCCAAAAACAGCACCAGAACAACAAACCCGGTCCATCGGGTCACTCCAAATGCGCTGATAACCGTTCCCCCGAAATCCCCCGGTGTTTGCCCGCGTTACACTGTGGCTATGTCAACGCTTGACCCCGCCGAATCGAATATGACCGACAGTATCGCAGACGACGTGGGCTGGGTCAGGCCCAGCGTGGCAACCTGGGTTGGCGATTCGGCTGTGCCGGGGCCGTCGGAATCGACGAACACATCCAGATTGTTGAACGTACCCGATGTTCCCACTTCATCGGAAAGTGAGATCTGCACAAAGTCATTTTCCTGGCCAGTTGGGATTCCGCCAGCAATCAGCGCGTCAATGTTGATACTGTCGGTTTCGAGATCAAAATTGGTCGGGTTGATCACACTGCCGCCGGGCACAATCACTGTGCCACCCCCAACAAGCCCACCACCGGGCAGCCCAATAATTCCTCCCCCACCCGTACTGGCAGGAGTCACTTTGAAATTGTCAATGTAGAACTGGCTGGTGTTGGTGTTGTCGCCACCGTCAACTACAAGAACACCTATATCATAAGTACCACCAATCTCGAATGTGTGGGCATAGCTCGCCCAGCCCGTGCCACCACCGACGCTGCCGATGCTCCCGGATCCTTCGATATTGATCAGCTGATCATTGATGATCAGATAGACCTGATCATTGTCGCTTGGCGGCCCCAGACTGTCGAAAAACCCGTCAAACGACAAAACATCATTGGGATTTACGGTGATGGTGCGAAAAACCGCAGACCCTTCTGTAAAGGCTGAACCCAATTGAGTGGTGATTGCACCGGGAGAAAGACCGAGGGTGCTTTCGAGCGTCCCTTGCGGTGCACCATCGGTGTTCAGCACGGCGAAATAGGTGCCCTCATTCGCCGTTACGAACGTACCGTTGTAGGTAGTATCTGCCTGAATAGTGGCCGCACCAACCGAGTTCCAGCCGTTGAAATTGGCATCTTCGAAGCCAAGATTGTTAAGCCCGACAACCGGTTCGTTCACGCCATTGATTGTGATGGACAAGACTGACTGGGTTCCATCAACAGCGGTAACGGTAAAATTGTCTGTTACGGATTGTCCGGTGTTCAGGTTTTGAATGGCAGCCTGCGAATTGTCAGCTGTGTAGTTCCAGTTTCCGGCAGCATCAATCGTGACCTGACCAAACGTACCGGTGAACGTGCCGACAGACGAGGCATCAAGTGCGGCTTCACCGGTGTCAACGTCAGCAACGTCAATTTTTCCATTGGCGATCAGGTTGCCGGACGAATCCTGTACACCATCCTCATTGATGTTGACCGCCAGGTTTCCAGTGATATTCGCAGGATCATTCGTTCCGTCAATTACCACCGAAATTGTCTGAAGACTGTTGCCGTCCAAGGTTTGAACGATAATGGAATCAATCAGTTGATCATTCTTGCCGAGGGACTGTACGTCAGGGTCATTGTTATTGACCTTATAGTTCCACTGGCCGGACGCATCGACGGAGAATGTTCCATAGGTTCCCGGAATCGTGCCGATTGAACCGGGAGCAAGCCCGGTCGGACCTGTCTCAGACTGGCTAATGGTCAATTGACCACCTGTTTCCAGTGTTTCCTCCACAGTCACATTCACATCTTCCGTCACAGACATGGTAATTTCGCCACCAATGGAGGATCCATCGGCGGCACCTGTAATGGTGATGACAATCTGTTGCTTGGTGCCGTCAACCGATTGAACCGTAAACGTGTCTGTCGCGGTCTCTCCGCTTTTCAGTGCCTGGATAGCGGGATTGTCGTTGTTCGCCTGATAGGTCCAGCTTCCGTTGGCATTGAGTGTGAATGTTCCAAACGTGCCGTTTTGTGTGCCGATCGACGAAGCGGCAAAAGCCGCTTCACCTGTGTCAGGATCATTCACTGTCATTTGACCGGCAGTCTGAAGAAAAGCTGGTCCCCCGACATTTGGCACAATAGCAACGTCTTCGGTCACCGCTCCGGCTGTTGTTCCGGTGATCGTTGCTGGCTCATTCTGACCGGCAAACGTCACATTGATCGTTTCCACCTTGGACACGCGGCCGGTACTGTCTGTCAGCTGATAGGTGAAACTGCGGGTCAGTGTCTGTCCAGCAGGCAATTGGGTAAACCCGTCACCGGCATTGATTGTAAAGCTGTTGCCATTGTTGATGATCACCGAACTTCCCTGCGGATCAACAATGGAGGCGGTGAATGTATCGCCGGGATCCGGATCGAATGCGCCCAGAAAACCGGATGTCAGGGAGTTGATGCCAGCGTCGAGCACGAAGTCCAGAGAAATGGCAACCGGGTCATCCGCCACTGGATTGATGGTGACCGGAATGGAGATCGTCGCAAGGGGCGTGTCTCCCTGCCTGATCTGAACATCGAGGCTGCCTGAATTGGAATCCGCTGTCGGGAAATATGTTGCTCCATTCAGCGCGGCATTGATCGCGTCCGCCGTGCCGGAAAAAACAAGTGTGGAATCGTTGGTGCCATCACCCTGCAGGAACGTCAGCCCCGACGTGGATGCCAACGTCACCGTAGAACCCGCCACAACAACGGCTGTCAGCACATCGTTGGATACTATGTTGAAGCCTGAGAAAGTGGCGCTTCCATCCTCTTCAACGACAACCCGTCCACCGGTAAAGTCGATTGTGGTGCCCGTCTGCTGATCCGGTTGCTGATTGCCCTGAGCGGCCTCTGTTGGAAGGGTTTTGCCGTCAGAGGGTCCAGTCAGGCTTTCTACAAATTCCCGGTCTTCATCACCATCCGTGCGGCCCTCACGATCGGGATCTTCACCATCAGGATTGAGCGGGTCAGGCTGCCGATTGATTGGGTCATTACGATTGCCCCGCTCGCCATCAATCTGAAAACTGGTGCCGAACGTGTCATAGGTGTCCTGCAGCAGTCCACGATCATCCAGCAGACCGCCGGGTTCAATCGGCACCGTTTGTGGCGTTCCATCAACAGAAGCCAGGAAAAGGCTCACCGTTGGGGAACTCACGGTGCCGATAATTTCCCCTGTCACCTTGTTGATCAAAACGTAGCGCCCGTAGGTGCCATCCGGGTCAGCAACAATTCCATACTGGGTTGCGCCACTCACGGCATCGATCTTGACCACCGGTGCAGTGCCACGAATGCCCATCGTTGCAACAGGGGTATCGACCGACATGTTTCCGGTCTTGGCAACCTGCCCGGTGACAAACACAAACGTGCCCTGGACCAGATCGAGCGCCATCGAATTGTCGGTGGCATTGGGATTGTAGATCAGTTCGTTCAGCACCATGCGGGCGGACGCCGACATGGTCATCGCCGTGCCATCGGCCAGCAAAATGGTCATCTTGGAACCGCCGGCCGTCTGCACCACATCACCCTGATAGACCGGTGCGCCGACGCTTAGGGATTCGCTGGAACCATCCGTGCGGGTGACGGTGGCACTGCCGCTGAGAATGTTGACCTTGCCGATCTGTGTAAGACTGCCACCGCCGGTCGCCTGTGCAAACTCAGAATTCGTCTGGCCGGATAGCGCGTTCACGGTGGATGGAGAAAGGCTGGCGCCTGCTTCACTGAACAGCCACCCGCCTCCGGTATCAGAGAAATAGCCGGGCACCACATGCCCGACCGTGGGGCCGTCAAACAGCAACAGATCATTGTCCGAACGCACAAACTGCGCGTTGAACAGTAAATCCGCGTCCACCAGATAAGGATCGGTGGAAGCGGGAGAAACAAAATCAGCAGTTGAATTAGACGGGGCAGCCATTCTTAACTGTCAGTTAGTTTGGGAGTACGTAGCCGCGCCTATTTGACCCGACTTCTTGAACAATTGCACGTCTTTTCAAGACTTTGTGGCAGCATTGAGCCTGTCACTGTTGCATCTTTGCGGCGAATTGAATGTGCAGGTGCGCACACCGGCCCGATCCCGGATCAGTCGGTGATCAGCTTGACGAATCTGCGGCCTGACAAATCCGCCACATTGACGATCCCATTGAGAACACGAAACGCTTTTTCGCGGTCAGGCGTTCCGCGCATGCGTCGGGCCAGACCACCAACCGTATCGCCCGGGCGAACCCGTCTGATCTTGATCTTGAGTGGACGAAGCCGAGCAACCTCCTGACGGCTCAGGAGCTTGAAGGAATTGGTGATCTGCTGCGCCGTCACGGACAGATTTTGCGTTGTGCGCGGTGCCGCAACGATAAACCGGTAGATTTGGGAGCCCACCCTGATCACGGTGATATCAAACGCCCAGTCACCAGCCCGGGCTGAACCGCGCGCCGTCTCCAGCCCACCTGCGCTGCGACCTTTTTCGAGACTCTTGGGGTCAAATCCGTTGATCCAGCCACTCTGCAGATAGTCTTCAAGTGAGACGGAAGGGGGGCGGCTGACGGCGTCAAACCGGACCGCCGTTTCACCCGGCCCGGACGCCAGAACGGCTTCCGCCTTGTTGTCGATGGTAAATCCGCCTGGAACATCGAACTGAATTCCAAGCCCCTTGTGGGAGAAACGCCGTCCGCGAACAAAGCCTTCCTGTTCCGTGTCGCCGTACAGAATGCCGTCCAGTGCTTCGAGATACTCTTCACTGTCGCGCCGTCCCGTGCCGGGCGGACCGAAGAAACGGGCATGACGACTGGCAAGCTCCACCCGCTTGGGGGTAGACGGGTGAGTGCTCAAGAAGTTCTGGGTGTCTTCTGCTGCCGAGACCGAATTGCGATACTCTGCAAACCGTCTCATACCGGCCAGAAATCGGCCCGCCGCATAGGCATCATAGCCCGACTTCCCAAGCAACTTGATACCTAGCGCGTCTGCCTGAAGTTCCTGATTGCGCGAAAACTGCGCCAATCGCTGATCGCTGTCAGCCTTAGCGACCTTTCCCGCTACCGGGTTGGTGACCACATCGGTCAGAACTCGCGCCGAGATGACGCTCGCATCAGCACGTTTCTTGCGCTCAATGCCGTGATTGGCCGTTACATGGGCCATTTCATGGGACAAGACCGCAGCAATTTCGGAAGAATCATTGGCCAATGCGAGCAGCCCTCGGGTCACATAAAGATAGCCGCCCGGCAGCGCAAAAGCGTTGATTTCCGGCGTGTTGAGGATGGTGACCTGATACTTCCGGGCTGGCCGGTCCGAGTGGGTAACAAGATCATCAACCACCCGCGCAAGCTTTGATTCCAGCATCTGGTTTTTGTATTCGCCGCCATTGGCTGCCACCAGCTTGGGGTGCTGTTTGGCACCGATCCTGGCGTATGGATCGTCAATTGGCTTGCTGCGCGGCAGATATTGATTGCTACCAGAATCCTCGACACCGGATCGCGAGAACAGGTTGCACGAGGTAAGTGCGGTGGCCAAACCCAGCAGGACAACGTACGACGCCGCCCGCCCCCAAAGAGAGCGAGAGCCAAACATCCCGCCAGAGTTGCTCACACCGAACTTCACTGTTTTTTCAGTTGCTTAACTGCTCAATTTGGCCGGGATGGCGTACGCGGATCAAACCGCCGTCCCGCTGCTCCAGATAGCCTCTGACGCGCACACGCGCCGATTCAAGCCTGCGAAAGAAAGTTTCACCCCCGTTAAAGCGTTTGACATCGCTTTTTGCAACAATCACTGTGAAATCGGTCTTCCAGCGGCGACCGAAGTTCAAATAGAGGGTTCTTGGCCGCACACCGACGGAAACCACCCGGCCCTCTACAAGATGGAATCGTCCTTCACGGCTAGCAAAATCTGTCGCGGATGCCGATGTCAAAAATGTGGCACTGTCGCGCCAGATGCCTTTTTTCAACCGTCTCGCCCGTTGCTCGGCGCGTATGAGCGCTGACCGGCAATCGCCCTCTTTTTTGGCAACTGATTTCGTGCGCCGTTGTGGCTCGGCAACGACGATACCGGCCTCCAGCAGCAATTTTTGCAACCAGATGGTTTTTGACCCAACAGACGTGGTCGACACCATTTTGCCGTAAAGATGCCCGGAGATTCTCCCAAAACGGCCACCGGTTTTCGCAGAATTTTCGACAAAACCGACCGAAATCTCGCTAAATCCACTCGAATTTCCGATAAAATCACCGACATTCTGGCGGTAGTTTTCCCTGATTTTGGAATCCGGCGAGGATAAGATTTTCACATCGGCCAGTCGAAAAACTCTGCCGGTGTCCCTCTCAAGTAGATCACCGGTTTCGATCACCTCAAGACTGCCAAGGCGCACCAGTTTCATACCACATGGGCGTTCCGAAGACTGGGCAAAGCTGGATTGTATAGGCAGTAGGAAGAACGCCAACAGAGCAGCGTATGGAATTCGCGCAGGATCCCGGGCGATCATCACCCCTTGAAACCGCCGCCATCAAGAAACGCCTGCTCCGCCTCGCTCGTATGTCGTCCGAGAACGGCGTTTCGGTGCGGAAACCGGCCAAATCGCGAAACGATATCGCGATGTTCAAGTGCTGCTTCCAGACCACCCGGCTGACCGCAAGCGTGCATGAGCTTCACGCAACGTTCCTGATCAACAATGGATTCCGAATGCATCAGCGGCAGATAGAAGAAACTGGCGATCTCCGGATCGCACTCCTGGTCGTACCCATGATCCAGCGCGTGATGAACGATAGAGCAGCAATGGCTGTCGTTCGAGAACGCCAAAGCACTGTTTCGGTTGAGGTTTCGGGAAAACTGATCAAGGGTCAGAACAAGCGCCAGCGCCGAATGCGGCTCATCCTTCCATTGATCATGATCGCCACGGCTGGCCTCCTGCCAGAATGTGGCAAAGTTCTCGCGGATGGCGGCATCAAAACCATCGTCTTTGGTCCACCACTTGCCCGTCCCGGCGTCGAGCCAAAACTTGAGAACATCGTCAGCAGAAACAGTCATTTGCGTGGCTCTCCAGCAAAAGGATTCTAGACTCTGTTGGCGCTCGCTCGCTGCACCAAATCCGAAACTTCAACCGTTGATCAGTTTCACAATCTGAGGAAGCCGCGCTTCCATTTCATCGGCGGAGAGTGAACGATATTTCATGCCAAGGATCATGTCCAACATCAGTGTCGCTGTTTCTTCAGCCGACAATCCGGTTGCTGGAGGGTTGTGCGTGAAGGCCTCAATCAGTTGCAATTTCATGCCTGCAATCCAGTCTTCAAAAAGATCGCCGGCAATATCTGCATGAAGATCAAGCAGTTCCTGGCCGTGGCGGGTTTTTGAAACCACCCGGTGTTTCTCAAGCAATCCGACACTGATTGCCCGCTGCAAGCGATCATCAAAAGGAACCTCCTCCTTCAATACGGCGGCAGAATTTTGCAGAGCGGTTGCAATCATGGATCGGGACAAGGCACGGAAAATGTCGGTCTTGTTTTCAAACTCCAGATAGAGCGCGGGGCGAGAAATGCCGGTTGCAGAGGCGATTTCCGCCATTGATGTTTTGCGAAAACCATAGGCTGCAAACGTTTCATAAGCCGCTGAAAGAATGGCCACGCGACGATCGTCAGCATCGCATTTGTGAATTGGTTCTCGAGAAATTGCTGTTGCCATAACTTGACGTTCTGACATAAATAGATATTTTGTCAAGAACGAGCTGCCGCGAACACTTTGGCCTTGGTTCAAACATCAGGCACATGATCTCGGGTCAGGTTTGCAGCGTAGGCCTGACATCAAAACCGTGACCATCTGGGAACGTCCGCAACTTGGACGGCCTCACAAGGAGTGACCCTCAATGAAACTGAAGGTGAATGGCAACGAAATCGAGATTGAGGCAGAGCCCGATATGCCACTGTTGTGGGCTTTGCGGGATCTCGCCAACATCAAGGGCCCAAAGTTCGGCTGTGGTGTTGCGGCCTGTGGTGCCTGCACCGTATTGATTGACGGCGAGCCAACCCGCTCCTGTTCAACGCCAATCAGCGATGTGGAAGGTGAAGTCACAACCATTGAAGGCCTCAAGCAGGGTGACACGCTTCATGCCGTGCAGCAGGCGTGGATTGCCGAACAGGTTCCCCAATGCGGCTACTGCCAGTCGGGTCAAATCATGAGCGCGGTGGCCCTTCTTGAGGAGACACCCCAACCCACCGACGAAGATATTGATGAGGCGATGGCCGGAAATCTTTGCCGCTGCGGAACTTACAACAAAATCCGCGCCGCCATTCATCGCGCCGCCGGCAATGGGAGTGCATGATCATGGGCAAGATTCTCAGACGCACATTTCTGATTGGCGCCGCTGCAGTGGCAGGCGGTGTTGCATTCGGCACCTACAAGGTCAAACAGGACTACCCCAACCCGCTGGAAACCGCCCTTGCAGAGGGTGAAGCGACCTTCAATCCGTACGTCAAGATCGCCAGCGACAACACGATCAGCATCATCGTACCGCGCGCGGAAATGGGTCAGGGCGTCACCACCACGCTTGCAGCCCTTGTGGCGGAAGAACTTGATGTGGAACTCGGCGACATCAAGGTGGAACACGGACCGGCATCTTATGCCTATTTCAATTCCGGCATGATGGAAGACGGCGTACCGTTCGCCCACTTTGATCGCGGTATGGTTTCAAATACCGTCCGTTCCGCCACCGGAACGGTTGGCAAGGTACTTGGTCTTCAGGCAACCGGTGGCTCTTCTTCTGTGAAAGATGCTTACGAAAAAATGCGACAGGCCGGATGTGTCGCACGCGAGATGCTCAAGAAAGCGGCCGCCGAAAAAACCGACCAGGATGTTGCTTCGCTGAAAACCGAAGCCGGTCATGTGATCGCAGGATCGACGAAAATTCCGTATGGTGAGCTGGCAAGCGCGGCAGCGAATGTCGAACCGCCAAGCGATATGGAACTGCGTCCCAAGTCCGATTGGAAGCTGTTGGGCAAATCCCAGCCGCGCACGGACATGGAAGCCAAGGTCACCGGGGGGCGTATTTTCGGCATCGATGTGGATCTTCGCGACATGGTCTATGCAACCGTCAAAATGAACCCGCGCCTCGGCGGCGGGATGAAATCCATGGATGAAACCGCAGCCCTTCAGGTGCCAGGCGTCATCCGCGTGGTGGACATTTCCGGTCCTGACAATGAGAAGTTTAGCGGTGGTTTCGCCGTTATCGCCTCCAACACATGGTCGGCATTCAAGGGTGCTGAAGCGGTGAAGGTCGAATGGGACAAGGCGGCCTATCCAGACACGTCAGACGGCATTATGGATGTCATCGCCAAGGCATCAAAATCACACGACGGAGACAATCTGCGCAATGACGGCGCCGTCGACACGGCATTCGCTGACGCGCCACGCGAAAACCTCGTTGAAGCCGAGTATCGCGTTCCGTTCCTCACCCATGCCTGCATGGAGCCCATGAACGCGACGGCACATCTGCGCGATGGCAAGCTGGACATCTGGACCGGCACCCAGGCACCAACAATCGTGCGGTCCGACGTCGCCGCCGAAGTGGGACTTGAGGAAGACAAGGTGGAAATCCACACGACCTATCTCGGTGGTGGATTTGGTCGCCGCGGTGAGGTTGACTACCCGCGCTACGCCGCCCGCATCGCAAAACACACGGACGGCAAGCCTGTGAAGGTCACCTGGACACGTGAGGAAGACATGACTCACGACACCTATCGACCGGCAGCGGTGGGCCAGATGCGCGCCCGGGTGGATGAAAAAGGCATGCCCGTTGCGTTTGACGCGCAGATTGCAGCCCCATCCATCATCGCAAGCGTGATGGCCCGCACATTTCCTTCGCTCTCGCCCGGTGGCCCGGACAACACCATCACACACGGCGCGTTTGATCAGCCCTATGCCATTGCTGACTACCGTGTGTCCGGCATCAAGGCTGCCGTCGACATTCCGGTCGGGTTCTGGCGCTCGGTCGGGAACTCCTACACAGGCTATTTTCATGAAAGTTTCATAGATGAGATTGCCACCAAGGGAAAACTCGATCCGGTCGACATGCGCTTTGAACTGATGAAGGACCATCCGACCGCCATTGGCGTGATCAAAAAGGTTGCCGAGATGTCGGACTGGAAAACCCCGGCTCCGGCGGGATCCGCAAAGGGATTTGCCTTTGTGCTGTCCTTCGGGACCTGGGTCGCACAGGTGGTTCAGGTGTCCAATTCAGAAGACGGGATCACCATCGACAAAGTGTGGTGCGCGGCAGATGCGGGTGAAATTCTCGATCCGGCAATCTTCGAAGCGCAGATGCAGTCCGGTATCGTTTACGGGCTATCCACGGCGCTTGGTGAGGCGATCACCTTCGAAGACGGCATGGTGAATGAAACCAACTTCGACACGTTTGACGCCATGCGCATGAACCAGTGCCCAAAAATAGAAGTGGCACTGATGGAAAATGCAGATCATATGGGAGGCGCTGGCGAACCCGGCACACCGCCATCAATTCCGGCGCTCGCCAATGCCATTGCCGCGCTGACCGGCAAACGCATCCGCTCCATGCCATTGTCCAACGAAGTGGACTTTGCGTGAACGGATAACGCGAACTGATTTCCACCTCATGTTGAGCTTGTCGAAACACGAGGTGGACGCAAACATCTGCCTACATTTTGCAAGATGCTTCGCACAGGGTGCGCGTCAACGGATAGCCAGACCCTATCCTTCGACGGGCTCAGGATGAGGGGGCAAGTGCATTGAGGGCTGTCATCAACTCCGTTCGCTTTGTACACCCTCTCCCTTGTCATCCCGGGCCTGGCCCGGGATCAAGGTGCGATTGCTGCGGGAGCGATGCGAATTGTCTTGCACGGCAAGCAGCAAAGCCAACGCGCTGCGAGTTCTCGAACAACGACAAACATCTCATCTGGTGCAACCCCACCTGGACCCTGACCTTCGTCAGGGTGACGGAGGAAGGCGAATGTGAGGAGTGAAAATTGAACGGCTCAGTCCGCACTTCGAGGGGCAGCCAATCACGATACGCGGCCTCCTCAAACTGTCATCTCTCAGTTGTTAGATTGTTTTGACTGAATTCCGTAAGCAATCCGCCCGTCGCAATCTGTGAACGTGTTTCACTCACTCTTGAAGGATCAGGCGACGCATTCTAGATTCTCAATTGAGCACCGCTAAATCGTAGAAGGAGACCGTCATGTATCCGGTTGATATGAATGCCACACCACATGTGAACGCCTTCTTCGACGATGACAGCAACACAATCTCATATGTGGTCACGGACCCGGAGACGAAAGCATGCGCTGCCATTGATACGGTCCTCGACTTTGACTACGCCTCCGGTCGCATCGCCTATGACAGTGCTGATGAAATCATCAGCTACATAAAGTCTGAGGGTTTGAAGCTTGAGTGGCTGATCGAAACCCATGTCCATGCCGATCACCTGTCGGCTGCTCCTTATATTCAGGACAAGCTGGGCGGCAAAATCGGTGTTGGCGAGAAGATCATTCTCATTCAGGAAACGTTTGGCAAAATCTTCAACGAGGGAACGGAGTTCCAGCGCGACGGCTCACAGTTTGATCAACTTTTTGAAGATGGTGACACGTACCGCATCGGAAAGCTCAAAGCCTTTGCGATGGCAACGCCGGGTCACACGCCCGCCTGCATGGTGCATGTAATCGGCGATGCCGGGTTCGTGGGTGACACCCTGTTCATGCCGGATGGCGGCTCGGCACGTGCCGATTTCCCAGGTGGCGATGCGGGTGAACTCTATGATTCCATCCAGAAGGTGCTGACCTTGCCGGACGAGATGCGGCTCTTCATCTGTCATGACTATGGTCCCGGTGGACGCGCCATTGCGTGGGAAACCACGGTGGCAGAAGAGCGCGACCGCAATATTCACCTGGCCGGTGGCACATCGCGCGAGGATTTCATCAAGATGCGCACGGAGCGGGATGCAACGCTCTCCATGCCAAAGCTGATCATCCCGTCCCTGCAAGTGAACATGCGGGCAGGCGAAATGCCTCAGGATGAAGCCGGCAACCCCATGCTGAAGGTGCCAATCAACGGACTTTGATGTCCGGGCCGTGGGCGCAATAGCCAAACGGGAAGCGCCCTGTTATGGAGCGCCGAAACAACCTCTCCCGCAGTCCGGCAGAAGATGACCGAAACCACTGAGACCGACCCAAAGGGCAAAGAGATCAATCCCTGGCTGAAGCTGGCGCTCGAAATGGGCCCGCTGATGGTGTTCTTTTTCGCCAACTCGCGAGGAGAGACCCTGGCCAAGCAATTTCCGGCCCTGGCTGAACTCGGCGGCCCCATATTCATCGCGACGGCCTTTTTCATGGTCGCCATCACCATCTCGCTTGTGGTGTCGTGGATGCTGACCCGAAGCCTGCCTATGATGCCGCTGATTTCAGGCGTGGTGGTGCTGGTTTTCGGCGCACTCACGCTCTATTTGCAGGACGAATTGTTCATCAAACTCAAGCCCACGATCGTTAATTTGATGTTTGCATCCGTGTTGCTCGGCGGGCTGCTGTTCGGAAAAAGCCTGCTTGGTTATGTGTTTGATTCCGTTTTCAAACTCGACGAGGAAGGCTGGAAGAAACTGACCCTGCGCTGGGGCCTGTTCTTTGTGTTTCTGGCAATCGTAAACGAGGTCGTGTGGCGCAATTTCTCCACCGACTTCTGGGTGGCATTCAAGGTCTGGGGCATGATGCCCATCACCATGATCTTCACGGTGTCCCAGATGCCTTTGATCATGCGGCACTCAACTGAACCGCTGATCGACGAGAAGAGCTAGACCGACCTCATCGAACGTCGATCCGTGACATTGTCAACATTCAACCTTAGTTTTGCGTTGTAGAGGCAGACAGAAGTCCGGTGACGCGGCGCGTTCAGGAGGCGAAGAGCCGACCGGCGTTAGTGCGCCGCGCTCACGCAGGCATTCGAACAAAGTTCGAATTGCCGTGAGTGAAAAGATAGAAGCGTTTTCGGCTTTGGCGAAAGCGCGCCAAGAGGGGACAGTGCCATGGATATCGCAGCATTGGTGATTTTGGTGGCAATCGCTGCCTACGCAATTTTGATCTACAATCGTCTGGTGAAAGCACGTCAGACCGTTCGGGAATCCTGGAGCGGAATTGAAGTGCAGCTCAAGCGCCGGGCCAATCTGATTCCCAATCTGGTGGAGACCGTGAAAGGCTATGCCGCTCACGAGAAGGACACGCTTGCCGAAGTCACCGAAAGCCGGGCTGCCGTTCAGCGCCTGTCTGGCAACAATGTGAAGGACCGGGCAGCGGCGGAATCGCTACTGTCACAGGCAATCGGCAAATTGTTCGCGGTTGCCGAGGACTATCCCGACCTGAAAGCCAACGAGAATTTCATTCAGCTTCAGGGTTCACTTGAAACCGCTGAGAATGAAATCCAGATGTCACGGCGCTATTTCAACGGCGCGGTGAAGCAACTCAACGTGTTGATCGAGAGCTTTCCCTCCAATCTCATCGCCAACACGTTCGGCTTTCAACTGGCCGACTATTTTGAGCTGGAAGATCCTGCCGACGCGGCTGTGCCACAGGTGTCGTTCTAGCGGTCGGCCTCTGCCATGCGCACCTTTTGCCCCGTCATCAGATCGCATCTTGCTTTTGCACTGATGTTGCTGTTGGTGGCATTCGCCGCGGTTCCGGCCCACGCAGCGGAAGAGATACTGCGCTTTCATTCCGACGTGGTGGTCCAGAAAGATGGATCGTTCATCGTCACGGAGTTCATCACTGTGCGGGCCGAAGGCGTGAACATTCGCCGGGGCATTTATCGCGACTTTCCCCTCAAATTTCGTGACAATGAAAACCGTCTGCGCACCGTAGGATTTGACATTCTTTCGATCAAACGGGATGGCAAATCCGAGCCATATTCCACCAAGTATGGCAGCACGGGATTGCGCATCTATATCGGTGACAAGGACATCTACCTGCGCACCGGCGAATACAAATACGAAATCCGCTACGCCACCGACCGGCAACTTCGCTATTTCGAAGACTCCGATGAGGTTTACTGGAACGCGACCGGCACAGACTGGCAATTTCCGATCCTCGAAGCCTCCGCCATGATCACCTTGCCGGAAGGCGGTTCCGCTCTGGCGCAAACCAGCTTCACCGGCAGCTCAGGATCAACCGAAAACAATGCGACGGCACAGTTGCGCGATGGCGGGCAGAAGGTGTTCTTCAAAACCACCCGCATGCTTGGCCGTTATGAGGGCCTCACCGTTGCGGTGAAGTTTCCAAAGGGTGTCGTGACGGCGCCCGACAGAAGTCAGACCCTTCGCTGGTTCTGGCGCGACAATGCGGTCGCTCTCACCGCGACAGGCGGTGCTGCACTGGTTTTTCTTTACTACCTCATCGCCTGGTTTCTGGTCGGTCGCGATCCACCAGAGCAGTTGGTGATCCCCAGGTGGGATCTGCCGGACGGCATTTCGCCTGCGCTTTCCAACTACATTTTCAAAAAAGGGCTTTCCGGCAAAGGCTGGGATGCCATCACCTCCGCGTTCCTGTCTTTGGCGGTCAAAGGCTACATCACAATCGACACGACCGAGAGCGACCCCACCATCGAACGCACCAATGAGCGGATCACCGAAACCCTGCCCGTGGGTGAAAGAGCGGTTGTCAACTGGATCGGCCGCACCACCGGCAAGGTCACAATTTCGGACAAAATCGGCTCGCGTGTTGAGCGGCTGCAGAAACTCTTCGCCACGGCAATGGAAGACGAGCACGGCGATAAATATCTGAAGCACAATATGCTCTGGGCGATCCCGGGCATCGCCTTGTCGGTCGCCATTGTTGCCTTGGCCGTGTTTTCGGGAAGCCTTGGCCCTGGCGCGATTGCGCTACTTGTGTTCATCACAGTGATCGGAGCGGGCGGAACCATGATCCTGGTTCAGATCGCCAAGGGCATGGCCTTTTCGCTTTCCAACAAAATTCGCGTGGTGTTTTTCGCAATCTTCATCGGCCACTTTGTGCTGTCGGGATCAGGTTTCATTCTGCGCGCGTCGACCGATGTTCTTCAGGATCCGGTTGTCATCACCAGCCTCGCCAGCCTTGTTCTCATCAACATTGCGTTCTGGTTCCTGATCAAGGCACCCACCTCTCTGGGGCAGTCCCGCATGGCCGATATTGAGGGCTTGCGCGACTATCTGAACCTTGCGGAGAAGGATCGCATGAATCTGGTGGGCGGCCCGGAAATGTCGGCCCAGCACTTTGAAAAGCTGCTGCCCTATGCCGTGGCGCTGGATGTGGAAAAGCCCTGGTCCGATGCTTTCGAAAGCTGGATGGCAAGTTCCATTTCCACCGCCGGAGAACCGTCCGGGATGAATTACACACCGCGCTGGTATAGCGGCAGCCATTTCGGTTCCGGATCGTTCAGCCGTTCCATGAGCGCGATGACTGCATCGTTCAATTCAAGCTTTGTCGACGCCATGCCCGCCCCACAATCCTCCTCTTCAGGATTTTCAAGCGGCGGCGGTGGATTTTCCGGTGGTGGCGGCGGTGGAGGCGGTGGCGGCGGCTGGTAAGTCCCACTCGCTCACAAATGCTTCTCAAGCTCCTCCCAGAAAGCGCGATAGCTCTTCGGCTCCAACGGCCCCACCTGTTTGTAGGCAACCTTGCCGTCGGGGGTCACGATGTAGGTTTCGGGCACACCATATAGGCCCCAGTCGATCACTGACCCGCCCTGCCGATCAGCCCCGATCGCTGCATAGGGATTGCCCAGTTGCGCCAGAAAGCGGGCGGCATCTTCGGGCTTGTCCTTGTAGTTGAGCCCAACGAGATGAATGCGTTTGTCTCTGGCCAGATCAACCAGCAGGGGATGCTCGGCCCGACAGGGCACGCACCAGGACGCAAAGACATTGAGCACGGTCAGCTTGCCGGAAAAGTCTTCCGCCGTTAGCCCGCGTACCGCACGGCCATCATCATATTTCAGACCTTCGACTCCCGGCAGAACAGTCACCGGGGCAGGTTTTCCAATCAACGCAGAGGGAACCACGTCGTTCTGCTTGCCCGAGACAAGTTGTATGAAGAAGATCATGGCAAGCGCTGAAAACACGACGAGCGGCAGGCACACCAGAGCCAGACGTCCCATGCTCATGCCAGAAGAACTGTTGCCGTCGTGAGCGGTGGTTTCACTATCGACTGTCTTGCTCATCGATGATCAGTCGGACTTTCCAACCCGGGAAAATCCCTTCTCCTCAAGCCGGGCAAGGGCGTTGCGTCGGGATGAGTGCGTGGCGAATGCCCACACGATCAGACCGGCGAGAACCAGAAACGTGATCGAGTAGGATGAGGCAATAAAGGCAAAATACTTGTCCTGCATCACGCAGTCTCCGGGTTGGTTTTCGCACGGCCCGCGGCCCGCGCCGCCTTGCGCTGCAAGGTCCTGATGCGCCGCCGGTAAATTTCATTGCGCATCACCATCAGATGCAGTGCGAGAAACAGAAACGAAAAGGCCAGCGCCATGATCATCAGCGGGATCAGAAACTCCGAAGTCATCGTTGGCCCACCAGCCCGAAACACGCTCGCCGGCTGGTGCAGCGTGTTCCACCAGTCGACCGAGAACTTGATAATTGGAATGTTGATTGCACCGACAAGGATCATGATGGCCGATGGGCGGGCCGCATCAGCGGGTTCCTCCATCGCGCGCCACAAGGCCATCAGGCCCAGATAGATTATCAGGAGCACAAGGAACGAGGTCAGCCGCGCATCCCAAACCCACCATGTGCCCCACATGGGCCGACCCCAGATGGAGCCGGTGACAAGCCCGAGAAAGGTGAAGGCCGCCCCAAGAGGCGCAGCGGCACGCGCGGCAACATCGGCTAGCGGATGCCGCCACACAAGAACACCAAGAGCCGCTGAAACCATCACCATATAGGCAAACATGGCAAGCCAGACCGAAGGTACATGGATGAACATGATGCGCACCGTGCGCCCTTGCTGATAGTCTTCAGGCGCTGCAAAACTCATCCAAAGACCAACCGCGAACAAGATTGCGGTGATCAGCCAGACGAACGGCAAAAGCCGTTCCGCCAGCCATAAAAAACGGGTCGGGTTCGCCAGATCGCTAAGCCTCGGTCGCGAGGCTTTGGTTGTTGATAGTGTGGGTGCGGTCTCACTCATGGATGACATTTATCGCCTTGACGCTGTCGGTTCAATGAAAGGGCGGTGCTGTGCGACGCATTACCTCTTTCAATTCTTTGTCACCCGCTGCGCATCTTTAGCGCAAAGGCGGCAGCAAAAGGGCCAATGACGGAAAAGAACAGCGAAATTGTCGTCAGAATGAGAAAAGGTGGCAGAAAGGGTGCCGGGTCTTCGACGGCACCATAGGCAGCACTGACACCGAACACCAGAACCGGAATTGTGAGCGGCAAGGCAAGGATTGCAATCAGCAATCCGCCGCGTGGCAAAGTCACTGTGATTGCAGCGCCCACCGCTCCAATGAAGGTTATGGCCGGCGTTCCCACCAACAGGGTCGCCGATGTGGCGAGGATGGCCGTGCTGCTCATATTGAGAAACAGGCCGAACAGGGGCGCTGCAAGCACCAGCGGCAGACCGGTGATCAACCAATGCGCTACGGCCTTTGCAAACACCAGAACCGGAAGCGGCGTCGCCATCAGCATCATCTGGTCAAGTGACCCATCTTCACGATCGGCCTGAAAGAGGCGTTCCAGTTCCAGAAGGGAGGCAAGCAGGGCTCCGATCCACAGCACCGCCGGTCCCAGTCGGGCAAGCAGATTGAGATCTGGTCCGATGGAAAACGGAACAACCACGATGACGGCCAGAAAAAACAACACGCCTGTCAACAGGCCCCCACCAGCGCGCAGGGAAAGGGCAAGGTCCCGCTTCAGGATGGCGATCAATCGAACGCTCCCGAATCCAGTGCAAGCGGCTTGATTTCCAGGGTTTGCGGGCTGTTCAGTCCCAGAGGCAGATGGGTCGCCGCAACGATGATGCCACCAGCTTCAAGCTGATCCTGCATGATCTCGGCGAACCGGTTTTCCGATGCCTTGTCGAGGCCGGATGTGGGTTCATCCAAAAGCCAGAGCGGGCGCTCGCTCATCAGAAGGCGACAAATGGAAACCCGCCGACGTTGGCCGGTGGACAAATGCCCGTAGGGCAGGTTTTGAACTCCATCGAGTTCAACAAGATCAAGCGCCTCGTCGAGTTCTGCCCCATCGCCACCCAATTCATCGCGCCAGAAATTGAGGTTTTCCTCCACCGTCAACGCGGGTTTCATTGCGTTTTCATGACCCAGATAGTGGGTGAGTTCTGCAAGCGGCAAATAACCAAGCCCAGCGGGTCGCTCCTCAAGTCGGATATGATTCGAGGTCCGCCCTTCCGCCAACGGCAACAACCCTGCGAGCGCCCGCAACAGCGTGGACTTGCCGGCACCATTGGCGCCGCTAACGATCAGCGCTTCACCGGAACTCACCGAAAATGAGACATCTCTCAGAATCGCCTCTCCGCCCCGATCAACGGCAATATGGTCACAAACCAGCTTCATGCCGCCTGCTCTAATGCGGGAAGGACGCAAGGGCAATGCAAAGACCGTCGACAGGCACGCAGGACTGTGTAGGTTGCGCCACATGAACATTGCAAACTGGCTATATCAGACAGCGCTGACCGCCCCTGATTCCCCAGCTCTGTTGTCGGGCGAAACCCTGATTGCCGACTACGACCGTTTCGCAAGTCGAGCGGCCGCAATCGCCAACCGGTTGACCGACGAATTTGGCGTGAAACCCGACGATCACATCGGTCTTTATGGCAAAAACTCCACCGCTTATCTGGAGCTGGTCTATGGCATTCTGTGGGCGGGCGCTGTGGCGGTTCCCGTCAACGCCAAGCTGCATGAAAAGGAAGCAGACTGGATATTTGGAAATGCCGAAACGGTTTTGAACTTCGTCTCGCACGAGTTCGACACCCAAGCGACCCTGATCAAAATTGACGACTTTGCAGCAGGACTCCGCAAAACGGACTTCCGCACCTCTCCACCGATCTTGCGAACCGATGATGACCTGGCCTGGCTGTTCTACACCTCCGGCACCACGGGTCAGCCCAAGGGAGTGATGCTGACGCATGGCAACATCATTGCCATGTCGCTTTGCTATCCGGTGGATGTGGATGAGCCAAAACGCAAAGACGCAATGCTCTATGCCGCGCCCATTTCCCATGGGGCGGGGATGTACAATTTCATCCACACACGTGTGGGGGCAAGGCATGTGGTGCCGGATAGTGCCGGTTTTGATCCTTCCGAAATTATTGAACTCGCACCGCGCCTAGAAAACGTTTCCATGTTTGCCGCACCCACCATGGTGAAACGGTTGATCACCGCATCCGAAGCCGTTGACTATGATGGTACGGGCATCAAGACCATCGTCTATGGCGGCGGGCCAATGTACAAGGCCGATATCGAACTGGCGCTCGCTCAGTATGGAAACCGGTTCGCCCAGATCTATGGTCAGGGGGAATCGCCCATGACGATTACCTCCCTGCCAAAACGGTTTTTTGACGAGGCAGAAAATCATCCCGAATATGGCAACTGGCTTGGTTCCACCGGCCCCGTCCAAAGTGCCGTTGAGGTGCGCGTCACTGGAGAGGACGGAGAACCGCTTGCTCCGGGAAACCCGGGCGAAGTAGAAGTGCGCGGTCCCACCGTGATGGCCGGTTACTGGAAGAACGCCGAGGCCACGGCGTCGGCGATTGTGGATGGCTGGCTGCGCACGGGCGACGTGGGATCTTTGGACGCTTACGGATATCTGACCCTCACTGACCGCTCCAAGGATGTGATCATCTCCGGCGGCAGCAATGTCTATCCGCGCGAAGTGGAAGAACTGCTTTTGCGCCATGACGACGTAAACGAAGTATCCGTGGTCGGTGCGCCTGATCCCGAATGGGGCGAGGTGATTGTCGCCTTCGTGGTTTCGACAGAGGATGCCACAGAACTGGAACCGCTGCTCGATGCCTTGTGTCGCGACAGCATCGCGCGGTTCAAGCGACCCAAACACTATCATTTTGTTGCAGAGTTGCCGAAGAACAATTATGGCAAAGTGCTCAAGACTGAGCTGCGGGCACGATTGAAGCTGTTGCAGGCAGGGTCCTGATTGCAACGATTGATTCCCGGAGAAACTGAATGAGCACCCGTCATCTGGAAGGCAAAACCGCACTTGTGACAGGTTCTGTTCAAGGGATTGGCCTCGCGGTCGCCGAGGAACTTGCAGCCGCCGGCGCAAAAATTGTCGTCCACGGACTGGCAACACCGGAAGAAGCAAAGGCCGCTTGCGCTTCGGTTGAAGAAGCAGGCGCACCGGCCTCCCTGTTCCTCGATCATGATGTACGGGATGTTTCCGCTATTGATGCCATGATGGCAGAGGCCGAAAGCTGGGGGCCTGTCGATGTGCTTGTCAACAATGCCGGCGTGCAGCGCACGGTCTCTTATGAAGGCGGAACGGCGGAAATCTGGGAGCAGGTAATTTCGGTCAACCTCTCGGCTGCCTACCACGCCATGCGCCATGCGCTACCGGCAATGGCAGGTCGGGGTTTTGGCCGGGTGATCAACATCGCTTCGGTGCACGGTCTTGTGGCGTCGAAGGAAAAGGCGCCCTATGTGGCGTCCAAGTTCGGGCTTGTTGGCATGTCCAAAGTGGCAGCCCTTGAATATGCGGCGATTGGCGATGCATCCAGTGGCGGTGTGACGGTCAACTGCATTTGCCCGGGCTGGACCGAAACCGCACTCATTGAGCCGCAGATCGAGGCCCGCGCCGCCGCTCTGGGGGTGAGCCGCGATGCCGGTATTGCCGATATGCTTTCAGAGAAGCAGCCAAGCCAACGCTTGTCTGACCCTTCCGAAATCGGTGCGCTTGCAAGCTGGCTGTGCCATCGCCATGCCCACAACATCACCGGAACGGCAATCCCGGTCGATGGCGGTTGGACTGCGCAGTAGTCAGGCACTTCAGTCGCTCTTCCAAATGCGCTGAATTCCTGGCCTCGCCGCTTGCTTAACGCGGCATTAAATCCCGGCTTCTATTGTCTGCACCAATGAAGTTTCAGCTAGGATTGTGAAGCAATGAGCACCGCCCACAGCGATTCGCAGGTATTCGATACCGCCCAGCGCCACGACATCATCCCCTATCAGCAGGTTCTGCCGCGGATCGTTGAGGAGTATGGCCGCTCCTATGGCAGCCTGATGCGGGAAATGATGACGCTGGCTCTGACCAATCACAAATTGTCAGCCGACGAGTATGTCCAGCTTCGCCTGTTTGACGGCGAACGCTTCACGTCGGACGACAAAAAGAAGTTCATCGGCAAGGGCAAGGCAATCAAGGTTTCACAAAGCCTCAATGCCGTAAACACCTGGACAGGCGTCATGCGCGACAAGGTGGCTTTTGCCAATCTGCTGGGCGGCTACGGGCTGGCCGTTCCTGAAACGCTGGCAATATATGGCGGGATGGTCGATCATCCGAAACCGCAGGTTCTGGCTGACAAGGCAGCCCTGCACGGCTTCTTCGCCAATGCAGCGTTTCCACTGTTCGGAAAGCCGGTCAACTCAGTGAACTCACTCGGGTCCGCACTCATCTGCGCTTATGACGAGCAAAGCCGTGTGCTGACACTTCAGCACGGCAAGACGGTTTCTCTTGATGAGTTTGCCGCGGACATCGAAACGAGCTTCGGCGACGGTTACCTGCTTCAGAAGAAACTCGAACCCAGCAGCCAGATGAAGCGCCTTTGCGGTGACAGTGTCCCGACGGTACGGGTTCTGGTTCTTGATCAGGGCGATGGGCCGGATCTGTTTAAGGCTGCGGTCAAACTGACTGGCGGCAAGAACATTGCCGACAATTTCTGGCGGGTGGGCAATCTACTCTGCCCGGTTGATGTGGCAACCGGCAAAATGGGTGTCGCTGTCTCCGGATTCGGCATCGATGCGCAGGATGTCAGCGCTCACCCCGATACTGGCGCTCCTATCGAAGGCGTGAAGATCGCCGACTGGAGCGAAGTGCGGGAACTTGTGCTGTCCACCGCCGGAATTTTGAAAAATGTCGTCATCACCGGCTACGACGTTGCCCTGACAGATCAGGGTCCGGTGATTGTGGAAGCCAACAATCATCCCGACACGGTGATGATGCAGATGTCGGAGCGTTCCGGCATCTGGGGCCCGGAAATGAAGAACGCCCTCGCCCATGTGGAAGCGCTTCAGAAAAACGATGCCCGTAAGACCGCACGCAAGGTTGCTGAACTCAATCGCGAGCGCAAAGAGGCAACCCGACAGGGTCTGAAAGCCGACGCGGCGTAAACACGAACAAAGCATCTGTTCGCCGGGCACCAATCATGATTGATTGCCCGGATGAACAACCCCTCCCCTGACACCCTCGATCTCGAAACCCGCACCGGCCTGCCGGAGCATTTGCTTGTGCTCGCCGAGCGTTACCCGCGTGACGATTGGGACGGGCATCCCAACTTCAACGACCTGACCCGGTTCTGGCTCGACCGACACATCATGTTTCGAAAGGCGATTGGCCAGCTTGTTGAGCAATCCGAAAACCATCTGGATTCACCCGCTGAAGGGTTCGACAAACGGCTGTTGCGGCTGACCCATTTCTTTCTCAATCAACTCCACGGCCATCACTCGGTTGAAGACCATCATTATTTCCCGCTGCTGAAACCACTCGAGCCGCGGCTTGTTCAGGGTTTCGACATACTGGACCGCGACCACCATGCGCTTGATGAGCATATTCATGGACTTGCGGAAGCGACCCAATCTGTTCTTCAAAATCTGCAGAAAGACAGTGCCAGCAAGTCCGCGGTCGAAGAACTTCGTGTCACACAATCCCGGTTTTCAGGCTTTTTGCATCGCCACCTGGCCGATGAAGAAGAATTGATCGTCCCCGTCATTCTGGAAACCGGCGGACCTGATGCATAAGGTGTCGGCAAACCCAAAAACCACTTTGTGCCATGACGCTTGAAGCCGATCTCTATTTCTCGTTCAGAAGCCCCTACTCATACCTTGCCATCGGGCGATATCGCGCGATGGTTCAGGAACATGATCTCAAACTCCGCCTGAAGACGGTGTTTCCCATTGCGATTCGCGATCCCGGCTTCTTTGAGCGCGAAGACCCGCAATGGCTTCCCTATCTGGTGCGTGACATCGCCCGAGTGGCACAGTTTCAGGGATTGCCGATTGCACTGCCTCAGCCTGATCCCGTCAATATGGATCTTAGGACGCGAGAGATTTCGGACGATCAGCCATTGATCCGCCCCATAAGCTATCTGGGCGTGGAAGCAGAACGGCGCGGCAAGGGACTTGCCTTCGCTGCAGAAGCAGCTGGCCTGATCTGGGGCGGCACGAAAGACTGGAACAAGGATGAAATTCTTGGTCCGGCCTGTGCCCGCTGCGACCTGGACCTTGATGACATGAGAGCATCAATTGCCGCCGACGAGGCATCTTATGAGGCAGAAATTGAGGCCAACCAGGCGGCCCTTGAAAATGCCGGCCATTGGGGCGTTCCAACGCTGGTCTTTGAAAGTGAGCCGTTTTTCGGTCAGGACCGGATTGAAATGGTGCTTTGGCGACTGAAGCAAAGAGGCCTGACAAGTCGCACTCTTTAACCTGTCCTTAGGTATGTCAGTGATTTTCAAGGCTCTGGCCAACCGAAATCAACCATAAATTTCTGATCACCTGATTCACTACCCGCCGTCCAAATTGGGGTAGTGGTGATGAAACAATTGACGGGTTTGGCGGTGATGCTGATTGCCGCGCTTGCGCTCTTTGCCGGAGATTTTGTCGGCTCTTCTCAATCAAGCATTCCGGACCGCGATGTTCCCCGGCTGGTCACCAAGCTGAGGGGCTATATCGCGAACGATGGCGTTCTGATGTCGTCGAAATACGTACCAATGTGGGTGCAGCGCGCCGTAAGCGATTTCTCCGGCGGGCGTGAAACTCATGTACCCGCCACACTCGAAGTGCGCAATCCGCTCTCCCACTGTCTCTTTGTTCGCCCGTCTCCAGACCACAAGGTGGTGCACGCCTTTGTTGGCGGCTCGTGGCAAAAATCTGCCGTCTATGTTTACGATGATGACATTGTTCGGGAAAAAGCCGCGCGCTTTATTGAGAAATACAAGAACAAAGGCCGCAAGCTGGCTGAGGCCTACCTCTCCTCACCCGAAGGAATGTCGGTCACTGATGTGGTTATCACGGACACCAGCCAGCCACTCTACCTGGTGCTGACAAGTCAGTCGGCACGGCTTTGGAACATTCAGGTGGCAAGGGGTGTGAAAATTGCCCATGTGGCGGTTATGTCGAACCGCCATGCCGGCATTGCCAATTTGGCAAAGGATATTCCGATCGAGTTCCTGACTTATAAAAAACTCAAGGCCTGCGGTGTCTTTCCATTGCGCCGACCAAAAGATCATTGGTCGTTTGTACGCAATGCCAAAGCGAGTGGCGACACCAAACTGATCAACAAGAACATTCAGGGACACCTGAAATTCGCCAAGTTCTTCCGCAGCCGCTTTGGTGCGAGCCCGGAGGCAAACGCCGTTGAGGTGAATGTCGCGAGCCACGTGCTGATCGGCGATGTGGCCCCGACTCTGGAGGGCCGCGTTCCGCACAAGCCAATCACCGGCAGCCATGTGGTTTTGACCGCTGCAGACAATGTAACGGCGAGCAAACAATCGGTTTTCACAGCAAAGTTCGAGAAGCAAGTGATTGATCTCGCATCCCAGATGGCCGGGGGTGACCTCTCGGTGCTTGAGCCAGCGAGCTAAACCATGAACGGCTTTATTCGACTCACTCAACTCTTCTTTTTTCTGTTCGTGGGATTGCCATTGGCCATCAGCACCATCTGGTACTGGTACTCGATTGGAAGCATGAATCACGAGGTCAATCGCTACTCGGAAACGTCTGAATATGATCCAAGGAACGATCAGATCTTCGCCCGAGGAAGCCCCATTGCCAGTCATCAATATGTAACCGGGCACAAGGAAAAAAACCACTACAAGGAGTCCTACCGCTCGCTTGCGCGTGCAAGTGAAATTGAGGCCCGGTCAATCAGCGTGACAATTCCGGTAGAACCTAAAGAATTCCTGAAGCCCGGCGAGGCCCTGCCATCAAAGGAAAATATGGACCTTTTTGTCAGTGCTCGATCAACGCCGATTGGCAAGCGCGAATGTGCACTGATTGAGGAAAACCTTGCACAGAAATGCGTGGTAGCTCGCAGCAGTACCAGCAGCAACCGCAGTGGTGTCTATTTCGTCCATCTTCGGCTCAACTATTTTCAAAAGGCGCCATTTGGCACGGTGAGCGAGAAGGATGAACTGGAGTTTCGCGAAGCTGAGAGCAAAAGCATGAAAGACACCCGCTCTTCCAGTTTCAGAGGGCGGGATCTATTGAACCTGCGCAGGCGCTACTACAACAAGATTGCCAAGGAATGCGATTTTTTGCGCCGAAGAGAGGGCAACTGCGCCATCACATCGGCGCGGATCGCCAGCCAGATCTGGTCCCGCAAAAACCAGTTGCAAACCACCGCCCGCGCCGAATTTGCGTTCCTGAAGTAGCGCAATCGTAGGGGTGAGGCTGTTTTGATTGCCGATCGAATTATCCTTTGTCTCCCGTCATCCTGACGAAGGTCAGGATCCAGATGCGATTACTTCATACCAGTGGTGATTGAATTGAACTTTCGCCTCATCCACCGTCATTCCGCCCTTCAGGGGCGGAATCCATTGATTTAGCGGGGTTTTTGTGGATTCCGGCCGTAAAGGCCGGAATGACGTAGTGGCGGAATGGGTTCGGAGATTTTCTATTTCTTCCCTGGAAACGGTCCGAAGTGATGGGTGCCATGCTCAACCTGAAACAGGTTGGCATAGAGATTGGAAATCCACTTCTTTCCGTCTGAGGTGAGTTTCAAAAACTCTAGTGCTGGCCCGATATAGGGCTCCACATTCTCCCAGAAAAAATCGGGATAATGTTCGGTCAGATCCGCAGGCGTTTGGTACCCTAGCTCCTCTGCTGTTCCGATCTCAACGAACTCGGCAAACAGACCATTGCTGCGACGGTGATAAAACGGATCGCCCATTTGCCCGACCAGGTCCGCTGCCCGCACCAGGGCTCCTTCGCTATCAACAGATCGGTGGAGATCGGTGTCCGGTATGGGAAAGCGCGTCATTTCCACCATCTCACAGATGCGCTCTTCATCCACCAGATCGGACGGGCCAAAGCGTTCACGCACGTAGATTTTGCCGCGATCCACGTGCCATTTGGTGAGATAAGCATCAGATGCGCCGCGCGGGGGCGTCACCGTATCGCCATCTTCATTGATGACGAACTCCATTTCCGTATCGCCGCTGCACACACCACGCACATAGCCGATGTCGTGCACCAGCGTGGCGATGGTAAAATGCAGCCAGTCTTCCGGTTGCAGGGCCTCCTTCAAAAGGCGTCCCTTGAGGATTTGCTGACCGCACAGTGTCACCATCACCGTGTGTTCCACGTCGTGATAAAGCGCATTGGAGTTTCCAAGCCTGTCCAGCGCAAGTGACGACCCGGCACCCAGATAGTCGGCAAATTCCGGCCTCAGCCCGCCGTAATAATGCCGATAGGTGTCCGCCAGTTCCCGACCAAGATGTTCGGCAATCAGGGCGGTGGGGTTCAACATGGAAGAGACCTTTGGTTTCAAATCGCGTCTCGCAGCCCCTGTCCGAACACTCGATTGCCCGGCCATGCCCGCGAAGCAGTGACGACCAGACAAATTCAATATGGCATGATTGTTACATCAACGCACTTTTGAACGTAAACAGACTTTTCCGCATCACTTTTATGCGGGAAGCGCAGCGGTATGCTTTGAAAGCTGGTCTTGCTTTTCGAGTGTTCAGACCACGCGCCAATCTTGAAAAATTGCCCGACACTGACCAAATCTCGTTTCAAGACAATTTCCTCACAATTTGCAGCGAGCGAAGGAGACGCCTGAATGAGATGTCCAATTGATGGTGCGGAACTGAAGATGTCGGACCGGCAGGGAATCGAGATCGACTACTGCCCCAAGTGCCGCGGTATCTGGCTGGACCGTGGCGAGTTGGACAAGATCATCGAGCGCTCCGGTTCCGCGGGCAGCCAGCACCGGGGTGACAGAGACAGTGTCTATCGCGAACGTGAATACAAGCCGCACAAGAAATATAAGGGTGATCATCGCGGCGACTACCGACGCGACTATGATGATGATCGTCGCTACGATCGCAAGCCCTACTACAAAAAGCGGAAATCGTTCCTGAGCGAGATATTCGATCTGGACTGACGCAAATCGGGCATTGGTGAACTTGGCGACGGTGTCAGGTCACTCGTCCCGAACGGGATTGCGCAACGTGCCGATCCCCTCGATCTCCACTTCGACAACGTCTCCGTCCTTCATCCAGAGCGGAGGCTTGCGGGCGTGGCCAACACCTGACGGTGTGCCCATGAGCACAATGTCCCCCGGTTCCAGCGTCACGCCCTCGGTGATGTAAACCAGCGTTTCAACCACCGGAAAAATCATCATCTCCGTGTTGCTCGACTGGACCGTTTCTCCGTTCAGTCGACACGAGATATCAAGCCCTTTCGCACCGGCCGGAAGTTCGTCTGGTGTCACAAATACCGGCCCCATCGGCCCGGTCTGATCAAAGTTCTTGCCCATGGTCCACTGGATCGTGTGGCGCTGATACTCTCGCACGGAACCATCATTGCAGCAGGTGTAACCGGCGACGGCTGAAAGGGCGTTTTCCGCCGTCAGATGGCGTGACCGCTTGCCAATGACCAGCGCTAACTCTGCTTCATAATCGAGCGTAACTGATTTCTTCGGACGAATGACCGGCTGCCCATGCGCCACCATGGAAGTGGCGCTGCGCACAAAAATCGCCGGGAAGTCCTGCTTCTTGAACGGACCTTCCGACACATGATCCATATAGTTGAGGCCGAGACAAAAAATCTTAGCCGGGTCTGCCACGGGTAAGGCGAATGTCAGACTGTCATAATCCAGTCGGGCCGCATCGGGCGCGCTGTCAGCAAGAGTATCCAGATCACCCATCCGTCCTTGTCGGATCGCTTCACCGACAGACCGCGGCGCGTTCGCGTCGGCCAATGTCAGATCAATGACCTTCCCGTCCCTCTGAACGCCAAGTCGGGTGCCACCATCTCCCTCAAACGTCACCAGCCTCATGTCTCTCTCCTGTTCGCCCCCAAGAATTCTTGTCATTTGTAGCGACAAGCGCATCAAATAAAAACGATATATTTTGCAAATGACGAAAAATATCTATAAAATTTGCACTCGGACCCGGAAAACCGGGCACCAACAGACGGGAGGATGAGATGGCGGGTTTCGTATCCAGACGAGACGCAACGGGCGCGCTCGCGATCGCAGGTTTCTTTGTAGCAACGACAACAGCAATGTCTGCCCCCTGCATGAAGGTCTCCCTCACAGGCACCCAGGGCGGACCGCCGGTCTTCATGGGCCAGGCAGGTGCTGGAACGCTGGTGCAATATGGCGATGAAACAAATGGATGCGGGGCAATCAAGCTTCAGTTCGATGCTGGGCGCGGAACCACCCAGCGCTTGTCACAGCTACGCGTTCCGGTCGGCAAGCTCAATGCGGTCTTTCTCACTCATATGCACTCCGACCATACGGAGGGCCTGACAGACATGATGCAGTTGCGTTGGCACTTCAATTCCAAGGGACCAAAAATCGATTTTGTTGTCAGTGAGGACGCCAAGTCCCCACGAGGACATATGCTGAGCGGGCGCAACTTCGCCATGCACATTGGCGATGCCATGATTAACTCCGGTGAAATGGCGCAACGTCTGGCTGAAAATCCGAAGCGTCTGCCCGGCGGCCCAAAGGACCTGATCAACGTCATCACCTTCCCGCCGACGAAAGCACCTGTGAAGGTCTGGTCCTCCGGCGATGTCAGCGTCAGCGCGGTCACGTCCCGGCACATTCCTGGCCATGCCTCTTATCGGGTCGACACACCAGCGGGGAGCGTGGTGATTGGAGGTGACGCAGGAAACGACAAACCAAAGCCGCCGCGAAATGCCTCCACGTCCGCACAGGTCGAAACTTTGGCACTGGGCGTTGATGTGATCGTCCACTCGACGATCCATCCGGTCATGGGTCCGGACAAGGATAGCGGCTTCCCACCACCGATTTACTTCCGTCAGTCAACCGCAACGGATCTGGGCTCAATGGCCAAACGGGCGGGTGCAAAACACCTCATGCTCACCCACCTCATTCCGCCAATGGGCGCAAAGAAACAGGGTCCCTACCCCATTCCCGGTGGCCCGCTCGATGAGGCCGCCTACAAGGCGGCTGTTGAAAAGGGCGGTTTCACCGGGAATACAATTGTCGGCACCGATCTTGCCACGCTACAACTTCCCATGAAGTAAACGCTGAAACCTGTGCCAGTCGTGTCAACGGAAGAGATCGAAACTGCCCAGTCCATGACCAGCCGCGCCTATGCGAAGCTGCGCAAGGACATCATTTCCGGCACGCTGGCACCAGGCCGCAAGTTGAAGATCGAGGAACTCCGCAAGAGTTATGACGTTGGTTCCAGCCCGATCCGGGAGGCA
>JBCCGR010000002.1:0-255969 GCA_039029195.1 Pseudomonadota bacterium
CTTCGGATTCGGGCTGCGACGCAGCTCCGGCAGAGGTAATGTTAATCAATCGTTAATCCGCAAGCCAACACCTATACTATAAATAAACAGTTATAGATAACAGAAATGGTAAATATTAATTCGTAAAAATTGAATTAAATTGGATGTAATATTGCAGTGTTAACGTTAATAATATGCAATAAATATTACGTGAATTCGATATGTTAACAAGCAAGGGGTGAAAACACCGGGGAATAACCCGTGAATCGAAACGTCCTGACATCGGTATTCGATCAGATCGTGGTCAGCGGAACCATGTTCGGATTGAATCTGCTTTTAATAAGCGCGGCCGATCCGGGCGCTTATGGTCAGTTCATCCTCATCTACTCGCTCACCCTGCTGGCATTTGGTGCACAAAACGCGCTGGTGCTGGTGCCGGTGAATGTGCTCCTGCCTGGGCGCAGCACCCGGCGCCAGATGGCAACCCTTCGCATGCTGTCGACCGTCGATCTGGCTGTGGTTGGCAGCGCGGCATTGCTGGTTGCGCTGCTTGCCCGCGCGTTCGGCCTCTCCTGGGTCCTGTGTTTCAGCGCGTTCTTTCTCGCGGTGACTTCGTCGTGGCGCGAACTTGCCCGTGCCGTGTGCCTGACTCGCCAGCAGCCACGTAAGCTGCTGGAAGTGGATTGTTCTGCGATGGCGGGCGCCGTCATTTCGGTGGCGGCACTTTGGCAATGGCTGGAGCCACAAACTGCGGTGTTGGTTGGATTGAGCATCGGCAATGCAGTGGCCGCGCTGATGTTTTCCCCGCCCTTCTTTCGGGATCCACAACGCATCCGACGCAGCATTCTGCGCTATCAGGGATATTGGAAGAAGAGCCGCTGGGCCTTGCTAGGCGCCGCCCTGACCGAAGGGCAGTTGCGCCTTCACGTTTTCATTCTTCAACTGGCGAAGGGAAGTGCTGCGCTGGGCCTTGTGCAGGCCGGCCGGGTACTTGTGAATCCGATCTCCATGATCGCGTTCGCCTGGATTCGCGCCATCCGGCCAACCATCGCGCATCATATTCACGCGCGGGATCATCAGTCTGCCATGCGGACGATCATCACCGGCACATCGGTGCTGATGATGTTTGGCATCGTCTATCTGATTGCGCTGTGGCTGGCCCTGCCGCACATCCGGCTTTATCTTTCAGCCATTCAGGCTCCGGCGTTTGAAAATCTCCTTATGCTGTGGAGCCTGTTTGCAATCATCAATCTGCCGTCGCTTTGCTTCAGCGTCTATTTGCAGGCAACCCACCGCTATCGTGATCTGACGGCCTGCGCGGCGGCCTCCGTTCTGGCTTCGAGCCTTCTGATGGCATCGCTGTTTTTCGACGTCGATCTCACCTGGGCCATTGTTGCCTTGATGGTGGGCGAGGTGGTCATGATCGCGGGTCTGATTGCAGCCATCCGGCGCGACTTTGTGCGAACCACGCAAGCTGCGGGTGATCTTCATGCTTGATCGCGCAGTCCCAGCTTTTCCTGTGACACATCAAACGGCGGTGGCCAGGCTGGCCTCCCGTGCGGCTTCGTTCGTGCCTGCCTTGGTGTTGCTTGATCCGCTGCTGATCTGGCCGCTGCTCTATGCCGAACAATTGGCAAAGCGCGTGTCGATCATCAGCTCGGGTGCGGATCATACGTCGTACCTTTTGCACAAGGTCTGGTTCCCGCCGCTGCTGGTTTTAGTGGTACTTTTGTTTGCGCTCACCAGTCCGCAAAAGGCCAATCTGAGGCTTCGGCAAATCTCGTTTTGGGTGATTGGCTTTTTGTGGGCGGGGCTCAGTGTCGTCTGGGCAATTGAGCCATCGATTTCGGCAAACCGTCTAATCCTGCAGATCATTATCGCCGCGACCCTGTGGTTCGCTTTCATGACCGCCGATGACAGAAAGCGCATTCTTGACGCCGTCTTCTGGGTGATGGTGGTAACTGCCATTGTCAATCTGGCAAGCGTGCTGACGCAGGTTCCAGGACCACTCGGCTATGAGGGCATTTATGAGCACAAGAACAATCTGGGTGCCTTTGCCACGCTGACGCTGCTGATTGCGGCCTTGAAATTTCCCGATGCGGGTCGTGTGACCCGCTGGGCCTGTTTCGCCCTCATACCCGTCTGCCTGGTTCTGCTGGTTCTCAGCCAGTCCAAAACATCTGCCGGTTTGCTGCCACTTTCTCTGGCACTGGGGGCTGCTGCGATCCTGCTGAACCGGCTGGTCTATCTTTCAGTTGCACTGTTCCCGATCCTGCTGGTGCTGGTGGCCGCGCTGATCATTGTCATTCTGGATGCGACCGTAAACATCGATGGCTGGGATATCGCTCAATTGGTGACGGGGGACGCAACCTTCACCGGGCGCACCGATATCTGGAATTATGCTCTGCGCTACATCAGCGATCAGCCCTTCATGGGTTACGGTTTCCGTTCGTTCTGGGACATTGGTGCCAGTTCCCCCAGCCGCGAAATGGGACTGGGCTTTGTCGCCACCACCACCCATGGGCACAATGGCTATATCGACATTCTTTTGAACGGCGGGCTGATTGCGCTGTTTCTATTTGTGCCGGTCCTGTGGATCGGCCTTCAGGCCTGTGGGCGCATCGCGCAGCGGCATATTGCAAAAAGCATGGCCTGCGCGTCGCTGCTCCTGTTTTTCATTTTTTACAATCTTCTGGAGACATCGTTTTTCTACGGTGCGCACACGGTGTTTGTGCTTTTTCAGATCATCTGGCTTCACATCATATTTACGCAGAAGGAAGAAGCGCAGCCATTGCCGCTGATACAGGTGAGGATCGATCGATGAAGAGCGTGTCGATCGCCATCCCCACACTCGCAAGGCCCAGCCTGAAAGATGTGCTGCGCTCGCTTGCGGCGCAAAAATATCCTCACAGTCTGGATGTGGAATTGCTAATTGCCGATGACGGCCCCACCCTCTCGGCACGGGAACTGGTGGCCGAAGTCAGCCTGCCGTTTCCGGTGAAGATGCTGGAGGTTTGTGCGCAGAACATTGCGGTTGCCCGCAACGCCTGTCTTTCCGCAGCAAAGGGAGATTTTCTCCTCTTCATCGATGATGATGAGATCGCAGGTGAAACCTGGATTGCGGATATGGCGCAGCAAATGGAGGAGACTGGCGCCGACTGCCTTTTTGCGCCGGTCCAACCGGTGTACCAGCCATCTGCGCCGGACTGGGTGACCAAGCTGAACCCGCTTTTTCCGGGTGAAATCAGAACGTCGCTGAAGGCTGAAACTGTGGTGGGTCGGACCGGGAACTCCGCCATTCGGATGGCGTTCGTTCACAAAAACAATCTCGAATTCGACACCCGCTACCGGCTGCAGGGAGAGGATCTCTTCTTCTTCAATCAGTGTGCAAAGGCAGGTGCGGATATGCGCGCGGTCTCGCACCCTGCGGTGATGGAGAATGTCCGACCGCAGCAGCACCAGTTCAAGAACATCGTGAAGTCGCTGTTTCGGCGTGGCTACGTCTATGCCGATGTGCAGTTTCGCTGTGACCATCAGCGGCTGCGCGTGAAAACCTATCTGATTGGCACAAGCCTTGTGAAAATCGCAGTCGCAGGTCTGGCGCTGCCTGTGTCACCGCTGGCCGGTCCCACCATGGTCGCCAAGCAGATTTTCAGCCTCGCGCTCGACTTCGGCAAAATGAAACGCGTGATATTCGGGTGATTTTTGCGAAGAGGCGCTCACCCGCAGATTCTAACCATAGCGCAGGACGGGGGGCTCACTGACCGGCGCCTGTTTGCGATTGATCCCGGTATATTGTTTTGCAACTTCCAGACAAAATAGCGGGTTGAGATAGGCATAGCGTCGCCACAGCCGTCCCGGTTCCATGCACAGGCGATAGAACCATTCAAGGCCGCGATCCTGCATCCAGGCTGGTGCCTGACTGAGCAGTCCGGCGTGAAAATCGAACGCTGCCCCAACCGCCAGCAAAGGCATGGAAAGATCACGTGCATTTTCGAAGGCGAACACTTCCTGCCGGGGACAACCCAGACCCACAAAGGCAATGCCCGCACCACTGGCAGAGATCTTTTCGATCATCTCCATGTTTTCAGCATCGGAAAGCTGCCGGAAGCGGGATGGCGTTGCGCCAGCAATCTTCAGGGCCGGAAACCGCTCACGCAGATTTTGCGTCAGTTTCTCTAAAACCCTGTCCTGGCTGCCATGGAAATAGACCGGCACGCCCTGTTGTTCTGCCGCCGCGCAAACCCTCAGCGTTAGTTCCGGTCCGTAGACCCGCTGCGTGAGGTTTTGTTTGTGCAACAGATTGAGCGCCCATCGCACCGGTTGCCCATCCGGCACAACCAGATCAAGCTGGTTGAGGCGATGCAGATGTTCGGGATCAAGCACCCCGGTCATCACGCCGTGCACGGCGAGTGCGGAAACCGACAGAGCACGTTTTGTTCGGGCGTGATCGAGAATTCTGGCAACGGCTGCGTCATAGTCCACCGCGTCGATGTCGATGCCGCAGACGGAATATCGTCCCAGATCAATCATCCTGCGAGCGCCCGCCAGCGATCGGCACCATTGTCGTAGAGGTCTTCAACGATGGCTTTGATATCGTATTTGAGTTCGTAGCCGGGATAGGCTTTCTGGAACTTTCGAATGTCACTGATCCACCAGATGTGATCGCCCGCCCGGTTTTCGTCGCTGTAGGACCAGTTGAGCTTGCGGCCTGACACCTCTTCGCAAAGGGCGATGGCTTCAAGCATGGAGCAGGAGGAGAATCGCCCGCCACCGATGTTGAACACCGAACCGGGAAGCGGGTTTTGCGTGAACTCCCAAAGTGTGCGTACCAGATCGCTGGAATGGATGTTGTCGCGCACCTGTTTCGCCTTGTAGCCAAACACCGTGTAGGGTTTGCCGGTCAGCGTGCACTGCATCAGATAGGCCAGAAAGCCGTGCAGTTCGGCGCCGGAATGGCCTGATCCGGTCAGGCAGCCACCGCGAAAGCATGCCGTTTTCAGCCCGAAGTAGCGGCCATATTCCTGAACCATCAAATCAGCCGAGGCTTTCGACGCACCAAACACGCTGTGCATGCAGCCATCAATGCTCATGGTTTCATCGATGCCGTGCTCGAAATAGGGATGGTTTTTGTCGATTTCCCACCGCGTTTCGGTCTCAACCAGCGGCAGTTCGTTGGGCCGGTCGCCATAGACCTTGTTGGTCGACAGGAAGACGAATGCCGCATCGGGCGCGTGTTTGCGAACCGCTTCGAGCAGGTTCAGCGTTCCCACCGCATTGACCGTGAAATCCGTGTGCGGTTCGCGGGCCGCCCAGTCGTGACTGGGTTGCGCGGCAGCGTGGATCACCGATGTAAGGTTTTTTCCAAGCTTCTTTATCAGCCGCTCGATCCCGTCCGCATTGCGAATGTCCAGCGTGTGATGATGATAGGTTGGACAACGCGCCTGCAGATCCGCAATGCGCCATGACGTTGAGGCGGCTTCCCCGAAAAAATACGAGCGCATATCATTGTCGATGCCGTGCACGTCCATGCCGGACTCGGCAAAATGCAATACGGCTTCCGCTCCGATCAGACCGCCTGATCCTGTTACCAGAGTAACACTCATCCTGGTTTCCTTTGTGCTTGTGCCGGCATCTTCATGATCCGCGCCACGGTGCCGGGTGCGATCAACAATGCGATTGCTGCAAATAGTGTTGAAAGCGTTTTTGTGGGTTCCTGAGCCATTGGCACAAGGGAGTGGCGAAGCGATTTCGCCATGTACGACAGTGCCTGCTGCCCATCGCCCTGCGCCACCAAGCGCCGCGCGAAGTAGCGCATCTGGTAGGCATTGGCGGCTGTTGAATATCTGCGATGGATGTCCGGACGAACAGAGCGCACATAGGCATCAATCGCCTGCCAACCCTGAGCCATCGAGCCAACCTTGGCCGACAATCCCGCCTCGTGCAGACGATAGTCTGTCAGGATCCTGTCGACCCCTTCAAACCGGTACCGGCTGTGTATGGCCATTCGCAGCCAGCACTGATGATCCTCCCCAAAGGACGTGCCGGGCGCGGAAGCCTCGGGGTCAAACCATTGGGTCAGCCCGTCGCCCGAGCGCGGTTCGACAATGTCATCAAAGATCGTCCGTCGAAAAAAGGCCGACGAACCGCCGGCAATTGGATTGCGGCAATAGACGTCAGCAACGCGAATGTTGCTTTGCTTGGGACGAAAGACCCGGTTGAGCTGATTGCCATTGGCATCAATGAACCGGCAATTGGCATAGCTCACCCCAACATCGGGATTGCGTTGCAGATGCGCCACATGGGCTTCGATCTTTTCCCGATGCCACAGATCGTCTGAATCAAGAAACGCAACGAACGCGCCCCGGGCAACGCGAAGCCCGGTATTGCGCGCGACTGACACGCCGCGGTTCTCCTGTCGCAGATAGTGGATACGCGGATCGCTGAAGGATTGGCAGATCTTGGCCGAGCCATCGGTCGAACCATCATCCACGAGTATGAGCTCGAAATTGGCGTATGTCTGATCGAGTGCTGACTGGATTGTTTCAGCAAGATAGTGTTCCGCATTGTAAATTGGAACAATAACACTCGCCAGTCCGGATGCAGAATTAACCAATTCAATTAACCTAGGCTGGAGAACTCTTTTGATTTCGGTCGAATTCAAAATATTAAATTGATAGCTAACAGCCAACATCAAGTTGTTCGGATAATTAAACTTCTGGGTTAATGATTAATGCGGCAGGGTAAGCGCGTTAATATTTGTAAACAGGCTGGCAATGTCGGTTGTTGAGGAGGCAACGGCAAAATCCGGTCTGGTTGCCAACAGCCTCGGGCTGAGCGCTGAGCGATGCCGGCACTCGCGGGCAAAACGTGTCATCGACATCGCAGGCGCCGGGATTGGCCTTGTTCTGCTTTCGCCACTGCTGTTGTTTCTGGCGCTCGCAACAAAGGGGCAGGACGCTGGCCCTGTGTTCTTCAGGCAGCGCCGCTCCGGCCTCAACGGTCAAGAGTTTCTGATCTGGAAATTCAGAACCATGCGGCATGATCCGGCCCAAACCGAGTTTCACCAGACCAATGGCCGTGATGATCCAAGGGTCACGCGACTTGGGCGCTGGATGCGATCCAACAATCTGGATGAGTTGCCACAGCTTTTGAACGTGATCACGGGCGACATGTCGCTTGTCGGGCCGCGGCCACACCCTGTTGCGCTCGACCGGGAGCTGGAGCCTTTGGCAGATCACTACCGGCTTCGCCACCTTGTAAAGCCAGGCATTACCGGGCTTGCCCAGATTTCCGGTCACCGGGGAGCGGTGAAATCCGCTCAAGCTCTTGAGCAGCGATTGACGAGTGATCTTCACTACATCCGGAACTGGAGCCTGATGAAAGACTTCGCGATCATCATCAAAACCGTGGCGTCGCGCCCAGCCTTTGACAACGCCTATTGATCAATCGCGCGGGGAGTTGGTCGCGGAAGGTGCCTAATTTCGAGCTGCAATCAACCGTTCGGCGATTTCGACGAACCCCGCACCACCACGATGCGATGCAATCCAGGCCGGTTCGGCGTCAATCCTGCCCTTGAAATCTGCCACATTCGCCACGCCGCAGGCATTGCGGAAATAGCCGAACATTGGCGCATCATTGGGGCTGTCACCCACGAACACAATGCGCTCATTTTTCGTTTCGATGTCCATGGACAGCACATCAGCACAAAAGGTGCGGGCCATGGTCAGCTTGTCATAGTCACCAAACCAGCCATTCACATGGATGGAAGAGACTTTGGCAATCGCGCCCTCCTCTTCAAAAATCGCCTTGATGCGCGCAATCTCATCGTCGGCAAGCGGTGGAACGTCCTCGCAGAAATCGATGGCCAAATCGGCCACCCGAAAGGGCTGGTCTGCCGAAATGGCGGCACCAGGCACTTCTGAGCGAACCCGTTCATTGATCCGGTCAAAGCGCGCCGGGTTTTTCAGGTGCGGCTCAAGCGAGGGATGGTATTTGCGCCACATGGTTTGGCTGGCAGCATCATAGGCGTAGTAAAACGCGCCGTTCTCACCCACCACACCATCCACCGGCCAGAAGCGGGCAATCATATCGCACCAGCCAGCGGGTCTGCCGGTGACAGGCGCGACCTTGATGCCGCAATTGTGCAAATCTTCCAGTGCTTTGTAGGCGTCCGCCATTAATCGGCCATCGGTCGTGATGGTGTCGTCGATATCGGCCAGCACCACATCAATTTGCGCGGCCGTTTCGGCGGACATTTTCGAGATCGGACGCATCAATCAGAACTCGCCCTGGGCAATGGCGTCGAGCGTTCCGGCATCACAGGCAATATCGGCGAAGGAAAAGCGATTGCGCATTTCGTGGGCATGGCGAACCGCCTCTCGGTAAAACTCGACCGATAGGCCAAGATCGCCAGCCGACATCGGCGCGCCCGCAAGGCTGAGACGCTCGCGAATGCGTTCCACCGGCACGGACATGTCGAGGCATTCCTGGCGCAGTTGCGGCCACATGGCAGCCAGCTTTTTGTTAAAGGCGTCCGCACCCTCCGTGTCGAGCGCCTTCTTCTTGTATTCTTCAAGGCACTGGGCGGCGACTTCCTCACCCATGCGTTCTACCATGCTGTCGAAATCGATCCTGGTTGGTGCGACTTCCGGCGGTGTTTCGCTGCTCAGAAAGCTCGACTGAATGCGGGCCATGGAAAGGGTCGCAACGCCCACCTGCTGACCATGCAGCGTGCCGGGATGCCGGTCGCCGGCAAAGCAGTCGATATAGTGGGAGATCTGATGCTCGCCCATGGAGCCGTGGTTGGAAATGCCGGTAAAGCCAATGCCCAGACCGCACAGGGTCAGGACGCGAAACAGGTAACCGACGGATTCAAGATCGCCACGCGCGATCCCTTCGGCATGTTCCATCAGTCGAATTTCATCAGGAATTTCAATGATATAAGGTTCGTGATAGTAGACCGAGCCAATCATGCGATGAGACATCCACCAGTCAATCTGCGCGACTGACCGGCAGACGCAGTCGCCAAAGCCGGCCGCATTGAGATAGGCCGGTGCACTGGAGCAGACATCAAGATCAACGAAAAAGCCCGCCGGATTTTGCGCAGGCAGCGAGACCTTCAAGCCGCTGTCGAGTGTCATTGAGGCGGTGGATGATGTGTAGCCGTTCATCGAACCGGCGGTCGCGAAGACGCAGTAGCGCCGGTTATCCTGCGCTGTCACAAACTTCGTCAGGTCGTTGACCGTGCCGGAACCCACAGCGATCGCTTGGGGAAACCCTTTGAGCTTTTCCGCCAGCTCACGGGCCGTTTTCATATCCGCATGGGGATGATCAAGGATGACTTCGGTCACAGGACCGAGTGAACCAAGGGCACGGGCCACGCGCTCACCAAGCGCGGCATGGGTGTTGGTGTCACTGACAACCACGAAAGGCGGTTCGAACCGGAGATCGGAAACGAGCTTTGCCTCACGTCCTTTCAGGCTCTCGTCGAAAACAATTGAATCATAGCTTGCCGCCGGAAACTGTTTTCCGTTGAGCGGGCTGATCCAATTGCCCTCGCAAATATCGTCGATCAGTTCAGTCCAGGCATAGGGCGCCGAGCCGGAAGTCAGCATGAGAAATCACCTTGTGAGAATGACTTTTACATATGCTATCCAGTCTTTGAATTTGTCAAGTTTGAGGTGTTGCCCTATAATCTGCGGCAATTGACAGGAGAACGTTCTCGACAATGGCAAAGCCCATACCAGCCGAATTTGGCGGCGACATTTTGCGCTGGACGGCATGGCTCTATCATGCGTGCGGACAGACACAGCAGGAGGTGGCAGCGACGCTCGGCGTTAGTCGGCAAACGGTCGCAAACTATCTCAGCGACGCTCTCAGCTCGGGCATTGTGAAAATCTCGCTGGATGATGCGATTTTGAGCGACATCCAGTTGGGCCGGGAGCTGGCGGATCGATTTGGGCTCGCCGCCGCTCATATTGTGCCCTCCGACGAGGGCGCAGATGCGCTTCGCATGATGATTGGTCGCGCGGGCGCAGGGGTATTGGCAAACCTTGCCGGAGAAGGAGACACAATCGGAGTGGCCGCCGGGCGCACGCTGTCCGCCTTGGGCAATGCCATGCAAAGCAAGCACCGACCGGATCTGACCGTGGTGCAGATTTCCGGCAGTTCAATTGATGGCCTCGATACCTCCCCGGAAGCGTGCGCCGCCACAATCGCAGACAGGTTTGGTTGCCGTTGCGTGAACCTTTTTGCGCCAGCCTATCTGTCGGATCCTGAACTCACGCAACGATTCTTAAAAGAGCCCGCCCTCGCGGGCCAATTCGAACTGATCAGCACGGCCGACATGCTGGTGTTCGGCATTGGAGAACTCTCCCCTAGAACCCGATTTATTTCTGCCCCGTTTCTGGACGACGCCATGCGTGACAGATACCTTGAACTAGGCGCGGTTGGGCTTGTTTTCGGGCGGTTTTTTGATCGCGATGGTGAGGAGATTGACGGGCCATTGAGAGGGCGGACCGTGTCGATTGCCATGGATATTGCGAAAACCATTGATGTTCGGCTGGCGGTTGCCGGAGGAGAAGGCAAGATTGAGGCGATATCGGCAGCACTGCGCGCCAACACCGTCACACACCTTGTTACGGATCATGCAACGGCCCGGAAACTGATGGTGTAAAATCGGCCTGCTGCTAGCGATTGGGCCCGCGATTGGAATTGTCGTCAGAAAGCGCGACTGAAGGAGGAGAAACGCAATGGACTATGTCATCGGGCTCGACAGTTCCACGCAATCAACCAAGGCAATTGCATGGAGCAAGTCCGGCGAACTGATCGCGGAAGGCCGCGCGGACATTCCGATGAACTCGCCCCATGAGGGGCGATTTGAGCAGCTTCCAGAGGACTGGTGGGCCGCTGCCTGTTCTTCGCTCAAAGACCTGTTTCGCGAGGTTGATCCGAAAAATTGCCAGGCGATTGCTGTTTCCAATCAGCGTGAAACTGTCGGCTTCATCGATGAGAATGGCAAGTCGGTTTCACCGGGCATTGTGTGGCTCGACGAGCGCGCTGTGAACGAGGTTGACCCATTCAACGAAAGTTTTGGCGAAGCTCGCCTGCACGCCATTTCCGGGAAGCCGAAGGACGTGACCCCGGTGCTCTACCGTCTCGCCTGGTTGAACAAGCATCAGCCGGACGTGTTGCGAAACTCCAGCGCTATCGTGGATGTGAACGGTTTTCTGTGCCGGATGCTCGCCGGCACAGCCACCGCCAGCTGGACCAGCGCCGATCCGTTTGGCCTCTTCGACATCGAACAAAAACAATGGTCGCCGGACATCCTCGCGGCATTGGACCTTAACCCGGAACAGTTGCCGCCGGTGGTCAGCCCCGGCAGTTCCGTGGGAACAGTTTCTGCCAGCGCTGCCGCAGAAACCAGCCTTATGGAAGGTACACCTGTTATTGCCGCTGGCGGTGATGGCCAATGCGCCGGACTGGGCGTGAACGCCATGCAGCCGGGGCGAGTCTATCTTAATCTTGGCACGGCGCTCATCACCGGCGTGTGGTCGGCGGACCCTCACATTGGCTATGGCTGGCGCACCATGACCTCCCCGACCGGCGAAGGTTATTTTCTGGAAGGCGTACTGCGCGCAGGGACTTTTTACCTCGACTGGGTGGCTGAAAACTATGCGGGCCAAGCCGCCGATGGCGCGACCCACGCAGCGTTGCAGGCGGCGGCGGCCAATCTCCCCGTTGGCAGCGAGGGCGTTTTGGCGTCCCCCTATCTGTCGGGCTGCATGAACCCCCATTGGGATATGGGTGTGCGGGCCGCGTTCAAGGGGTTTGCACCAAATCATGGCCGCGCGCATCTTTACCGGTCGGCAATGGAAGCGCTCACCGGCGAGGTTGCCCGAACCGTGCAGGAAATGCGCGACAATGGGGTCGTGGTGAGTGAAATCATCGCCGTGGGTGGTGGTGCCAACTCCGCGCTCTGGCGGTCGATGATTGCCGATGCAACGGGTTTGCCAATGAAGATCAGCCGGTCGCTCGAAGCCTCTGCGCTTGGTGCCGGTATGACTGCGGCGGTTGGCTGCGGCTGGTATCCTGATTTTGAATCAGCATCCGAAGGCATGTCCGGCATGGGCAGCGCGTACGAGCCTGATCCGGCGAACTACAGCGCCTGGCAGGAACTGCTCGCCCGCCAGCACGCGTTCAATCTCGAATGTTGCCCCAACAGCCGGTTGGCGGAGTAGTAATTTCCTCCGTCATCCCGGGCTTGGCCCGGGATCCAAGAGAGTCAGACCAATGAGCGATGTGTGTGTTGCGCATTGGTGTTTGCTGTGTTGATGAAACGCAACAATCTCCTCCCCAGTTGCGGCGCACCTGGATCCTGACCTTCGTCAGGATGACGAAGGAGAATGTGTTGGCTTTCGCTCTTCCTTAAGTTTGACCGACCTCAACGCCAAGCCCGTCACCGCACCATGGCGGCGACGTTGCCGCCATCAACCGTGACCACCGCACCACTTGTCTTGCGCGCTTGCGCCAGATGCAGGAAGGCCTCTGCCACGTCGCGAGCGGTGACCTCGCGCTTGACGAGGTTGCCGCGCATATATTCCTCCGGCGTGATGCCGCGCGCTTTGGAGCGTTCGGCAACAAAATCATCGGTGAGGAGGTTGGTGCGGATACGGTCGGCATTCACCGCATTGGACGTGATGCCAGATGCGCCATGTTCAATCGCGTACTGACGCATGAGCGCCATGAGCGCTGCCTTGGACGTGCCATAGGGTCCGAAATCCGGCCCTGGGTTCAGCGCCTGCTTGGAGACATTGAAGACAAGCGCACCACCGGTGCCCTGTTTTTCCATCACGTCAACGCAGGCGCGGGCCATGTAGTGATGGCCCCAGAAATTGAGCGCAAAGGCCTTCTCAAAGACCGCATCATCAACGCTGAGCAGGCTGCCCTGAAATGCCGCACCCGCATTGGAGATCAGAATATCGATCCCACCGAACGCTTCGACAACCGTATTCACGGCACCGGCAACAGACTCGGTGCTTGTTACATCACAGACAACCGGCAGGCCACCAATTGAGCTTGCCGCTTCTTTGACCGCTTCCTCGTTGATGTCGAACAGTGCAACAGCGGCACCGGTTTCTGCAAGCATGCGCGCTGTTTCCAGCCCCAGACCGCTCGCAGCGCCCGTGACAATCGCCACCTGCCGGGAGAGCGGTTTTTCAACCGCCTTGGCAAGTTTGGCCTGTTCAAGAGACCAGTACTCAATGTCGAACAAGTGCTCTTCGGAAAGGGCAACGAAAGAGCCAATACCCTCTGCTTGAGTAATCACATTGACCGTGGCTTCGGCAATGTCGGCGCAGATCGCGGCTTCCTTGGCCGACTTTCCAACACCGAACAGTCCAATGCCCGGCACATAGAGAATGCGGGGCGTCGGATCGAGCGCCACAAACCCGCCGCCACAGCGGACATTGTTGCGCTCATAATAGGCGAGATAGTCCGTCTTGAACTGCTGAATGACCGCCGTGGCAGCCTCTGCAAATCCATCAAGATCATTGCCATTCGGCGCGGGCACAACAGCCCCAAACCGCTTGATGCGAATGGAATGATCCGGCGCTGCGTTGCCCCTTGTGGCATAGTCGGCGAGCGCCTTGCCATTCACGAAATGCATCACCTGATCGCTGGTACGATGATCAAGCACCCACCGGTCGGGACGGCCCTCGATTGCGGTTTCATTCGCAAGAGCGCCCCTCAAAATGGGGACGATCTGCGCACGATCAGCAATTTTGGACGGCAGGTCAGAGCCGGGGAACGGCTTGCTGTTGCCGGCGTCCAGACGCATTTGCGCCGCCGCAACCATGTTGATCATATCGTCATAGGCCTGACGCGGATCATCATGATAGGTGAAAATCCCGTGGTTCATCAGGATCATATGCTTCGAGTTGGGCTGTTCCTGCAGAACCGTTCGGCAGAGCCGCGCCAGGCCGAAGCCCGGCATCACATAAGGAATGATGGTTGTGTCGGGAAACAGTTCGCGAATGATATCTTCGCCGTTCGGCTGATTGGTCAGCGCGATGATCGCATCCGCGTGGGTGTGATCCACATGCTTATGCGGAATGATCGCGTGCAGAACGGCTTCAATGGAGGGGTTCGGAGCGCCGGGATCGAGCAACATGCGGCGCTGGGACGCGACCAGATTCTCGTCCGTCATGGTTTCATGATCGGCAAGGGCGGCGAGCGGCGCAAGCTGAACGGCGGGCAGGCCCGGCGGTTCAATGGTGCCCATGTCCCAGCCGGATCCCTTGACGCACAGGACTTTATGCTCCGCACCAAGCGCATCGGCAACGCTGGTCTTGACCGACGTGTTGCCGCCACCATGCAGCACCAGACGCGGATCCTGACCCAAGATACGGGTCGTATAGGTGCGTATGGCGATATCTTCATTGTAGCCATCAGCGACATATTTGCTGACGACTGCCGCCGCTTCGGACGGGTCCCATCTCGATTTCATAACTGGTCCAATTCGTTAGGTGTCTATGCGAGCCTCGGTGGCCGCATCGAATACATGAAGCTTGTCTGTCGGTGTGCTGAGCGCAATTTTCTCACCTGGTGAAGCTTTCACGCTTCGTGGCGCGACGGCGACAAACTCGCTCTCATTGACGCTCAAATGCAATTGCACGTCAGCGCCGGTTTTTTCCGCTATCTCAAGTGTGCCGCGGATTGGACCGGCGGGATCAATCGTCACATCGGTGGGTCGGATGCCCAAGATCACATCGCGGCCATCATGCGCCGCATAATCCCTGGCCAGCAGGAGCGAGATATCGCTTGAAACGAACACCGCGCCACCATCAGAGGCTTGGATCTTACCGGTCAGCGTGTTGATGGCTGGAGAGCCAATAAACTCCGCCACATATTTGCAGTTCGGAAGATCATAGAGCTCGTCCGGCGTTCCCACCTGAATGATTTCACCACCGTGCATGAGGACGATCTTGTCGGCCATGGTCATGGCCTCGATCTGATCATGGGTGACATAAATGGTCGTCGCCTTGAGCCGATCATGCAGCTGGCGAATTTCCACGCGCATATGCGCGCGCAGTTTTGCGTCCAGATTGGAAAGCGGTTCGTCGAACAAAAACACCTTGGCCCGCCGCACCATCGCGCGTCCCATGGCGACCCGCTGGCGCTGGCCCCCGGAAAGCTCTTTGGGGTAACGGTCAAGATAATCGGTCAGGTTGAGTACTTTGGCCGCTTCTTCAACCTTTTCCCTGATCTGGCCTTTGGAAAGGCCGGCAACCTCAAGGCTGAAGCCGATATTTTCCGACACTTTCATGGTCGGATAAAGCGCGTAGTTCTGGAACACCATCGCAATATTGCGGTCGCGGGGGTGGACCTCATTGACCACCTGACCATCGATATCAATTTCACCGCTGGTGACCGTTTCCAGCCCGGCGGTCAGGCGCAGAAGTGTCGTCTTCCCGCAGCCGGATGCGCCCAGAAGCACGGCAAATTCGCCGTCTTCAATGGCAAGATCGAGATTTTCAAGAACTTTGACCGCGCCAAATGACTTGCTGATCTTGCGATATTCAACCGTTGCCATTCGCTGTCTCTAAAACTTCTGCCGCGTGGGTGTAATGCAGATTTCCTGCACCAGTGCTTCCTGCGGGTAATTATAGGCATTCAGGATCAGATCGGCGACGATGTCGGCCCCAATTCCCCCACCCATGGCGATCTTGTTTTCCTTGTAGTTTGCCAGCGTCTGCTCATCAAGCACACCGGAAAGGACTTCCGTCTCAATCACTCCGGGCGAAAGCACAATGACGCGAACATTATAGTCGGAAAGGTATTCGCGTAAGGATTCCGACACCGCGTGGACAAAGAACTTTGTGCCGCAATAGACCGTATGATCCGGGTACACCTTGCGGCCTGCGATGGAACTCATCATCACGAGCGTTCCATGGCGGCGTTCCATCATGCCTGCCATCACGGAGTGGACCGTGTTCATCACACCCTTGGTGTTGATGTCGATCATCTCATCCCATTCTTCGGGTGGCTGACGCCCAATATCAGCGAGCCGCGCGATGCCTGCATTTGCAAACATCATATCGACGGGGCCGTACTTGGCTTCCGCTTCGGAGACGGCCGAATTGATCTGGTCGCGGTCCCGTACGTCCACGGTCGCGACGACTGAGTTTGGCAGGTTCAGTTCTTCCATGCGGCTGGTGCGCCGCGCCATCATCAGCACGGGATGGCCTGCGTCAGAAAATGCCTGTGCCGTTGCGGCTCCAATGCCCGAACTTGCCCCGGTTACAGCGATGAGCGGTTTGTCTGCCAAGACTGCATTCCTTTAAATTACCCTGGGATATTTCCCCTGGATTTCATGTTCGCAGGGCGGCCCGAAAAGGAGCCGCCCAACATTGTCGTAATTAGCCTGCGACCACCTTGTCGGCAGCCTGTGCGATATCGTCCATGGCCTCTTTGGCTGAACCATATTCGCCGGCAAAATATTTGCCGAGGCGTACCGGAATGGTGTCGTTCGACAGCTCTGCCCATTGTGGCAGATCCGGCTCGGAACCCATGTCCTTGGCAATGGTCTCGCGCACCACGTCCAGATGGCGGGTGGTGCCTGCACCCACGCGGGCATTCGCCTTGATCCGCGGATCGTCGTAGACAGATTCGCGTGTCGGGCCCGTACCACCACCAAGTGCGGTGATGAGCACCTGCGTGTCGAAGCTGGTTGCCCATTGCATGAAGATCCATGCCGGGTCCGGGTTCTTCGAGTTGCGTGAAACGGCAAGAGACGAACCACCCTGATGGCCGACGCCCGGGATTTCGCCATAGCCGGTCTGCTCGACCGTGCGCAGTGCATGCTTTGGCTGCGGGCAACGAACCGCTTCGATGAGGCCGGAAACCTTTGTCGCATCCGGATCGTCGAAGTAGGGGAAGAATTCGCCCCAGCTCATCATGGTCGCCGCAACGCCCTGCGCCACCGACTGACCCTGGCCATCCCAGGTCCAGCCGGTTACACCCGGAGGCATGGTCTTCCAGAGCTTGGTCCAGTAGTCCATGGCTTCCAGGCCACGCTCGTCATTGCCGGAGAACTTGCCGTCAGTGTTGAAGATCGAGCCGCCATGACCCCACAGCCAGGCTGTCCAGTCACACTCAAGGCTGTAGTGGCCCGACTTCATCTGACCTGTGGCACCGTACATGTTCGGTCCCATCTCGTCAGTGATCGCCTTCGCCTGATCATAATATTCATCAAGCGTTGCTGGTGGCTTGAAGCCCATCTTTTCGTAGATGTCCTTGCGGTACATCATGATGAAGATCGGGATATCGTATGGCACACCAACCCAGCGGTCTTCGTATTTGGCGATACCATCGACGAGCGCCGGCAGAAAGTCATCGATATTGTAGTTCGGCATTGCGAGCTCAGGTTTTTCCTTCAACTGCTCCCGCGGGTCGAACACATCGCGGCTCACCGATGCAGCCCAGCTTTGGTCGATATAGTAGAGATCGTAGGTGCCAAGCTGTGAGGCGATATCGAGCGTCAGCTTCTGAAGAACCTGCTCCAGCGGCAAAACCTCAATCTCGACATTGATGCCGGATGCTTCCTCAAAGTACTTTTTGAGCTGCGAGTTGATGGCATTGGAGGGAGGTGTAGATTCCGTTGCCAGACGCAATGTGGTTCCCTTGAAGGGAGCCGATACGTCTTTCACCCACTTCAGCACTTCTGCATCGGGTTCAAGGCCTGCCGCCAGAGCGGGTGTCGGAAGGAACGGGCGGGTCATTCCGGTGCCAAGAACACCGGCACCAAGGCCGAGCATGGCGGCACTTCGCAGGAATGTCCGGCGATCCATTTTGCCGCGAACGAAGTCGTCAACGACCTTCGCGCGGTAAAGTTTCTTGTCTGAGTCTTTCATTATGCTCCTCCTTCAGAATCGGGAAAGACAACTCATGTGACGCTCCGCTGCTATTGCTTGATCGAACCGAGCGTCAGACCTCGAACGAGGTGTTTCTGAACAAGCAAGATAAAGATGAAAGCCGGGATCATTGCTGCTGCACCAAGTGCTGCCATATTGCCCCAGGCGGTTCCGGTGGACGTAACGAAGGTCGACGAGACAACGGGCACGGTCTTCAGACCAGTCTGCGTCAGCGTCAGGACAAACAGGAACTCCGTCCACGAAAAGATGAAACAAAGCACGGCCGTCGCCGCCAGTCCGCCGCGCACCATGGGCAGAATGACACGGCGGAAAATGAGCCAGCGCGACGCGCCATCGACCGTTGCGCTTTCGTCGATCTCCTTCGGAATGTCGTCGAAGAAGCTCTTCATCAAAAGCACGGCGAGCGGCAGGTTCATGACCGCGTGAATGAGGATGATGCCCGTATAGGTGTCGAGCAGCCCCACATCCTTGTAAATGAAAAACATGGGGATCGCGACGGCGACCGGCGGCATCATGCGGGTAGAGAGCACCCAGGAAACAAAATGATGACGACCCCGGAAACTCATGCGGCTGAGCGCGTAGGCGGCGAAGGTCGCGATTGTCACAGCAAGCGCGGTGGAAAACACCGCAATGACGATGGAATCCCAAAGCCGCGGACCCATGCGCCAGTTGCCACCACCGGGCAGCACCTCGCGCTGTTCACCAAAGCCGAAGCCCAGTGAGATGCCGAACACTTCTTCAAAGTTTCGGATGGTTGGCGTGAAGCTCCAGACTTGGGGCGGCCAATTGAAGATTTCCCGGCCATCCTTGAAGGCAACCGTCATCCAGTAATAAAGCGGGAAGGCAAACAGGGCGACGACCATCCAGCCCAGAATGGTGCGCAGCATTCTCACGCGTTTGGACTGGACAATCATTACCACTCAACCTTGGCAATTTTGATGAAGAGGTTGGCGACAATCAGAATGATGGCGAGTGTGAACACTGAAACGGTCGCGCCATAGCCCCATTTGATGAAGCTGAAAGTCTGCTGCCAGGAATAGAGCGAGAGCGTGTAGGTAGCAGTGCCGGGCCCGCCGGAGGTCATGACGAACACGTAGTCGAACATGCGGAAAATATCGATGCCGCGGATGAGCACCGCCACCGCGATCACCTTGTTGAGGAGCGGCAGCGTGATGCGGCGGAAGACCTGCAGGGCGGACGCTCCATCCAGCATTGCGGCTTCATAGGGTTCGGTGGGCAGTGAGCGCAGTCCGGCCAGAAAGATCAGCACCATGAAGGGTGTCCACTGCCAGATGTCCGCAAGCATCACCCCCCAGAGCGCGGTGGATGCGGTCGCCAGTATAGGCGTGGATTTATCCAGTATGCCGAAAAGGTCGAGCACATAGGTGAGCACCCCGAATTCGGGATCTTCAATCAGCAGATACATCATGCCGACAATGGCCGGCGGCACGACAAGGGTCAGCGTGAGAACGGTGCGCAACACGCCGAAGCCAAACTCCTCTGCATCGAGCAACATGGCAATCAGCAGCCCGAGCACCAGCTCCACGGCCAAAACCACCACGAAGTAGAACAGGGTGACGCCGAGCGCTTCCCACATGCGGCTGTCGCCAAACATGTTCACCCAATTGTCCCAGCCGACATAGACAAGGCGGCGCTTGAAAGTCGCGTATTCGTGGAAGCTCAGCCAGATATTGTAAATCAACGGCACAATGGTGAAGGCCACGAGCATCGCGATGAGCGGGCTCATCCAGATAAACGGCCGGTCCGTTGAAATGAAACTGGGTCGTGACATGTCCGCTCCGCAGGCCTTTTCCGGCCGCAGTCGCGGCTGGTCAAAGTGCACTTTTTCAAATTTTGCAATTTTTTTGCCTCAATGCAATATGTTGCAAAAAATAATCGTCTCCACTACATTTTGTCTCAACGGCTCGGGCAGCCAATCGGTGTAAGGGGTCTTGATCGACCCCGTGGCGGCGATGGTTGAATGACAGAGAATTTGCTCCGTGTTGCGCAAATTCAGACGTCGTCATTTGAGTGAGGGTCAGACTTTTGGAGAGCGGATGAACCAGCATCCATCACACGGCACACTGACAACGAGAGAGCAGAACAATGAGCTGATGGCCCGCGCAGCGCATCAGCATTTTGTTCTTGGCCTGACCCAAAGTGACGTGGCGAAACGGCTTGGCATCACCAAGTTCAAGGCGCATCGACTGATTGCGACGGCGCGGGAGCGCGGGCTGGTTCGCATCCAGATTGACATTCCGACCTCGTCCCGATTGGAACTGGAACGTCGGCTTTCCCTGGAAACCGGGCTTGAGACGGTGGTCATCACCCCGTCGGATCATTCTGATGCGATGCCCCTCTCTCAGGTGGTTGGTCAGTCTGCCGCGTCCTTTGTCTCGGAGATCATATCCGACAACATGACCGTGGCGGTGTCCTGGGGCGTGACGTTGCGGGCTCTGTCGACGTCTATTGAACCTGCAGAGCACAACAATCTTTCGATTGTGCCGATGATTGGATCGCTTTCGCGTCGATCCAGTCTTGACCGGTTTGATGCCTCAACGGTGCTCGCTCAAAAGCTCGGGGCGGAATGCTATTATCTGCCCGGCCCGCTGATTTGTGACAGTCACGAAACCAAAACGGCCATCAATGCCCAACCAATTCTGCAGCAGGCGCTTGAACTTGCGCGTAACGCCGACCTGGCACTTGTGAGTATTGGCGGGCACGATTTTTCCAGTCTGGATCATGCTGGTGTCCTGTCGCAGGAACAGATTGACTCTGCCCGCGCTGCCGGTGCAATTGGCAATTATCTCGGTCAGTTCATTGACAGGGATGGTGAATTGATTGATCACGAAATCAATCGTCTTGGCATCGGTGTTTCACTGGCAGAATCGTTGAACATCAAGAACCGGATTATGATTGCTGGCGGACCGGCGAAAGTCGCCGCTCTGAAGGCGATCATTGGAAAAGGCATGATCACCGGGCTGATCACAGATGAAGACACAGCCACCTGCCTGCTGGACACCTGATCGCCGATCTATTGGATGTGTTTGAACTCTCATGACTGCTGAATCGTCGGAACACTATGATGTGTTCATCATCGGTGGCGGAATTAACGGTGCGGGCATCGCACGTGATGCCGTCGGTCGCGGCTATTCCGTCTGCCTGTGCGAGGCGGGTGATTTCGCTGGCGGAACATCGTCGGCGTCGACAAAGTTGTTTCACGGTGGCCTGCGCTATCTTGAATATTTCGAGGTGCGTCTGGTGCGCGAAGCGCTGATCGAGCGCGAGGTTCTGCTGCGCGCCATGCCGCACATAAGCTGGCCCATGCGTTTCGTGCTGCCCTATCATCCCGACATGCGCTTTGAGGGGCAGAGCCCGACGTCAAAATTGCTGTCGTTCACCATGCCATGGCTGAAGGGAAGCCGTCCGGCCTGGCTCATTCGATTTGGCCTGTTCCTCTACGACAATCTTGGCGGGCGAAAGATTCTCCCGGGAACGAAAACGCTTGATCTGAGGAAAGACGAGGCGGGACGTTCGCTGAAGCCGCATTTCAGCAAGGCTTTCGAATATTCAGATTGCTGGATCGACGATGCACGGCTCGTGGTTCTCAATCTGATGGACGCCGCGAAACGGGGGGCCGACATCAATCGATCCACACGCGTGGACCGGGCAACGTTCCAGGATGGAAAGTGGCATGTGGATGCCACAAACACCCGCACCGGCGAGACAAAATCGGTGACGGCCTCGCTGATCATCAATGCAGCCGGTCCATGGGTGGATGAAGTGCTGAAACAGGTTTTCGGCATGAACGAGGCGAGCAATGTGCGCCTTGTCCGGGGAAGCCACATCGTTGTTGCCAAAAAATTTGATCACGACCGCTGCTACTTTTTCCAGAATGCTGATGGCCGCATCATTTTCGCCATCCCTTATGAAGGCGATTACACGCTGATCGGCACAACCGACGCAGATCATTCTCTGGAAGATGGCAAGCCGAAAATCTCCGATGAAGAGCGCGCCTATCTGTGCCGCATGGCAAGCGAGTATTTCAAAGAGCCGGTCAGCGAGGACGATATTGTCTGGACCTATTCAGGGGTTCGCCCGCTCTTCGATGACGGGGCATCCGCGGCGCAGTCAGCGACCCGCGACTATGTTCTGAAGCCTGTTCCTTCCATGGGCAATGACAGTCTGATCAACATTTTCGGCGGCAAGATTACCACCTATCGCAAACTGGCGGAATCAATGCTGGAACTCATCACTGAGCGTCTCGGTGAGCGTGGCAAGCCCTGGACGGGTGGTCCGGCGCTGCCGGGTGGCGATATGGCGGTCGATGCGGTTTCGGATCAGGTTGCAATATTGCAGTCTGCTTTTCCGTTTTTGCCAGCGGGAATGGCGCAGCGGCTCATGCGGACCTATGGCACACTGGCGCATGACATTCTGGGTAGCGCACACGATCTGGACGCGCTGGGACAGCACTTCGGCGCTGATCTTTATGAGGCCGAAGTGCGCTATCTCTTTGAAAACGAGTGGGTGGAAAGTGCGCAGGACGTGCTCTATCGGCGCACGAAGATCGGGCTTCGTTTGTCTGATAATCAGGCTAATGCGCTCCAGTCCTGGATTGAGGGTCAATTGGCCCGTGGCTGAGGTCGACCTAATCCATTCGCTCGAAGAAATTATCGATGAAGCGGACTGCTTTATCTTCGATCAGTTCGGTGTGCTCATTGATGGCACGCGTGCCTATGCAGGTGCGGAGAAATGCCTGCGCATGCTGCATGATCGGGGCAAATCGCTTGCTCTCCTGTCCAACTCCGGACGCCGGTCGAGTGCGAACATTGATCGTCTAGAGCGGTTTGGTCTGCCGATGAACCTGTTTCAGGCGCTCGTCACCTCCGGTGAAGCACTCTGGCTTGATTGTCGGGATAAACGACTGGACCCGACCCCTGAGAGGGTTCTGTTTCTGACCATGGAGCCGGAAGATGCGGTGCGCTGGAGTGCAGGTCTCGATGTGGTTTCAACCAGCGATCCTATGGACGCTGAGGCGATCTTTCTCCTTGGCGTGCGCGATGGTCTTGCGGACGATCATTTTGATCCACTCTTTGAAACTGCCATTGGGCGCGGCCTGACGCTTTACTGCGCCAATCCTGATCTACAATCGCCCCGCCCGGGTGGCAATGTGCTGTCACCGGGGCATTTCGCGGTACGGTACGAACAACTGGGTGGCAAGGTCGTGCAATATGGCAAACCCTATCGACCCATATTTGAGCAGGTCGCACGGCTCACCGATGCACCACCCAACCGCATGGTGATGATCGGCGATTCCATTCATCACGATATTGCCGGCGCCGCTGGCTTTGGCATCAAATCCGTGTTCGTGCGCAGTGGTCTCGACCGGGCCCGGTTTTCGGATGCAGCGACGGATAATGATGTTCGTACAGAAATCGCGACCCTTTGCGCCGCACATGGCCTTGATGGAGGACCTAACTGGTCGCTTCACGAACTGGGTTGATTGGTCGGTAAGACTATGCGGGTCGTGCAATAGCCTCGCCCACTCTTGTCATTCCGGCCTTTACGGCCGGATTCCACAGATGCAACCAGAAATTATTGGATTGCGGCCCTGAAGGCCGCAATGACGGCTGTGAGGTGGGTTCGAATTTCTCCTGCGCTGGTATCGCGGGGCTCACCTAAAACTTATCCCTCTCCATCGTCCTCCCGGGCTTGGTCCGGGATCCAGGTGCGATTGCTGCTGGAGTGATGTCAATTATTCATCGCCCAGTGGCGGAACCAATGCGCTGCAACACTGTCAACGACCAAAATCATCTTATTCGTTGCCAACACACCTGGATCCTGACCTTCGTCAGGATGACGTCGAAGGGTGGGGGCTATCGATCGCAACCAACCACCCCTAAACGCGATTATACTTCGCATCCACATCGTTGATGGCCTTGACGTTTCCGGCGCTGCGGCCACCTTCGTCAAAGGCTTCTGCAAGAAACGTGTCAGCGATTGATTTCGCCAGTTCCGGACCAATCACCCGCGCGCCCATGGTGATGATCTGCGCATTGTTTGAAAGCGAAGCGCGCTCGGCGGAGTAGGTGTCGTGGCAAAGGGCGGCGCGAATGCCGGGCACTTTGTTCGCTGAAATGCAAACGCCAATTCCTGTGCCGCACACCAGAATGGCCCGGTCATAGGTCCCTTCCATCACCGCGCTTGCCACCCGGTCGGAGAGATCAGCGTAGAACTCATCCCCGCCATCCTGAGGCTTCGACAGCTCGGTGACATCGTGGGCAGCGCTCAAATGTTGAGCCAGCGTGTGGGCGAGCCCTTCTCCGGCGCTGTCACCGGCAACGGCGAGTTTCATGAGGCATTCCTTTCCTGAATCGTGTCTGCGCACAGGCGCAAGATGTTGAGATAGCCTTCGACCGCCCAGGCAGACCGCCCAATGAAAAGGCCATCAATGTGTTCGCAGGCGATCAGTTCCTGACAATTGTCGGGATTGACCGAGCCACCATAAAGACAGGGGGTTTCACGTCCCAGAACAGAGCGGGCGACTTGCTTGATTTCGCCTTGCCGTTCATTGGCATAGTCGGCGCTTGCTGGAATTCCTCCATCGCCGATGGCCCAGACGGGTTCGTAGGCCAGCAGCACTTGTGCCTCTTCTTGCCCATTCTGCAGCGGTGAAAGTGCCGCCCGAACCTCTTTGGCAAGCACCTTGGCGGCATTACCGCTTTCCCGGTCTTCCAGCGTTTCGCCGATGCAGATCAGCGGGATGAGGCCGTGCCGGACGGCGGTGGCCACCTTTAGCCCCACCGTCTCGTTTGTTTCCCCAAAATTTGCCCGGCGCTCGGAATGGCCGAGTTCCACTATATCCATTGCGCAATCAGTCAGCATGGTTGGCGATATTTCACCGGTCCAGGCGCCCTGATCGCCCCAATGCATGTTCTGTGCACCCACTTTTACAGAACTGTCGGTCAGCACCTCTTTCACCTGGCGAATGGCGGTGAAGGGCGGGATGACGAACCGCTGAATACGGCTGTCACGATTACCATCGTCGGCAGCGAGTGCCTCGGCGAACGCCAGTGCCTCGCCCAGCGTCTTGTTCATCTTCCAGCTTGTGCCGATCCAGAATTCCGGCGTGGTGCTCACGGGAGATCTCCTGCTTTAGGTGATATTTAGATCAGCGACGCCGCTGTCCACATGCGGCGCCCAGAAGGCGACCGATTCAGCAATGTGCGGGACGACCTGCCGGTCATTGGGCTCGCGCTCCTTGAACGAAAGCTCCAGACAGATTTCATTGTCCGTGCCGCCACCTTCTTTGAAGGCTGCCAGCAAAGGCTCTGGGTGGATGCTGCCTCTGGCGTTGTACTCGGTAGTGAACGGCCGGTGGCCGCTCTTGTCCATCATCGATTGCTTGATGTGAATGATGGGCGAAACTTTTGGCACCGCCCGCGCCCAGGCGTACGGGTCTACATCGTCGGGGTTGGGGCTCGTGACATCGCCATGGTCGATGTCGGCCATCATCCACATGGGAATTGCGAAGTTCTTCGTTGCGATGCGCTCCTGCAAAGCCATTGAGGCGGCGATGGTCTCACCGAATTCGCGGCCAACGGACATGGGTTCCCAATAGACAAACTCGAGCCCCGCCGACTTGCCGTGGTCCGCAACCTCGGCCCAGCAATCGAGAGCGATGTCGATGAGCTCATCGCGCCGCGCCGCATCATCAAAATCCTTGAAGGTGAAAATCGCAAACTGGGTCCCGACGGATGATCCACCAAGCTCGGCCGTGATGTCGGCAAAGGTCTTGAACCAGTCCACATGATAGCGCCGCACATCCCTGTCCGGATGGCCAAAATGATTGAGCCGACCATAGGGACCGGTCATGCCGGATGTGACACGACAGCCGGTGCGTTCTAGCGCTGAATTCATCTGCCGTGTCAGCCGGGACAAAACCGGTGCTGGCCAGGACGGGTTGATGAACTCATGGGTGAGTTGGATATCCCGAATGCGGATATCAGATGCGATCGTGTCGATCAGGTCATCGACGTCAGCAAAGCGGTTCACCAGCGGGTTCGTGTTGAGCGAAAGGGTAAATGACATCAGGCACTCATCGGGAGTTCATCCAGCCGCGATGGGCAAGAAGGGCGGTGCCGAACGCGGCCTCCGCTGATTGGGGTTTGTCCATTGGTACGTCGAGTTTCCGTGCGCGAATTCTGGTCCACACATTGTTGGCGGCCCCGCCGCCCACGCTGCGCACGCGCACAAGCTCTCCCGCACCCAACTCCTTCAAGCGGGCGTAGCCCAGCGCCTCGACACCTGCGATGCCTTCCAGAAGGGCATGCAAAAATGCGACATCGTCATTCGGACGGGGTGACATTTTTGGAGGCAGGTCCGGATCGGAAATCGGAAACCGTTCGCCCGGCTTTGACAGGGGGTAGTAGTCGAGGCCTGTCTCTGATTCAGGATCGATTGCGCCGGACAAGGCCTCAATCTGCTCGCCGGAAAAGAACTGCGCTAGCGCATTTCCACCCGAGTTGGAGGCACCACCAGCGAGCCACATGCCGAGCAGCTTGTGGCTGTAAATCCCGTATTGGGGCGCAAAAATCGGCTTCTCGGAAAGAATTTTCAGCGTGAGTGTGGTGCCAAGTGCACTGACGGCCTCGCCAGGCTGATTGGTGCCGGTGGCCAAAAACGAAGCGCAGCCGTCCGTGGTTCCGGCAACCACCGCAACGTCTGCCGTCAACCCGAACTGAGATGCAGCGCCCGTGTTGATGTTTCCGACCACCGATCCGGGGGCGTGCACATCCGGGAGAAGATCAAGATCTTGTCCGTTGTCCGCAATCCAGGATGGCCAGTCTCCGATGCGAGGATCGAAACCAGTCTTCAGCGCATTGTTGTCATCACTGAAAAATAGGCCGCTCAACCGGTTCGCGATCCAGTCGGCCTGATGCAGGATTTTGTATGGTTTGAGGGGCTGTAACCTCAGGGCGCGCGCCAGGGCACTGCTTGCGCCCCGTGCCGCAGTGTCTGCGGGAGCGTGCCGAGCAATACTGTCAAGAATGTCTTCGTCTTCGCAGGGATCATTGTACATGATCCCTTCCGCGAGCGGCGTGCCTGCAGCGTCAACGGCCACCATGGTGCCAGACGTCCCATCCACAGAAATGGCCCGAACGCAGCTTCGCTCAACGGAACCCAGCGCATCATCAAGGGCTGCCTGTGCGGCGCTCCACCAGGCGGATGGGTCGCGGTGCGAGGATCCATGATCAACAAGCAGGGCTTTGCCGACAGAAACGGTCTCCTGATCGTTGTTGATGACAACCGCGCGGGCACCGGACGTGCCAAGGTCCAGCCCGACAAAAAGCGCTTCACTGGGGTTAGCCATTCAGCGCTTTCCTGTATTTCTCCGCATCCCAGTCGAGCAATTCAAAGTTCTGATCCAGCGTGAGATAGGTGAGTGCACTCCCTTCTTCGGTCCGAAGCAGCACATCACCAAGACAGCGCGCAAGTGCCTTGGCGCTGTCGGTCATGTCGCTCCGCATCAGCGCGCCTTTGCCCGGGATCAGCAACAGAACGGGAGGTTCCTGATCTTCTTTTTCAAATCGCTGGCGCAGCGCATCAACCGTTTCTTCGCCCTCCAAAACGGTGGCTGCAATGCCGCAGAACAAAACATGGTCGGGATAGAGACTGCCTGCCTTTGCCGCTTCAAGATGCCAGGAGGAAAGCGCGATCTGGTGCAGGGGATGGCCATCTTCGAACGGGACATATCCGCTTGCCGCAACCTGCTCAAGCGCATCCACGGAAACGGGCTTTGGATCGGGCGTGGGTGCGCGATGCGCGTCGACAACACGCTCCAGCAAAGCGCCGGCTTCGCTGACCGTATCGGCAGCAACTATCAGGCCATGATTGCCCAGAACAATGACGTCGGTGGTTGGTTTGAGTCGTTGCTTGACGGCGTTTGCAAGCCGCGCACCGGGTTTGATGTACGGTACAAAGGCCCAGTCGAAACCAGCAAGCTTTTGCCCAAGAACGGTCTCCGCATCGGCACGAATGGCGACGGCAATTGTGTTGACGCAGTGCACGTGCACGACGATCTTTTGTTCAAAGATCGCATGCAGACTGGTTTCAATCGATGGCCGCATGGTGTGCTCTCCGCTGAGAAAATTCACCGGCTGGTCGGCCGCCTCAATGTCTTCGCCCAGCACGTCGCGCATTCTCTTCCAGTCCACTGGAACAAAAATGTCCCGACTGTCCGCTTCGGCCAGTTGAGTGCCTGAAGACTTGATCCACATCACGTCATCAAGCTTGCACGATGTGTTGCCGCCCGCGGCCTGAATGAGCAGCGGGTCTTTTCCCGCCTTTGCGGAAAGTTCAGTCAGTGATTGGAATTCTTGCGATCTGTTCATGGTCTCACATCTGGGCCGTGTGGGGTTGGGGTTGGGCGAACCAGCTTTTGAATGCGCCAATCTGAGCAGCACTCATGTGCAGCGCATGTTTGGTACGTCGGGTCAAAATATCTTCGGCCGCCATCGCCCACTCATTGTTGACGAGATAATCCACTTCCGCCTGATACAGCAATGGTCCGAACTGCTGACCCAAATCTTCAAGTGCGCGCGCAGAGCCGACTACATTGCCCGTCATTGAGCCATAGCTGCGCGCATAATGATGCGCCAGATCAGCAGGCAACCAGGGGAATTGCGCGCTCAACTCTTTGGTCAGCGCAGCGAAACTTTCAATATCGCCACCCGGGAGTGGTTCCTTGTCGGTCCAGCCCTCACCCATCTTTGGGAAGCGTGGTCTTAGCTTGTCGAGCGCGTGTTCAGCGAGCTTTCTGAAGGTTGTGATCTTGCCGCCAAAGATGTTGAGAAGCGGGGCATCTGTCTCGTTCTCTACTTCAAGAACATAATCGCGCGTCACCGCGGAAGGATTGCCCTGCCCATCGTCAAACAGCGGACGGACACCGGAAAAAACACTCTCCACATCATCCCTGGAAAGCTGGGTCTCGAAATATCTGTTCACCGCAGAAATGAGATACTCCACCTCATCGTCCGTTGCGCAAACATCGTCGGGTTGGCCTTCATAGGCAATATCGGTGGTGCCGATCAGCGCCTTGTCGCCAAGATAGGGGTTTACGAAAATTACCCGCTTGTCAGAGTGCTGGATGAGGTAGGCGTTATCTCCCTCCCAGAACTTTCGGGTAACGATGTGACTTCCCTTCACGAGCCGCACCTTGCGACCGCTGTTTGCCCCCGCAACCTGCGAGATGATCTCATCAACCCACGGTCCGCCCGCATTGACCAGTGCATGTGCCTGAACGGTGGTCACAGCGCCCGATTGCTGGTCGACCAGTTCCACGTTCCAGAGGCCGTTTTCCCGGCGTGCAGAGCGGCACCGCGTACGCGTCAATATCTTTGCCCCGCGCCGGTGGGCGTCCAGCGCGTTGAGCAGAACCAGCCGTGAGTCATCGACCCAGCAATCGGGATATTCAAATCCGCGCGTATACTGATCCTTGAGTGCCTTTCCCTCCGGTGCGCGTCGCAAATCCAGAGACCGGGTCGAGGGCAGCGACATCCGACCGCCAAGATGATCGTAGAGAAACAGGCCAAGACGAACCAGCCAGAATGGTCGGTCGTCGGGAGAATGAGGCAGCACAAATCGCATCGGCCAGATGATGTGCGGCGCGGCTTTCCGGAGAACCTCCCGCTCTATGAGGGCTTCGCGCACCAGCCGGAACTCGTAATATTCAAGATAGCGCAAACCCCCATGCACCAGCTTGCCGGAGCGGGAGGAGGTGCCTTCTGCCAGATCATCTTTTTCGCACAGAATGACCGACAGGCCGCGCCCTGCGGCATCCCGGGCAATGCCGGCTCCGTTGATGCCGCCACCGATCACGAATAGGTCTGCCGGTGCCGACATAATGCTTATCCGCTGACCTCGTTCTCGCTGCGCGGACCATATTCTTCGAACCCGGCTGCGGTCTCGGCGATCTCGTCAGCGCTCAATACGTGCCCGCCACCGATTGCCAGCAGGTGCCAGTATTGGTGCGCAAGCGCTTCCAGTTCGGCGGCAAGCCACAGGGTTTTTTGAAGCGTATCGCCTCCGACAAGCATGCCATGATTGGCAATCAGACACCCGCACCGGTCCTCCATGGCTTGCAGCACATGCACTGAAAGCTCGGCGCTTCCGTAGCGCGCATAGCCCGACACCGGAATGTCAGTGCCACCGAACGCCGCCATCATATAGTGAATGGCCGGGATGGGCTTTCTCGCGTCGGCAAGAATGGTGGAAAACGGCGCGTGGGTGTGCACGATTGCACCGAACTCCGGACGTTGCTTGAGCAATGCCTTGTGGAAATGCCATTCGACGGACGGGGCGAGCGGTCCTGACCACTGATCGCCATCCGCGCTTAGTGGCATGGAGGCAATTGTCTCGGGCGTAATGTCGTGCGGTGGAACACCGGAGGGTGTGATCAGCATGTGATCACCCACTCGCATGGAAACATTGCCTGAAGAACCGCGATTGAGCCCCCAATCGTCCAGCGTCACCATGGCGTTGCAGATTTCTTCCCTCTCCTTGCGATGCTCTTGCGACATAATCAGCACGGGTTCCTTGGCGGTTCACCACTCACATAGCGCCGCACTTCGTCGGCAGCCTGTTCGGCGGCATAGGTTACAGTTCTCACGGATGCACCCGCGATATGCGGGGTCAGTGTGACATTCGGAAGTTGCAGTAGCGGCCAGTCAGCCGGCACCGGCTCAACGGCAAAGGTCTCAAGCATCGCCCCGCCCAGATGGCCGCTTTCAAGCGCAGCGTAAAGCGAGTCATAATCGCAAAGCGGGCCGCGAGCGGTGTTCACAAACAGAGCCCCGGGTCGCATTTTGGCAAATGCATCGGCATCCATCATGCGGCTGGTTTCCGCTGTGACCCGGGAATGCAGGGTGACCACATCGCTTCTTGCAAGCAGATCGTCGAACGCGACCATTTCCACGCCGTCAGCGCGATCCTGCGCGGTCAGTTGCACATAAGGATCGCACACCAGAACCTTGGTGCCGAAGGCCTTGAGCAGCTTCACGACCTTGGTGCCGATATTGCCGTATCCGATGACACCAACGGTCAGCTCGTTCAGTTCGCGACCCGTGGTGTCCGCCCGGTAGAGATCCCCGCGCCACACACCGTCGCGCAGGGTTTCGTGACCCACCCTGATTTTCCGGGTTTCGGCGAGTATGGCGCCAATGGTGAATTCCGCCACAGCGGACGAATTGCGGCCCGGCGTGTTGACCACCCGGACCCCATGATCTCGCGCTGCCTGCATGTCTATGTTGACCGGGCCGCCGCGCGACACCGCGATCATCTTCAGATTGTCGAGGCGTTCGAACATGGAGCGCGACATGGGTGCAAGCTGGGTGACCAGAATTTCCGCGTCCCCGACGAATTCAACAACACCATCGGCGGTGCCGAAATATTCCTTCAGCCCGTCCATGCCCTCAACCGCGTAGCCATGCTCCATCGGTTCGTCTGGCCAGTTGTCCTTGCGGGTGCGCACGAGCATATCCGCAGTGCAGGCTTCCCTGATCTTTTCTTCAAAGACCTCGGGCAGCATGAAATGGTCACCGATGATTGCGATTTCCGTCGCCATTATCCCGCTGCTCCTTTGCCTGAAAGGGCCGCCCAGATCGGTTCCATGGAGTGCCTCACGCCCACATAAGACGGGAACAGTCGGTCATAGGTGCCGACCAGTTCCGGGTCGGGTTGTTCAAGATCACCCAGATAGGGCTGTACCCAGTCGTCGATACAGGTGCGCATGTCGGGGTAGTGACCGTTGGCAACCGCCGCCATCATGGCGACACCGGTGGCACCGGCCTCTTCGCGCGAACAGGTCCTGACCGGCGTGTTGATGGCTGCCGATATGATGCCCCGCAATGAGGGGGACCGTGCCGCACCACCGCTGACGCGAACCTCCTTGCCGGCACCACCCATGGCCGCATAGCAATCACGCGAGGCATGCCCCAGACCTTCCACGACACCGCGCAGCAGATCGCCGAAATTGTGGCGTGAGGAAAGGCCGGTGAAACCCGCGCGCGCCGCAGCATTGACGAACGGGCCGCGCTCGCCCGCTTCAGAGATGTAGGGATGATAAATCAGAGACCCCGGTTTGGACCCCGACAGCCAGCCCTCAATCCGGTCGATCATGTCGGGCAGTGCTACATCATAGCCGAACTCGCCCATGGCGCTTTGCAGAACACCCAGCAGCCAGTCGATGTTGATGGTGCTCGCCATATTGGTCTGCATCTGCATGACGGTGTCGGCAATGGGCAACAGCATCACATAGCCGGTGCGCTCGTCATTCAGCGCCACATTGTCGGGCGTGTTTGGCTTTGCGTGAATGCCGGTGGAACCGACAATGGTGCAGCTTGCTGGATTGGCGCCACCCTGAATCCCGGCCCCCATGACGGTGCACACCACATCCACATACCCAATGCTGACCGGCGTGCCCTCCTTCAGGCCGGTCAGCGACGCTGCAGCCTTGCTCAGGCCGTGGGTGGTTTTCGAACCGTCGCAGATTTCAGGCAAAAGCCCGCGACGATTTGAAAGCCCAAGCGCGTCAAACGCATCCACGTCGTAGGTACGGGTTTTGAAGTCTCCGAAGGTCCAGATCGCCTCGGACGGATCAATCACCCGCTCACCGGTAAGCTGGTAGTAAAGCCAGTCCTTGCAGTGAAAGGCGGTCGATGCCCGGTCGAGCAATTCCGGCGTCTCGCGGTTCATTAGCGCCAGCTGTGGTCCCATCTGACAGGCGGCAAGCCCGGTTCCGGTGATGGCGTATCGCGTCTCATCTGCTGCACTTTTGCGGATCTCGTCGGTGATCCCGGCAGCACGGGCATCAAGCCAAAGCCAGGCCTCGCCAACAGGCTCGCCATCGTTGTCCATCAGCCAGGTGCCATCACCTTGTCCGGTGACGGAAAGCGCAACAACGCGGTCAGCAAACCCTTCAATTTGATCGGACAGGCTGGCGATGGTTGAGGCGCAGTCGCGCCACGTGCTGGTCGCATCCTGAACGGCTGCACCATCAGCGCGGGTTTCATAGCGATTGGGAACGGATGCTGCAGCGACCTGCTTGCCGGACAGATCGAAGGCAATGGATTTGACGACGGAGGTGCCCGCATCAATGCCGATGATCAGCTCTCCACCGGTGTTGCTCATTGAACAAGTTCTCCGCCGTGGCTGATCGCATCGCCGGTGTCAGGGTCGAAAATGTGCAGGTTTTCCGGATCAATGGCGATTGCCATCTCATCGCCCACATTGAGTGCGGTTCGGTCATGCTCGACGAGCACAATTGTGCCACCGGCAAAACTCGCCGCGATGTGGGATTGATCACCGAGCCACTGATTTGCCAGCACCTTGGCAGAAGCGCCACTTTCGGTGCGACGCACCGAATAGGGCCTCACACCAATCACCACATTTCCAGCACTGATGATCCGCTCGCGGACATCGACAGAAAACGCGCTGCTTTCATAGTCAAGCTGCAGTTCGCCGTTGATGTCGAGGCGCAGCCGGTTGTCGGCTTGAGACAATCTCGCCGGAAACACATTCATTGGCGGCTCACCGATGAATGTGCCGGTGAACAGATTGGACGGCCGCTGTTTGATTTCACCAGGATGATCAAACTGCTGCAGTTCGCCATCCTCCATAACGGCAATCCTGTCGGCCAGCGCATTGGCCTCCGTCTGGTCATGGGTCACCAGAATGGCGGTCAGTCCGCGCTCCTTGATGAAGTGCTTGATGCGCCCGCGCAGCAGTGTGCGCAATTGCGGCTCCAACTGCCCCATCGGCTCATCCAGTAGATGCAAGTCTGCATCGCGTACGAGAGCCCGCGCCAGCGAAGCCCGCTGCTGCTGACCACCGGAAACCGAGGTCGGGAACTTGTCGCCAATGTCGGAAATCTCCAGCATCTGGCAAACCTCGTCGACACGGCGATCCACTTCGGCGGCATCCAGTTTTGCTGCCTTCAGAGCAAAGGCGATGTTTTCGCGAACGGTGACGGTGGGGTAGAGCGAATAACCCTCAAAGGCCATCGCCACGTTGCGTCGAACCGGGGGCAAGGTGTGAATCGGTTTTCCGTTCAGGGCGACGCTGCCCCGGCTTGTTTCTTCAAAACCGGCAATCATGCGCAAGGTTGATGTCTTGCCGCAGCCTGAGGAACCGAGCAGCGCAACGATGTCACCCTCGGTTATATCGATGGAAAGATCCTTCACCGCGTGAACGCCGGTGCCGATTGCGCCGTAAAATTTGTCGACATTGCTGAGGGAAAGCCAGGCGTCGCTCATGCCGCATCTCCCTGTGCGCTGTTGAGCTCTGCGTCCGGTTCGATCCGGTCGCCGGTGTTGCGATCAAACAAAAGCGCTGCCGCCGGGTTGATCTGGATATACGCCTGTCCCTCAGCGGGAGCCGGAGTGCCCGCAGGTCGCGACGTCATGATCTCGCGCCCGCCGCTGGTCGCCGTCAGCGTGACGGTTTTTTCGTTGAGCGGTGTTTCCGCTTCGATCGTAACGGGGATCGCACCGGGCGCGGAATCTTCTACAAAGGTGATGCTCTCGGGCCGAATGCCCAACGTGCAAGTCTGCCCGACAGCACCCTGGTAACCGGCATCGAGCGCAATCGGGCGGCCGGAAATTTCGATCATCACAGCGCCATTTCCCTGTTGTGGGGTGACATCGAGCAAGTTGATCACGGGATCGCCGAACAGCCGGGCAATGTCTGTGGTGGCGGGTGTGAGATAGATCTCTTCAGGCGTGCCGATCTGACGAATGCCGGTTTCACTCAACACGGCAATCTGATGGCCGAACGCCATCGCTTCCTTATAGTCCTGGGTGACGTAGATCACCGTCGCATTCTGGTCCGCCAAAAGCCGCGGCAATTCCAGCCGCATCTCGAAGCGCAGTTTGGCATCCACGTTGCGCAACGGGTCATCAAGCAGCAGGATCGATGGCTGGCCAGCGAGCGCGCGGGCCAACGATGTGCGCTGCTTTTGACCGTTGGAAAGTTCCTTCGGCTTGTGGCTCAGCACATGCTCAATCTTGAGAAGCCTGGCCACTTTGCCCACCGTTTCGCTGATCACACCGGAGGACTGGCGCCGTGCTGTCAGAGGGCTGGCGATATTGTCGGAGGCATCCAGATGCGGAAACAGCGCAAAGTTTTGAAACGCCATGCCAATGCCGCGATCCTCGGGCTCCACGCCGGTCATATCGCGACCATTGAGTTCGATCGTACCATTGTCGGGATCAATCACCCCGGCGATCAGCCGCAACAGAACGGTCTTTCCAACGCCTGACGGGCCGAACAGAACCAGCGTTTCACCGGTCGGTACACCAAGCGAAACATCTTCCAGAACCGTTTCGTTCTTGAAGCTCTTGCTCAAGCTGGTGAGTGAAATCGACATGAACTATCCCTTCACCGCGCCGAGCGACAGGCCTTCAACCAGATAGCGCTGAGCGTAGAGCGCTAGCGCGAACACCGGTGCGATTGAGAGAACAATTCCTGCGGCCACCTGGCCGTATTGAATGCCGCTGGCGGTGACGAAAGCGAGCGCGCCAACCGTTACGGGCTGTTTGTCGGCGGAGGCCAAAACAAGTGCAAAGATGAAGTTGTTCCAGGCGAAGATGAAGGCAAGCAGGCCTGCTGCCGCAATGCCGGGACGGGCAAGCGGCAGGGCAATCTTCCAGAAGGTCGAAAACCAGCTGTGACCGGCGATGCGATAGGCATATTCCACATCTGCCGGGATATCCTCAAAATAGCCGCGTACAATCCACAAGATGAGCGGCAGCACGATGAGCTGATAGACCCAGATCAGCCCCACATAGGTGTCTGCCAGACCGATCTGTTGGAAGTAGATGGTCAGCGGCAAAAGCACGAGCAAGGGCGGGGCAAATCGGAAGCTCAATAGCGTGAACGCAATATCTTCTGATCCGCGAAACTTCAGCCGGGCAAAGGCATAAGCTGCGGGAACACCCAGCAACAGGCCAACAGCGACCGATGTGGTGGACAGGAACATCGAGTTGAACAGATTGCTCATGAACTCGATCTTGAGTGAACCCGCTGCGGTTTCCAGCTGACCAGTGATAAGGCCCATATAGTTGACCAGCGTGGGTTCAAACACCATCGACGGCGGCACCCGCAGGATGGTTTCATTGGTCTGGAAACTCATCAGGAAGATCCAGAAGATGGGGAACATGAAGAACAGAATGGCGAGCCAGATGGCCACCAGCCGAAGCACCCGTTCTGTCAGGCTTTGCGTTTCCATGTCAGCCCCTCACGCTTCGCCACGCTGGCGTTCGCGCAAGCGCAGCCAGCTCTTGATGAAATAGTTCGACAGCAGATAGGTGATCGCCCACAGGATCATCAGCAGCGCGGCCGAGCGGCCCACATTGGTGGACTGGAAGAAATTCAAATAGGCCTCAACCTGAAACACGGTGAGCTTGTCGCCCGGACCGCCCTGGGTCATGGCGTAGATGATGTCGAATTGCTGAATGCTCTCGATCACCCGGAACAGAACCGCCGTCAGCAGGAATGGTGTCAGCATCGGCAAGGTGATGCGCCAGAACACAAACCATCGCGGAACGCCATCGAGCGCTGCCGCTTCAAAGGGTTGCTGCGGCAGGGATCGCAAGCCCGCAAGCAACAGGATCATGATGAACGGGGTGTAGACCCACACATCCACCAGAACGACCGTGAACATGGCGCTGGATGGGGCCGATGCCCAGCGAAAATCTTCAATGCCAATAAGCGTTGCAAAGTAGCTCAAAATGCCGAAGCCGGGATTGGTCATCAGCTTCCACATGAGCGACGCCAGTGCCGGGGCGGTCATCAGCGGCATCAGCAGCATGATCGATACGAAATTGTTGAATTTCGTGCGCTTCTGCAAAAGCATGGCGATGCCCAGCCCCAGCAGCAATTCAATGCCAACCGTCAGGAAGGCGTAGGTCAGCGAGACCTTCAGCGTGTTCCAGAAGGCCGGGTCGGACAGGAAATTGATGTAGTTGTCACCCCAGTTCCACTTGCGCGCCCAGGGTTGGGAAAGTCGATAGCGTTGCAGGGAATAGGCAACGGCGGTGAAGAACGGGATCAGAATGCCAATACAGGCGAGCAGTGCCGGAAGGCTCAGCAGGTAGGGAAGCGCCTTGCGTCCAACGCGAAACCGCCGACGTGGCAAACCGCTTGGTTGGCCACCAGGGGAAGCATCGGGTGAGGTGCTGAGCGTTGCGTCGGTCATTTCAGCTCTGATTTTGGATGCGATTCTGGAAATTGGTCAAATGGGCATCGCAGCACCTGCCCATTGGCAGCGCTGATGATCGCTTTCAATCCCAACAAAGTGCGGGGAACGGGGCCGCATGTCTGCGACCCCGATGCGGTCTTGCCCGGGAGAATTAGCCTAGACCGGCATCTTTCAACTGGCGATCGACACTTGCCGCCAACTGATCGAGACCCTCATCAACAGGCACCTCTTTCGCCACCATCTTCTGGAGCGTCGCCGCCCACTCGGTGGTGAGGTCGAAGAACAGAGGCTGAGCGGTGAAGTGGATCTTCGCACCAGGTGCGGAAACATCATGCATTTCCACATAGCCTGGATAGCTCTTGTTCAGACGCTCACGGAACATTTCGTCTGCCCAGACCGATTTGCGGACAGGGTTGACGAAGTCCATCTTGGTGGCGCCGAACAGACCATGCTCGGGGCCTGACGCCCATTGCAGGAAGTACCATGTGGCATCTTTCTGCTTGGAGAAGGACGACATGGCGAGCGACCAGATCCAGATGTTTGGCGTTGGTGCCTTGGATTCCGGATTGGCTGAGAACGGCGCATAGGCCAGCTTGCCGGCCATGGCATTGTCGCCACCATTCATGAAGTAACCCAGAATGTCCGCATCATAAATCATGGCGGACTTGCCCGCACCCAGATCCGTGCCAACCTGATACCAGGTGTGGGTCGACCAGTCCGGCGCACCGGATTCCTGGATCATCTGTACCCACTGGCTGTGGAACTTCTTCGACACATCCGTGTTCATGGCAGCTGAAAGTTTGCCGTCTGCAGAGACGTTGAGGTCTTTCTGGCCAAAGTTGGCATAGCCGGACAGGAAGCCCGGATGGATCGTCGCCCACGAGCGCGAACCGCGAACGCCAATGCCGTAGCCGCCATCCATGGCTTTTTTGCCGGCTGCAGCGGTTGCCACCAGCTCGTCCATGTTGGTTGGAACGCTCAGGCCAGCCTTTTTGAACACGTCGGCATTGTACGCCAGATTGTTCTGCTCATAGCCCCACGGAATGCACCATTGCTTTGCGTCGGCGGAACCAAGTTCGCCACCAGGCTTGCCATTCCACGCACAGGATGACCGCACGCCTTCGAGCATATCTTCCCAATTGTAGTTCGGGTTGGTCTTGGACGCGTCACCGATCCACTGGGAGAGGTCTTCAACCCAGCCTGCCGGACCATAGGTCCATGTCATGTAGGCACCTGTCATGAACGCATCATATTCAGACGAGCTGGATGACAGGGCAGCAGTCACCTTGTCGAAGTAAACATCTTCGGGGAAGACGTCATACTGAACATCCATGCCGGTGAGGCTCTTGAAGTTCTCAAGATTGGCAATCATCGCATCGGTGTAGGGATGCTTGTTCAGCAGCAGTTTGACCGTCTTGCCGGAGTGCTTTTTCCAGTCAAAGTCTGCCGCCAGGGCGTTGGTCTGCGCCATGTTCACCAGCGTGCCCGCCGTCGCGGCAGTCACACCCATTGTGCCCAGGCCCTTGATCAACGAGCGTCGACTCATTTTGCCTTTCACAAAGGCATCAATGAGCGCTTTTTCTTTCTCGTACATTTCAGTCTCCTCCAAATGTCTCTTCGTTCAAAGAGAGTCCTCTTCAACAAGCGCATGTGCCGTGCACTCATCAGTGATGAGGCCGCTGAGGCGACGACTCATCAAGGCAGACCGGATGGCACAGGTCTTCTCCTTACCGCCGGCAATCGCGACGATTCTTTTGTTTTCAAGCTGGTCCAGATCAAGCGACAGGGTGCGCGCGGTGAGGGGCGTTTCCACAAAATCGCCCTCGTCGTTGAAGAAGTAACCCAGCACTTCCCCCACACCGCCGAGGCGACGCACTTCGTCGATTTCCTGCCTCTCCACCATGCCGGAAGAGACAAGCTGGGCTTCATATTCTGCCGCACCAATGCCCACAATCATGAGGCTCGAACTTGCAGCAATTTCCAGCACATCCCGCACGCCGCGCTGCGCAAGCAGCACTTCGCGGTCTCCGGCGGTGTTGGCAAAAAACGGAACCGGCATAACAAAGGCTTCCGCATTCGTTTTGGCCGCCAGCCGGTGCATCACATCGTGCGGATTGGCTGCATAGTTGCGCGTGAGCCCACCCAGAAGGGAGACGAATTTCACGGCGTCAGCATCCATTCTTGGCAGGTTTTCAACCGCCGTAGCCAGCGTTCGGCCATGCCCGATGCCGATCACATCGCCCTTGGAGGCTTCGATCTCCCGCTGCAGGAAGGTGGCGCCCGCGTGCCCCAGCGCAATGAGTGGCAGGCCGGTTTCATGCAGATCGGGAACAACCTGACAATAGGTGAGCCCGAACCGGTCCATGATCTTGCGCTCAAGCCCAACGCACTCGGCCACATCACCGTCAATGGCGACCTTCACCACGCCCATACGGTTGGCCTTGGTGATCAAGCGATGGGCTTTCACACCCGGAACGCCCAGATGCCTGGCCACGTCGGCCTGGGTCATCCCCGCTGCATAATGCAGCCAGGCTGCCCGAACGGACAGGCTGTCGTCACCGGAGCGATCGATCGATGTGCGGGACAATGGGCACCAAAGTGAATTAAATTACAGACAGTGAAAATTTTTTCACAACTACTGCGGCAAGTCAATCAACCATTGGTGGGCAATTGACCATTGAGAAGCAGTCAAGGTGATTTGATTTATCGCCGACTGGGCCTGACAGTGAGATAAATTGCTGATCTTTGAGGGAGTTGAGTGGCGATGAGTGCGTTCACACCTCACGTCTTCCCATCACGCAGGTGTCTTTGTCGGTTGAACGTCTGATCGACACACAATGTGGAAAAATGGCGAGATTTTCGACGGAATGATCAGGTCATGCCCGATTGGTCAGATCAGCCCTGCCCTCAGCGCCTGCACAGCCGCATGATGCTTGCTCGTGCAGCCAAGCTTTTGAGCCGCGGTCGATGCATGGCGATTAACGGTAAAGACGGAAAGCCCAAGAAGATCGGCGACATCGTCTGCCGTTTTCCCTTCTAGGGTCCACAGCAAACACTCTTTCTCCCGCAGGGTGAGTTCAGCGGGCGGGTTGCTGAGCTCCATCCTGGAGAGCGTGTCAGAAACAATCAGATCGTGAGTGTCAAACGCCGCCTGAAACAAGCGCTCCTGTTCTCCGGTCACCACGTCCCTCAAGTGCTTCTGATCAGAAGACACCACATTGAACGTGCCAATTTCACCGTGTGCACCTCGCACAGGAATGCAGAGCCCGTTCATGATGCTGAAGGCCCGTGCCTCGTGAAACACCGTGCGCTGCTGCTTGCGATAGCCACGCAAAAACCGGCCATGGCCCCAGAAGAAGGGCCGGGTGGAATTTCGCGTCAACTCACAAACGGGGTCCAGATTGATGTATTGGCGAACTGTGTATCGCTCGATCCACTCATCCGGATAGGTGGTGTGCAATTCAGGGTCGAGTTCGGGAAAGAGCCCGGCCGGCATTTTGACAATGCCATAGGAAAAGTGATCCAGCGCCAGATCAGCACGCAACTGGTCCATGCGGTGAACCACGTCGTCGGCGGTGTCATTTTCGCCGTAATAGCTCTGCCGGAACCAGGTGTTCAAACTCTCCTCCGTACGCCTGTCAAAACTTCATTCCACCCCACAAAGTTCATGGGCGGATTGCACGGACGCTTCATTTTAGCGACTGGTGCAAAAAACGCCAAACCTTTGCAATTGTGCGTCATGGGCACATGAACAATCATCCGCGCCGAACAAAACCCCATGTTTGGAGGATTGGCAAATGGGTAGAACCCTGAAGCTGCTGCTGGCGGCGATGATTGTAACCATAGGCGCATCATTTTCAGCCTATGCCGACGTTGTAAAAATCGGCGTCCTGGCGCCGTTGACCGGGCCGACAGCCTCTGACGGTGAAGAATTTGTTCGCGGCGTGAATCTCGCCGTGAAAGAAGCGAACGCAAACGGGGGCGTTGCGGGGCACACATTCGAGGTGGTTACGGCCGATGTGATCGACCATTCCGCCGCGAATGTGTCGGCGGCCGCAGAACGTCTCCTGTCAACCGATGGCGTCCATGTCATCCTGACCGGATATGCCAGCCTTTCCATGTTTGAAGTGGAACTGATGGCCGAAGCCAACATGCCCTACATACCGGCAGGCCCTTCACCGGGCTTTGCAGCGATCGTTTCCAAAGACCCGGATGCCTTCAACTGCTGCTGGTCGTTCACCGCAGACTTCAAAGGCTATGAAACCGACGTGACCCCCACGCTGGAAGCGCTGGCGGCGGCTGGTCACTTCAAAATGGAGAAGAAAACTGTCGCGATCATCTCCTCCGACAATCCTTATTCGAAAACGATTTCCGAAGGCATGAAGGTCGCCTTCAAGGCTGCAGGATGGACCATCACCACCGATGAGCTTGTGCCGTTCGGACCGGTGAGCGACTGGAGACCAATCCTTGCGAAGGTTCGCGAAAATCCACCTGAAGTCGTGATCAACACCGACTATATCCCATCGAACGCGGCACTCTTCACCAACCAGTTCCGGGAAAATCCGACCAACTCCGTGGTGTTTCTTCAATATGCGCCTTTGGTTCCGGAATTCGTAAAACTCACTGGCGAGAAGTCCAACGGCATCCTCTACAACGCCATTGGCGCCACGCTGAATGTGGACAGTCATCCGGTGGGTCAGGAAGCGTCGAAGAAATATGAGGCGGAGTACGGAGTGGCTTCGGGTGCCTATGGCCCCGGCCTATACGACATGACGAAAGTCTATTTCGAAGCGCTGGCCAAGGTGGGCGATCCAACCGATCACACTGCAATCGGCAAAGCCATTGGAGAAACCAAGCGACCGGTTGTTTCTGGGCATCTGGAGTTCGATCCAAAAACCCATGTGGCACGTCAGAGTGACGACCATATACCCGTGACGTTCTTTCAGCTTCAGGACGGCAAAGGTGTCATGATCTCCCCTGAGAAATACAAGAACGGGACATTCAAGACGCCTTTCTGGATGACCAAGTAAGCACTTTCGAGGATCATCTTCCCGCGCCATGGCAAGCCTGCTTCGTGTCAAAAATCTGACCAAGTCTTTTGGCGCCCTGCTTGCTGTCAACGACATGTCGTTCGACGTGGAGCGCGGGGAGATATTGGGAATTGCCGGGCCAAACGGGTCCGGCAAATCCACCCTGTTCAACCTGATCAGCCGTATTCCCTTTGGCGCGGATAGTGGGGAAGTCTGGTTCGAGAACAGGCGGATTGAACGGCTTTCAGATCACCGCATCACCCGTCTTGGAGTCATCCGGACCTTTCAGCGCGAGGCGGTGTTCCAGTCACTGTCCTGTATCGACAATATTCTGATTGCGATTGAACAGACGCTCGGGATACGCGGAAAGGAAGCGCTGAAGCTTGCCGATGAGGCGTCGGAAATTGTCGGATTCCCCCGCAATTTTCACAACATGTATGCCGCGACCATGCCGGTCTTCTATCAAAAGCAGCTGATGATGGCGTCTGCTGTGGCGCAGGACCCCAAAGTTCTGCTCCTCGATGAACCCGCCTCGTCGCTGGTCGATGCAGAAATCGACTGGGTGCGCGAAACCATTGTGAGGCTCAATAATCGCGGCATAACCATCCTGTTGATTGAACATGTCCTGCCGCTGCTCATGAGCGTTTCGCAGCGCCTTCTGGTGATGGAACAGGGTCAACTGATCGCGGAAGGCAATCCGGCCGATGTGATCAAACAGCAGAACGTCATCGAAGCCTATCTGGGGAGCGCGGCATAGTGGCACCGCTTCTGGAGGTGAAGAACCTGTCGGGGGGATACCCGCCTGTTTCGGTTTTCCGGGATGTGAGCTTTTCCGTTTCTGCCACTGAGTCGGTCGGCTTTTTCGGGCCAAACGGTCATGGAAAAACCACTCTACTCAAGACGGTTGCCGGGCTGATCGACCCGTGGGATGGCGCCATTGAGTTCGATGGGGCCCGACTGAACGCATCAGGTCGAATGGCGGCCCGCACCTCGCTCCACTTCAATTACGATCTGATCCGCAAGCGTCGCATCAAGGCTGAGACCGTGGTGCGCGCGGGCCTGATCTATGTGGTTCAAGGCAATCTGCTGTTTCCGGAAATGACGGTCGAGGAAGTGCTGGACGTGGCGCCTTTGGCAGCGCGTGGTCGCGATGGTGTGGAGCAAATGCGGGTTCAGGTGGAGGAACTGTTTCCACGCCTGCGCCAGCGATGGTCGTCCAAGATCAGATATCTTTCCGGCGGTGAACGGCAGATGGTTTCGATCGCCGTCGGTCTGCTCGCCATGCCGCGCCTGCTCATTCTGGATGAGCCGACTTTGGGTCTGTCACCAAAACTGCGCGGCGAATTGCTCGTTGCCATCCGCGCGATCCGCAACTCAGGAACACCGCTGATCATTGTCGATCAGAACATCGAATTTCTGGTGGGTCTGGTCGACCGGTTGTTCCTGTTTGATCACGGCACGATCACCCGTGAAATTGATGCGGCGTCCATGCCGTCCACCGACGAAATCATGAAGCTCATGTTCGGAGATCACACATGATTTCGCTTGATACTTTCATGTTCGTGCTTGCGTCGGGCATCTTGCTTGGCGGTCTTTACGCCTTGATGGCGACTGGCCTTGCCGTGGTCTGGACAACGCTCGGTGTTTTCAACTTTGCCCATGGCGTGTTCGTGGCGCTGGGCGCCTATATCGCCTGGCAGGTGAGCCAGAGCATCAGCGGGGGTCTTGGGTTTCTGCTCTCGGCTGCTGTGGCGGTTGTGATCATGTTCGCGGTTGGGTTCGTTCTCCACTATGTGGTGATCAAACCCTTCGAGAAGAACGCCAATCTCGTCATTCTCGCGGTCATAACCACATTGGCAGCTGCGTCGATTATCGAAAGCGGCATGCTGCTGACCTGGGGACCGCGCGACAAGCAGATCGAACCACCAATCACTGGCAAGGTCTCGCTCTTTGGCGCCAACATCAACCTGTTCGATATAGTGGCGCTGGTTGCGGCCCTTGTGGCCCTCCTGTTGTTGGCACTCTTCCTGAGGCGAACGACGCTGGGCCGTGCCATGCGCGCAGCAGCCCAAAACCGCGAAGCTGCCGAGCTCATGGGATTGAACGTCTCCAGACTGTTTGCGGTTACTCTCGGGCTTGCAGCAGCATCGGCAGCGCTAGCGGGCATCTTCATCGGCTCCATCCGCTTTATCAATCCGGCCTTTGGCGCCGACCCGTTGATGAAGTCACTGGTTATTGTGATTCTGGGCGGCGTGGCCCGCTTCACCAGCCCCATTTATGCCGCCTTCATCGTCGGTGTGGCTGAAGCCTTTTCGACCTATTTTCTGGGTCTTTACTGGTCGCCGGCGGTGCTCTTTGCCATGATGATCGGCGTCCTCCTGATCAAGCCGGAAGGCTTGTTCGGGTTCCGCTCGAAGACGTTGTAGCAGGGCTGGACGCATGAAATACGCACCACCTTTTCAGCGCACGAACGGCTTCATTCCCGTACTGCTGTGCCTCGCTGCACTCATTCTGCTGCCGCTGTTTTTCGATGAAACCTATGTCCGGCACACGCTGATTCTGGTCTTCATCTACGCCATTCTAGCCTCAAACTGGGATGTCTCTCTTGGCCTTGGTGGCGTTGTCAATTTTGCCCACATCGCCTTCTTTGCCATCGGGCTCTACAGCTACGGAATTGCCGCCAAGGTGTTCGGCATCGATCCATGGATCGCGCTGTTCCTGAGCCCGGTTCTGGCGATTGTCTTTGCCGCATTGCTGGCCGCACCTGTTCTCCGACTCGAAGGGATATATGTGATCCTAGTCACGATCGCCGCCGCGCAATTGCTCTTACAGATCGTGGTCAGCCAGTCGGACTATACCGGCGGAACCAGCGGCATGGTGCTTCTGCCGCGCCTGACGATCTTTGACTACCGGCTCTCCAGCGACGGGCGCATCGGATACTACTATCTGGCGCTGATCATGCTCGCCGTTTCGACAGCGTTTTTGTACAAGCTCGAGCGCTCTTCCACGGGCCGCGCCATCAAGGCCATGCGGGATAACAAATATTACGCCATTGCGCGTGGCGTGTCTGAAGCAAAAATCAGGGTGATCACCCTGTGCGCCTCGGCGCTGGTTCCCGGCTTGGCAGGCGGTTTTTATGGCGCTTATCTGCGCGTCGCATCGCCCGATGTGTTTGGCCTCGGTTTTCTGACCATCACCCTGTCGATCCTGTTGCTGGGAGGCCTGTCGACCATCTGGGGTTCGCTGATCGCAGCCTTCGTCATCACCATCATGACGCAGATGCTGGGTGATTATGGGGCGTGGCGCACCATCATCATAGCGGCGGTGATTATCATCGTTGTGATTGTTTATCCCGGCGGGCTTTTCTCAGCGGTTCAGGAATTCTGGGGGCTCGCCAATCGCATCAAGACCAATGCAATCGCTTCATTCAGACGATGGCGGGGCGCCTCTTTCAGGGCCTCGCTCATGGGGTTTGCCGACCATCTTGTGACCACATCCCATGGCAAGATTTCCGTCTGTGACTCTGGTGGCGACAAGCAATGCCTCGTTTTCATTCACGGCAACTCTTCCTGCAAGGAGGTGTTCCGGCACCAGTTTGCCGCGTTCAGCACGGAGTACCGCGTCGTCGCGTTTGACCTGCCCGGCCATGGCGTGTCGACCAATGGCCACCCGGAAGATGACTATAATGTGGACGCCTATGCAGATATTGCGGCTGAAATTGTCCAACAGTTGGGGCTTGGAAAGCCCATTGTCTTCGGCTGGTCGTTAGGCGGCTATGTGGGGCTTGAATATGTGGCACGAGGAGAACCCGCATCCGGACTGGCGATTTGTGGCACATCACCGGTTTCAAAATACCCCGACGACATGCCGCGCGGCTACATCCCGACACCTCATATGGAGCTTGCAGGCAAACGATTTCACTCACCGCATGAAAAGCGCATGTATGCCACGCATACAATCGGCATGGAAAAAAGGCTGGAGCCCATGGTCTGGGATGCCGTTTGGCGCACGGACGGGCTGGCCCGGCAACAGGCATTCGCCAAACTGAAAACCGTCGATTGGCCTCGTCAGACGCGATATCTCAAAGAGGGTGATGTCCCCTTTGCTATGATCAACGGCCCAAAGGATCCGTTCATCAATCACGATTACTGCCGCCTATTCGCTTACGGGAGTATCTGGCGGGGCGAACCCCAGAACATCGATGGAGCAGGCCACGCACCGTTCCTGGAAGACCCGGCCATTTTCAACGCGGTCTTCAAGGCATTCGTTGATGAAATCCGATCCCAGCCCGTGAAGGATTGAACCACTGACCATGGTCTCACAGCGGGTCCGCCACTGATCGGAGGTCTACGAATTTAGTTGCGAGAATGGGCGCCTGATCCGGGGACCATTGCGACGCTTGAGTTCAAAAACATATAGCGATAGCTTGCCGAGCTGGAGGACAGCGGCCATGATCTGCTATGAGGAGTGGGAAGCAGCGCTTCGCGCCTGTTGCGGTCACTATTATAGTGAGCCCACGGCCCGCCGATCAAACTGCGAACGATTTGATGTTTTGGATCGCTTCGGTCTGGACATGGCATCGCTCAGCTGCAGGATCGATCGAATCGATCGCAACCTTCAAGGCATCCGGCGTGATGACGCCGAGCACTTTTTTTTACTTTGCCAGACCGAAGGCGTCACCGGCATCTCCCATAACCAGAATGAGGAATTGCTGGAACCAGGCGATTTGATGCTGCTGGATTCCACCAAACCGGCAGAGATGATCTTTGATGGTAAGACATCAGCAATGGTCTCACTTCACATGCCGCGAAGCCTTTGTGTCGAAGCCGGCAGGGGCGCTCTTTACGCCGGTAAGCGAGTTGCGAGACGCCATCCGTTTCATACCAGTTTGCAGAACCTGTTGCTGAATGACGATACGATGGAGCATATCGCCTTTCACTCAGGTGATTTGTTCGAATTTGTCAGTATGGTCTTTGGCCCTGATCCTGAAGCTGCAAGCGTGGGACAAATGTCCAACAGCAGGGCGCGCTACAGGTTCATTCTGGAAACTATTGACCGTCACCTGACCTCCCCGGACCTTTCCCTGGATATGGTTGCGATCAATGTTGGTATGTCGCGACGGCAGCTGCAGCGGGAATTGCAGTCCGAAGGAACGAGCTTTACTCACCTGGTGCAAACACGCCGGGTTCGCCATTTAGTCGCACACAAGAGACGAGCTGATCGTCTGGGGAACAAGGTTTCACTCGCGTCTCTGGCCTATTCGGCGGGCTTCACGGATCAGGCTCATTTCAACCGCGTGTTCCGACGTATCAAAAAATGTACACCAACCGAGTTTTTTGAACGTCAGATGGCAGGCTAATACCACTGATTTAAAAAAATTTTTTTGGCGCAAAATGCCAAACGATTGACGCAGGGCTTCAAGATTGCTCCAAGTTGGACACGATAACATTAGAATTGCTAAAGAATAGGAGTCGTTGGCGAGTGGAGGCGCCGGCGACTGTCAAGGACCGCGAATTTTGCATTGGAGGAGAATATGAAGAGAATTTGTCTATCGATCGCTTTGTCAGTTGCGATGGCAGGAGCTGCATTTGCTCAGACGGCTGAAGAGCTGGCCAATGACAATGCCACGCCGGGTGACGTACTCACCTACGGAATGGGTTATGGCCAGCAACGCTTCAGCCCACTCGACAAGATCAACGCCGGCAATGTGGGTAAACTCGTTCCTGCATGGGTTTATAGCCTGAATGACAGCCGTGGGCAGGAGAGCTTTCCGCTTCTGAAGGATGGAGTGATGTATGTCACCACTCACAAGTCCACCATGGCGCTGGACGCGCTGACCGGGAAGCAATTGTGGAAAGTGGGGCTGGAATATCCAGCAGAAACGCCACGCGTTGCATGCTGCGGCATCGTTAACCGGGGTGTCGCGCTATATGATGGCAAGCTCTATCGCACCACACTGGATGCCAATGTCATCGCGATGGACGCGGCGACAGGCAAAGAAATCTGGAAAACCAATTCGATTGATTTCAAGGCCGGCTATTCGTTTACAGTTGCGCCGTTGGTTGCAGACGGTGTTGTGATCGTCGGTATTTCGGGCGGTGAGTACGGCATCCGTGGCTATATTGAAGGCTATGATGCCATGTCCGGGGAGCGCCTGTGGCGGACCTATACAGTTCCGGCACCTGGCGAGAAGGGATCTGAAACCTGGCCGGAAACAGATGCCTGGAAAAATGGTGGTGGTCCTGCCTGGCTGACCGGCACATATGACCCTGAGCTGAACACCGTGTTCTGGGGAACGGGCAATGCGGGTCCGTGGAATGCTGGCGTGCGTCCGGGCGACAACCTTTACACCACGTCTATCCTCGCGCTGGACCCCAAGACGGGCAACATCAAGTGGCACTATCAGACCACGCCGAACGATCCTTTCGACTATGACGCCACCAACGAACTGGTGCTGGCAGAGCTCGACGGGAAAAAGGTCGTGATGCAGGCAAACCGTAACGGTTTCTTCTATGTTCTCAATCGCGAAGACGGCAAACTGGTTGCGGCAAACAAGTTTGTCGACCGGGTGGATTGGGCCGACAGCATCGATCTTGAAACAGGTCGCCCGAACGAAACCGCGGTGGCAAAAGGCGCACGCTCTGGCGAGCAAGTCACCTTCTGGCCTTCAGCATTCGGAGGCAAGAACTGGTCGCCCATGGCGTTCAACCCGCAGACCGGTCTGGCTTATATCAACACCCTCAATATCGGGATGAACTACAAGGCCGTCGAAGCGACCTACCGCGCTGGAGTCTTCTATTTCGGTGCCGAGTTCAGTTGGGATTGGCCTGAAAAAACCCGCGGATCCCTGCGCGCCATCGATCCGATGACAGGCGAAGTGAAGTGGAGCGATGAAACTGAAATTCCCCGCTTCGCAGGTGTTTTGTCCACGGGTGGGGACTTGGTCTTTACCGGAAGCCAAACCGGTGAGTTCGAGGCGTTCAACGCCAAGACCGGCGAAAAACTCTATGAGTTCAACGTAGGTACCGGCATCGTGGGTCAGCCCATGACCTGGGAAGCCAATGGCAACCAGTATGTCACGCTCGCGGTAGGGTCGGGCGCGGTGTACACGCTGTTCTCCGGAGATGAGCGTCTGGCCAACACCCCGTCGGGTGGTTCGATCTGGACCTTCAAACTGTCGGAGTAAGTTCATAGATGAAGCCACGAATTGTGTTGGCTGCTACACTGGCGCTGATCGCGGCGCCAGTGTCTGGCGAGAGTTTTGCGTCTGAAGAGTCTTCCTCCAAAGAACTGTCTCTGGGGATAAAAACCTACAAGGATTTCTGTTCTCATTGTCATGGGTTGAACATGGTCAATCCGGGTACGAGTTCCTACGATCTGCGTAAGTGGCCGGTCGACAACAAGAACGGCTTTGTTTCTGCGGTAAAGGACGGCAAGGGCGATATGCCTGCCTGGGGCGACATTCTGATTCCAAAAGAGGTGGAAGCGCTTTGGCGCTATGTTGCCACACGCGGAGGCAAAGAACCGTTTCCTGAAAGTTCAGCGGAGAGCGGGAGCTAGCCCGAGATGTTGTCGCGTCTTGTGGTCCTTGGATTGGCTCTGGCTTGTTTGTTGCCAGTCGGCTGGACTGCGGCCGCTCAGCCAACCGTTATAAAGGAGGGTGCGCTAACCGTTTGTCTCCCTCGCAATGGCGGGGTGATTGCCGGTCGTCGCCTGACAGGAGGAAGCGGCTTCGATTTTCGCGTCAGCAAACAGATTGCCGCCGAACTGGGCTTGTCGCTGGAGGTGCTCTGGATTGAAAATGACCTGGATGAGGAAAGCGATCCCGTCCGGGAAACCTATGCTTTGTTGGCCAACGGACTGTGCGATGCGGTGCCGGGACATCCCCGCTATGAAAGCGCAGTCGGTAAACCGGATTTCGATCGGGCATCCCTGCCGCGTTGGCTGGGCATGCCACAGGAAATTGATCCTGATACCGGGCTGTTGAAAGATACGTTGGCCGGGTTTGTGAATGTGAAACCAATATCGGTCACGCAAGGGTACATGCGCTCCCAGATCGGATTGGTGTACCGTGATGGTTCAAGTGAACCAAACGGGTTTGACGCGCTGGGTACCCGCAAACTGGCCTTGCAACAAGGCACATTGTCTGGCGCCATTGCGACCTTGCAGGTGGCGCCCGCGGAGCACCGCAATCTGGTCATGCTCAAACCTGGAGCAGGGTTTCTGTGGCGGGTGGAGACCAAAGAAATTGATCTGGCAATTGTCGATGTTGCAGCCTTTGATGCCCATCGCAAAGCCAATCCCTTCACGCCGCTGCGCCTCGCGAACTGGCGCCATAAGGTCGGGATGGATATCGGGATCGCTGTTTTGACGGAAAACGAACCCCTTCGCGCTGCACTTGAGAAAGCAGTTTCAAAATTGCTCGCGAATGGCGTATTGCCTAGTGTGGGCGAAGAAGAGGGGCTTACCTATGCCGCGCCGCAATCAGAGGAGCTTACACCAAAATTCACTCTCCAGTCACTGAGGTTCGCCCAATGAAGGCACTGTGCGCAGCCTTCGTGTTTTCCCTGGCCAGCATTTGGTCCGGCACAGCGTTTGCGGCGGAACTTCGGGCCGCTGTGCTGCGTATTGATTATCAAAAACTGGCACCGATTTCCCGTTTCGAAAAATCGCCTACCGATCTCGCATTTGCAGGTGCGGCGCTTGCCACCCAGGACAATCAGACCACGGGGCAGTTCTTGGGGCACAAGTTTGAGCTCAAGACCGTCTCCACAACGCCAGAAAAGGCAAAGGACGCGTTGGGTTCTCTGCGCGCCGATGGAATCAACGTGATCGTCGTCTCTGCGAACGCGGATGACCTTTTGGCCATCGCAGATGCAGCGACCGATGCGCTTGTTTTGAATGCTGGCGCTCCCGACATTCGGCTTCGGGATGTGGATTGCCGCAGCAATGTTCTCCACATCACGCCCAGCAACGGGATGCGTGCTGACGCGGTCGCCCAGTTTTCGGCCTACAAACGATGGTCGCGCTGGCTCCTTGTTCATGGCTCAAATTCAGCGGACAAACGTCTGGCAGATGCCTATCGAAAAGCCGCCCTGAAATTTGGCCAGAAGATTGTTGAGGAGCGTGAAATTCTGGACACCGGCGGTTCGCGTCGCTCGGACACCGGACATGTGGCCGTGCAGCGCCAGATACCGGTATTGGTGCAGGAGGCAAAAGAGCACGATCTGGTGATCGCCGCTGACGCGTCTGATGTGTTTGCGCCCTATTTGCCGTTTCATCTTTGGGACCCGCGGCCCGTCATGGGATCTGCCGGATTGCGTCCCGTCAGCTTCAATCCGGCTTCAGAAAGCTGGGGTGGGACGCAATTTCAATCGCGGTTTGAAAAGCTCGCTGGTCGTTATGTGACCGAAGCTGACTACGACGCCTGGCTCGCTCTTCGCGCAGTGGGAGAGGCAGTAACCCGAACCGGTTCCGATGACCCGACCGTGCTGCGCGATTATATGCTTGGGGACAAGTTTGAATTGGCGGCGTTCAAAGGCCAGCCGCTCACCTTCCGGTCTTGGAACGGTCAAATGCGCCAACCGATCCTTCTTTATGACGGGCGCATCACTGCGACGGTCTCACCTCAAGAGGGATTTCTGCACCAGTTTTCACCGCTGGACACGCTGGGGCTTGATGCCCCTGAAAGCAAATGCACCGCTTTCAAAGGAGGCAATTAGATGCGAATTTTTGTAACCCTTGCGCTCTTTCTTGTTTTCACCCCTGCGCAGGCAGATCGTATTTTCGTCAGCAATGAACGCGGCAATACGGTGACCGTGATTGATGGCGCGACCTGGGAAGTCATCAAAGAGTTTCCTGCGGGTTTGCGACCCAGAGGGATCACCGTCAGCCCGGACGGCACGAAGCTCTACGTCTGCGCCAGTGACGATAATCTGGTGCGTGTTTTTGACACCAGAACCTTCGAGGAACTGCACACGCTGCCCTCTGGTCCCGACCCCGAACTCTTCGTCTTGGAGCCCAATGGGCGCAGGCTTTATATTGCCAATGAAGACGACAATCTCGTCACAGTGGTGGATACCGAAACCCACGCGGTGCTGGCTGAAGTGCCGGTGGGCGTTGAACCTGAAGGCATGGCGATCAGCCCAAATTCAGCCTTTGTGGTGAACACCTCTGAAACCACCAACATGGCGCACTTCATCGACACCCAGACCAACACGATCAAGTACAACATGCTGGTCGATCAGCGCCCGCGTTACGCAGAATATACTGATGACGGCAAACGCCTGTTCGTGACGGCGGAGATTGGCGGCACGGTTTCGGTTTTTGACATCGCTGAAGACGGTAAACCAACCGAAGCGGGCAAAATCAGCTTTGAAGTTCCCGGGGTGCAGACCGAGTGGTTGCAGCCCGTGGGGGCCAAGGTCACCTCCGACGGCAAGTGGCTCTTTGTGGCGCTGGGCCCATCGAACCGTGTGGCGGTCGTAGATGCCGTCACGCTTGAAGTTGCAAAATACATCCTTGTTGGCGAACGGGTCTGGCAGTTGGCTTTCACGCCGGGTGAAAAGTTCCTGCTCACCACGAACGGAAACACGAACGACATAACTGTCATCGACGTGGCCGCGCAAAAGGCAATTCGATCCATCCCCGTTGGGCAGCAGCCCTGGGGCGTCACCGTTGCGGCTGGAATCAAATAGGAGATTGACATGAATTATCTGACATCCATGAAGTACATCCCTCTCGCATTGGCACTTTTCGCAACCCCTGCCTCAGCGGCGCCTCTTTGTGACAATCTGGGATTTGCAGGATTGCTGGCTGGTTGCAACAAGGGTGATGACATCGAACTCACGCTCGCCTCGGGCAAGCCACTTGGAAAAGATGTGGTGCTTGAATCCGGTGCCTACTACGAAATGATCATCACCTCTGATGGCAGCGCCGAGCTTGCCTTGAGCGGCCCGGATTTCTTTCGAGCAATCTGGATGGATGAGATCGTCATCAACGATATCGAGATCCGCCCGATGGCGGTTGACAGTTTTGAGTTCGACGATGCTGGCGAGTTGGAGCTCGGCTTTGTCGCCATCAAACCAGGCACATATGTTCTGAAAATCCCCGGCTCCACCGGGGCCTCGCAACGAATCCAAATTCAAATAAAGTAGGTTCCCTGAATGCACTATCTGACAAGGCTGATCGCAACCGCTCTCATGTTGATCTGGGCCTCTTGGGCCCAGGCCAGCGATCTTCCGCAACTACGTGTGGCGGTTCTGAAAATCGGCACCGTCAACTGGGAGCTTGATACGATCAAGCGTCTCGGCCTCGACAAGGCAAACGGCTTTGAACTGGTGGTTCAGGGATATGCAGGTGGCGATGCATCCCGGGTTGCCTTCCAGGGGGGCGAGGCCGATGTGGTGGTGGCCGATTGGATCTGGACAGCGCGTCAACGGGCAAGCGGCAAGGATTTTGCCACGTTTCCCTATTCTACCGCTGTGGGCGGGCTTGTCGTGCCGAAGGACAGCTCGGTGCAATCTCTCCCCGATCTTGAAGGCAAGAAGATCGGCATTGCCGGGGGACCTCTCGACAAAAGCTGGCTGATTCTGCGCGCCTATGCACAAAAGAAATATGGCTTCGATCTGGCTGGAAAAACCGAGCAGGTCTATGGCGCACCACCGCTGATCTTCAAAACCGGCCTGAAGGGTGAACTGGGTGGCGCGATCAATTTCTGGCACTTTCTGGCCAAGATGAAATCCGCCGGAATGCGCCAGGTGATTTCGGTTGCTGATGCGGCAACGGAACTGGGTCTCGACCCTGCTACGCCGCTATTGGGCTATGTCTTCAAGGACAGTTTTGTTGCGAAGAATCCTGAATTGGCGAAGGGGTTTTACCTAGCCTCGCGTGCGGCCAAAAAAGTTCTTGGCAGCGATGATGCGGCCTGGGAGGCAATCCGCGGACGCATGCGCGCCAATTCTGAAAAACAGTTCACCACATTGCGCGATGATTGGCGTTCGGGGATTCCCGCTGCCGGATCGGTTGATGAGGCAGCCGCCCAAGCCATGCTGAAAGTGATGGCTGAACTTGGGGGAGAAAAGCTCGTGGGAAAGGCAAGCACACTGCCAGCCGGGACCTTTTTAAGCTTCGACTAAGGCCATTCCCCTTTTGATGGAACCATCGAAAGGGACATCGGAAAGGACGGGGAACCGCGGCAAAACAAATGCTTTGAGCGTAGACGCGTTTCCGCGAAACGGTGATACGCTTTAGAGCATCGGGCGAAAAGTGGGAGCTGCCGAGGATCGATGACGCGCAAGATTGCGATAACGCTTGTTTCGATCCTCGCCTTTTTTGCGCTTTGGATGGTGCTGGCCGCTCTAACGAATGACCCGCAAGTGCTGCCGAGGCCGGGCAGTCTTCTAAAACCGTTCCGAGCGGAGCTGTTGTCGGGAGAACTGCCCTATCATCTTGCCCAAACACTGATACGGGTGGTGTGGGCTTTCGCGTTGGCGATGAGCCTCGGCATGGTTCTGGGCTTTGTGATGGGTCAGTCCGAGCGGATCAATGACTGGCTCGACCCATGGTTGATCGTATTTCTGAACCTGCCGGCACTGGTATTGATCGTCCTGTGCTACCTGTGGATCGGTCTCAACGAAACGGCTGCCATCGCAGCGGTCACCCTCAACAAAGTGCCCAATGTCGCGGTCCTGATCCGGGAAGGAACACGCGCCCGCTCACCGGACATCGACGCACTCGCGCGGGTCTACCACATGACGCCCCTGCGACGCCTGGTGCACATCGATCTGCCGCAGTTGGCTCCATACATTGCCGCCGCCGCGCGTAGTGGCGTCGCTGTGATCTGGAAAATCGTTCTCGTGGTGGAACTGCTGGGACGCTCAAACGGGGTGGGCTTTCAGATCCACCTCTATTTCCAACTGTTCGATGTAGGCATGGTGTTGATTTACGCCTTTTCCTTCATTGCCGTCATGCTCCTGGTGGAATGGGGGCTGCTGCAGCCGTGGGAACGTGCCACCCGAAAGTGGAGAGTGGCATGATTGCCGTGGATGGACTCTCCAAAAGCTTTGGCGATCTGGATGTGCTGCAGAACATCTCTCTTTCCTTCGGCAAGGGTGAAACGGTCGCCATCATCGGCAAGTCCGGCGTTGGCAAATCCACGCTTGCGAGGATCATAGCGGGGGTCGACAAATCCTATCAGGGCCGTGTGAGTGCGCCAGATCGCATCGGCTATGTGTTTCAGGAACCAACCTTGTTGCCGTGGCGGCGTGTGCTTGCCAATCTCACACTGTTTCATCCTGACCTGCCAGACGATACCGCGCGCGAAATGCTGGCGCGCGTTGATCTGGACAACAAGGCCAGCCAATGGCCGCGGCAGTTGTCACTTGGCCAGCAAAGGCGTCTGGCCCTTGCCAGAGCCTTCATGGGGGATCCGGAATTGCTCCTGCTGGATGAACCCTACACGTCGCTCGATTCCGAGACCCACGAAGACATGTTGGCCCTGACAGAAACCCTGATTGATCAGGTGCGTCCTGCGGTGCTGATAGTCACCCATAATACGCTCGAGGCCACACGGTTGGCACAGCGAACCTATGAATTGCGCGGCAGCCCGGCGACCCTGCAGACGGTACCCGCATGAGTGCTCTTTCTGTCCAGAACCTTAGCCATGTCTACGGGCCGAAACGAGCGCTGAATGATATTTCCTTTGAGTTGGAGAAAGGTCAGTTCTGCGCACTGCTGGGGCCAAACGGTGCTGGCAAATCCACCCTCTTTTCCCTGTTGGCCCGGCTGATTGCCACACAAAACGGACGGGTGTCCGTTGCCGGGCATGATCTGAAGCAGGCACCGCTCAAGGCGCTGGCGTGCATGGGGATTGTCTTTCAGCAGCCGACACTGGATCTGGAAGCGAGCGTTTGGCGCAACATGACCTACTTCGCGGCTCTCCATGGGTTGCGCGGGCGGGAAGCTGCCAATCGCATCAACGGGGCACTTGATCGTTTGAACATGCGGAATCGAAGTTCAGAAAAGGTGCGTGCGCTAAATGGGGGTCATCGACGAAGGATGGAAATAGCCCGTGCACTGATTCACAACCCTCAAGTGATATTGCTGGATGAACCGACCGTCGGTCTGGACGCCCAATCCCGCACCGCGATCACCCAGCACGTTCATGACCTGGCGGCTGAGGGTATCACGGTACTGTGGGCCACCCATCTGGTGGACGAAATCGTGCCCGGCGACAGGGTCATCATTTTGCATCACGGAGAGATTTTGCGCGATTGCAACGTTGCGGAAATCACTCAAGACTGCTCGCTGCAGGAGGCTTTCCTGCGACTGACGGCGGCTCCCGAGGCGGCAGCATGAACGCCTATCTGACAGCTTTTCAAGCGATCGCAGGACGTGAGCTCAGACAGTTCATCGCCCAAAGAGGACGATTTCTGTCGGCATTGGTGCGGCCACTGGTGTGGCTGGTGATCTTTGCTGCCGGATTTCGTGCAGCGCTCGGTGTTTCGATCATCCCGCCCTATCAGACCTACATCACTTACGAAGTGTATATCCTGCCCGGTCTTTGCGCGATGGTGCTCCTGTTCAACGGGATGCAATCCTCACTGTCGCTGGTTTATGACCGCGAAATGGGGTCCATGCGACTCCTGCTGACCGCACCCTTGCCGCGCCCATGGCTGTTGTTTTCCAAACTCTCCGCCGGGGTTTTTGTCGGTGCGCTGCAGGTCTATGCGTTTTTGGGCGTTGCCGCACTGTTTGGCGTGTCACTTTCCCCGGAAGGATATCTTCTGGCGATCCCCGCCATCATTTTGGCGGGCTTCATGCTGGGCGCATTCGGGTTGCTGATTTCGTCTGTGATCCGGCTCATCGAGAATTTTGCGACGGTAATGAACTTTGTGATTTTTCCGATGTTCTTTTTGTCGAGCGCGCTCTATCCGCTGTGGCGGATGAGAGAAAGTTCGGTTCTGCTGCACGATATTTGTGCGCTGAATCCGTTCACCTATGTTGTCGAACTCATCCGGTTTTCAGCCTATGGCTCCTTCGCGCAGCTTCCACTCGCTGTCGTTCTGGGGTGTGCGGTGGCGTTTTTTACGCTCTCCTGCCTGTCCTACTCCCCAGCCCGCACAGGGCCGGGAATGAAGTCCAACTAGTCTGGTTTCGCCACCGGCGAACCAGTCTGATTGATTTGGCTCACAGCATCTTGCGAACTACGTCTCCCGCAGTTCCACCCGCCGGATTTTACCAGAAATGGTCTTTGGCAATGCCGTTACGAACTCGATCTCCCGGGGGTATTTGTAAGGGGCTGTCAGGTTCTTGCAAAAATCCTGAATTTCCTTTGCAAGCTCGTCGGTGCCCTCAACCCCGTCTGCAAGAATAATGAAGGCTTTCACCAACTGGCCACGGGTTTCGTCAGGCACACCAATCACGGCGCTTTCCATGATTTTGTCATGCTCCAGGAGCGCGCTTTCCACCTCAAACGGGCTGATGCGATAGCCGGCAGACGAGATAAGGTCATCCGATCGACCGACAAACCAAAGATACCCGTCTGAATCCCGGTACGCCGTATCGCCGGTGTAATACCATCCGTTTCTGAACGGGTCTTTCAACAGTTCGCCATCGCTGAGATAGCCATGAAACAGACCGGCAGGCCAGCCATTCGATGTGTTGATGGCAATGTGGCCAACTTCGCCATCGGGCAAGACATTGCCATCGTCATCGACAACATCAACGTTGAAGCCTGGAACAGGCTTGCCCATTGAACCATTGCGGGTTTCAACCCCAGGGAAATTTCCCACGATATTGATAGTTTCCGTCTGCCCGTAACCGTCAGCGATAACGGTGCCGGTATTGTCATGCCAGTAGCGGATAACCTCCGGATTCAACGGCTCGCCCGCGCCCAGGCAGCGCCGCAGGGACGACAAATCATACTGGGTGAGGTTTTGCTGGGCAAACAGACGATACACGGTCGGCGGCGCGCAGAAGGTGGTAATGCCAAGTTCGGCAATTGTCTTCAAATGCGCTTCCACATCCATGCCGGGCGCTTCGTAAAGCACAGTTGTGCAGCCCATCAGCATTTGAGGAAACAGCATGCCCCAGGCTGCCTTGGCCCAGCCGGTGTCGGTCAGCGTCCAGTGCATGTCACTCTCGCGAAGATCCATCCAGAATAGGGCGGTTGCTGCATGGGCCAGCGCATAGCCAAAATCTCGGGGAACCATTTTGGGAAGCGCTGTCGTGCCTGACGTGAAGTAGATCATCATGGTGTCAGAGGACGCAAAGGGATCTACATCATCCCCGGACAGGGAACCGTCTTGCTCAGCACACAGTGCTTCGAAGGACAGCCAATCACCGCTCGCCTCACCAACAACTATCAGATGCTTCAGCGTCGGACATTGGCCCTTGATTGCATCAACCTTCTCCACATGTTGCGGCGACACGATTGCGGCCTTTGCACCAGATTGGTTGATGCGATAGGCAATATCTTTGGCGGTGAGCAGGTTGGTGCCAGGCATTGAGATGACGCCGGCTTTCATGCAGCCAAACAGCACTTTGTGCCACTCAGGCTGGCGCCCGATCACGATGCAGGCCGCGTCTCCCCGTTCGAGACCCAGCGCCATCAGCGCCTGGGCGAATTGCGCTGATGATTTGGAAAGTTCGGAATAGGTAACGTTGCGTCTTGTTCCCGCTGTGACATCCACTGCCAGTAGCGCATCTTTGTCGGCTTCGCGGGCGCGAACATCCAGCACATCAAAGGCGAAGTTGAAGGTCTCCGGGATTTCGTGCTTGAATTCCTTGACGGCAACCTCATAGCTTCGCTCAACGTGATTGAAATTGATCATTCAGGTATCCTCCCCAGGCTTCATTCAGCACAATGTTGTGTGGGATCACAAGCTTCTGACTTTCACACCCATTCATCAATTTGGCATGTTCCAAAAGTGCGATAGGGACGATCGACGGGCAAGTCTGTCAGGCGACCATATCCGCACGTTTGGGTGAACACCCGTTGGCGCGAATTGGATCGTCCCAGCGGTCCGGGAAGCCCCAGGGGATTAACGTCGATGCGGCCACACCCCACCAAATAGCGTCATCTTGAGGCTTGTATTGAATTGATGCGCCTGAGAATTGGTGTTTCGCGCCAAAAAGAGTGTGTATCCGCAGCTTGCAATTGGAATCTTTTCATCATTCCCAAGTGCAGCTATGACCTTTGATACATCCTGCCTTTTGTCTTAAATCCGACTCGGTTCTCCCAACTTGCGAGCGCAGCTTAATCCGATCACTCCGACGATCTGTCGGGAAATCGGTTTCGGCGACGCTCCCCATTCACTTTGAGGTTCATCCCAAATGAGCGACAAAAAAACCACCGTTCACGAAGCCATAGCCGATGCGCTGGCAGCTCACGGCACCGATAGCCTGTTTGCGCTGATGGGAGACGCAAACCTGTTCCTCGTGGAGTCTCTGGTCAGACGTCACAAAGTGGACCTGGTGCCTTTTGCGCACGAGGCCGGCGTGGTGCTCGCAGCGGTCGCTTACGCCAGTGTTTCCGGGCGGGTTGGTGTTGCAACCGTAACCCACGGACCCGCACTGACGAACTGTCTGACGGCGCTGATAGAAGGAACGCGTGCGCAATTGCCAGTGGTTCTGCTGGCAGGCGATACACCCGTAGAAGCGGTTCACAACCCTCAAAACGTCGACCAGCGGGAGATTGTGAAATCATCCGGTGCCGGTTTTGAACAAATGCGAAGCCCGGCCACCGCGGTCGAGGATGTAGCGACCGCATTTTACAGAGCACGGGTCGAACGTCGACCAATCGTACTGAACATGCCTTCGGACTTCATGTGGCAGCACGTGGAATCAAAAACAGTCGTTCATCCCGTCTTCGAAACACCGTCGATGGTGCCGGAGGGCACCCACATGGAAGAGGCGATCGGCATGCTGGCATCGGCCCGGCGACCGCTGATCGTTGCTGGCCGGGGGGCAGTTTCGAGCAAAGACAAGATCATTGCCCTGGCGGAAAGGCTGGAGGCGCCCCTCGCCACCACGCTTCAGGCGAAGGATCTGTTTGTCGGTCATCCTGCCAATATCGGCGTCTTTGGCACACTGAGCACCGAAGGTGCTTATGAAATCATGGCCAGAAGTGATTGCGTGGTGTCCTTTGGGACGCACATGAACATTTTTCACACCGACAGGGGAAATCTTCTGGAGGGCAAGCGGACCATCCAGATCAATCACGCAGCCAATGTCATCGGAGAGATGTTCAGACCTGATGTGGCGCTTGTTGCTGACGCTGGATTGACGGCTGAGAACTTTCTGCACTGGATGGAGGAAACAGAGACACCACCATCGGGGTTCTCGAAAGAAATTGAAGCAGAAACCGTTCCATTCCATGCCAAATCGACCGGCACCGGAACGTCGGAGGGTTTCGTCGACTTTCCAGCCGCATTGGATCGGCTTGACGCGATTTTACCCAGGGAGCGACTCCTGGTGACCGATGGCGGCCAGTTTGTCACGGAAGTGTGGTGTCGGTTTGGTGTTCAGCACCCACATCACTTTGTCTACAGCACCCGGTTCGCATCAATCGGGTTGGGGCTGCAGATGGCAATCGGCGCCAGCCAGGCTGCGCCGGAGAAACTGACCGTCCTATTTACGGGCGATGGGGGTTTCATGTCTGGCGGCCTTACCGAGTTCAACACTGCGGTGCGCAAAAATCAGCGTCTCCTCGTTATTGTCTGCAATGATAGCGCTTACGGAGCCGAATACATCCAGTTCACCGACCGGCAACTCGACCCGACCCTTTCCACATTCAACTGGCCATCCTTTGCGGATGTTGCCAACGCACTCGGGGGTCGCGGCATGCGCGTTTCATCGCTTGACGAGCTCGACGGGGTTGGCAAGTTTCTCGAAGACATGGATGGTCCGGCGTTGATCGATATCAAACTGGATGCTGCAAACGTTCCACGCATGCGGCTTTAGTCACCCCCTACGTCGATCTTGTACCAATAAAATCAACGCCCGTTTGAACTGGAAAATCAGTCAGGCTTTGTTGTTGGTTTCGCCGTCCGATCGGACGCATTGCAGAATGTGCCGAACAGATTGAATGCCGGAGAAAAACGATCGCTTAACAGCTTGATTTAGCGACGAGTCAATCTATAGTCCGCCCGCTACCAAACCGGACCAGCATCCGGTCTCTATGCCCCTCTGGCGGAATTGGTAGACGCGCGGGATTCAAAATCCCGTTCCCTTTGGGAGTGCCGGTTCGATTCCGGCGGGGGGCACCAATATTTCTCACAAGATACTGGTATAAATAAAATATTTCCCTCTTCCTTGCCCATTTGAAAGTTCAATCAAAATGGGGCTGGCTTAGTCCCAATGCCTCTAATACGTCGCACGTCCGCCGGAGAGGTCGAAGGCAGCGCCGGTTGTGAAGCTGTTTTCTTCCGATGCAAGCCAGGCAATCATGGCAGCGGCCTCATCAAGCTCCAGAAAGCGGGCACGCGGAATTTTGGAAAGCATATACTGAATGTGCTCTTCACTCATCTGATCAAAAATGCGCGTGCGCGCTGCTGCAGGCGTCACGCAATTGACGGCCACATTCACATCGGCCAGTTCCTTGCCGAGCGATTTCGTCAGGCCGATCACCGCCGCTTTTGAGGCGGAATAGGCGGAGGCGTTGGGGTTGCCCTCCTTGCCGGCAACGGACGCGATATTGACGATGCGACCATAATCCTGCTGGCGCATGCCGTCGCTCACCGCCCTGTTGACATGGAATGTACCAAGCAGATTGATTTCCACAATCTGACGAAACTCATCGACAGAGTAATTTGCCAAAGGTGCATTTGAGCCCGCAATACCGGCCGAATTCACCAGCACATCAATGCGACCGAAATCGCGAACGCTCCGGTCGTAGGCGGCTTCCACGCTGGACCAGTCTGAAATATCCACCTGCAGTGCCCGGGCTTCTCCTTTGAGATCGGAGGCTGTTTTGGCCGCAAGCTCGATGTCGGTGTCCCACAGATAGACCGAGGCGCCGCTGTCGCTCAATCGCTCGGCCACGGCCCGGCCAATGCCCTGTGCACCGCCCGTCACAATGGCTGCGCGGTTTTCAAAATCGAGCTTGTTCATGCCTTTACCCTCATTGCTCAGCCGAGTGCTGCAATCACCTCATCAACGTTGGTCACCGTTGCCACATTCGTCATGGCAAATTCAATTGATGCTTTGTGCCAATCCTCATTCATCGTCGAGCAGGCATCCTGTGGCACGAAAATCTTGTACCCCTTGTCAGCACCTGTGCGGGCCGTGTGCTCAACGCTCATGTTGGTCCAGGCACCGGTGTTGATAATCGTATCGCGTGAAGCACCCTTGATATAGTTTTCCAGCCGTCCGGATTCCCAGGCGCTCATCGTCATCTTTTCAACCACCAGATCACCGGTCTGCTGTTCCAGCCCTGGCACGGGTGCCACACCCCAGGAACCGCGCTCCAGCCCTTTGCTCTCTAAAAGGCCTTCCATCAGCGGACTGTTCGTTCGCATCGCCGGATGTCCGGGTTCGCAGACAAACCAGACGTGAATGACCAACACACCCTTGCGTCGACAGGCTTCGGCAAGTCGTTTTGCGTTTTCGATGACATTTTGCTGCTTTGCATGGTGTGGCGCACCGGACTCTGAAAATGCGCCGCCCTCAATTATGACATCGTTCTGCATGTCCTGAATGATCAATACCGCACGCTGCGGATCGATGTTCAGCGAACCGACTCCGCTCGTTTCGGCGGTCTGCGCAGGCTTGGGGCCAGCCGAACTCGACACAACAACCGGTGCGGCTTCGGGAAAGGCAGCCGGCGCCGTGGCCGATTGCTCCATGAAGGGCTCACGGCGCGGCCTGACCTTTGTTCTCACGCAATAAAGCGACGTTGTTGCGCACAGGAAAAGCGTGTCCCAGTTTTCACCCCCCCAGTGGAGATTGGCGACCATCTCGGGAACAACGATTTTGCCGATGAGCTTTCCGTGGAAGTCGTAGACCCAGACGCCGCCAGGTCCGGTGACCCACACATTACCCTTTTCGTCGGTCTTCATTCCATCGGGAAGTCCCGCCTTCGAATGGTCACGGATGCCGGATGCGAAAAGACGACCGTTGGTCAGCCGCCCGTCCTGTGCAACGTCAAACATGCGGATGTTTGCCTGATCGGTGTCGTTCACCCACAGCCAGCGCTGACAGGGAGAGAAGCTGAGACCATTTGGCTGATTGAACTGATAGCGATCGGAAACAAGTTGCGGCTCCGCACCGGGCACCTGATCAGGCGCCAGACGATACACGCCCTGAAACCCCAACTCTGTTTCTCGCGGAATGCCAAAATGCTCCATTCGGCCATAGGTCGGATCAGTGAAGTAGATCGAGCCGTCGTTCCTGACCACCACATCATTGGGCGAATTAAGGTCCTTGCCTTCGAAGTGGCTGCAAAGGACTTCGCGGGTTCCATCCGGTCGGAACCGGACGAGCGAGGACGTTGCATGCTCACAGGCGATCAGATTGAGCGCCGTATCATAGGTCATGCCATTGGCTTTGTTGGAGGGGCGCATCACCTCCGCGACCCCTGATGCGTCCCAGCACCGGCGCACATCACCGGGCATGTCGGAAAACAGAAGGTGATGTTCAACCGGGTGCCAGATCGGCCCTTCCGTGAAGGTAAACCCGGTCCCGAGCTGTTCGACGCGTGCATTCTCGTCAATCAGGTCGCGGAAAGCCGGATCGATGACTTCGTGGCTCATCGCAATGCCCTCCTCACATCGGGAACCAGTTTCGATTTGGAACGGTTTCAGTCACCGGCCCGGGTATCTGCATGCCAAGCCGTCCAACGACCTGGCCGTGTTCGATCTTTGCAGGCTTGTCATGGACCGGAAGCAGGAAGGTGTAGTTGTTCAGGAGCTTCTTGATGGCTCCCTTTTCCTCGCGCTTGGAGCCGGAATGGTTTCCGGTCACGCGCGGTTCCATATAGTTGTTGGTCATGACGTGATTGACCACCTGATCATTGAAATCATAGATGACATCGCCGCAGATGCAGGCAAGGCCGTCCGCCGTTTCAACGATCACATTCATCGATCCTTCGGTGTGCGCACCCGCTGCCTCACACCAAACGCCTGGAATGATTTCCTCAGGTCCTGTGATCTCCAGATCGAGAAAACGCATCGCCTCTTCTTCGTAAATACGTTCAACAAGATGCATGATGTCCGGCTTCGGATATTGCGGATACATGATGCCGGAGACTGAAAACTCCATCTCCCGCCTATTCAGGCAGACGGTTGTGTTCATCGGGAACTTGTCGTCTTTGCCAGCATGGTCGATGTGAAGATGGGTGTGCAGGATGTAGCGAATGTCCCCCGGCTTCAGCCCATGTTTGGCAAGCTGGGTTTCAATCATGTTGTCGTGAAACTGCAGACCGCGCATGCCCAGCGATTCCATGATCGCATTGTCGCGATAGCCGGTATCGACAAGAATTGGATAGGTGCCGCCAAGGATCAAAAACCCGTAGACCGGCACCCGTCGTGCGCGCCCGCATTCGTGACCAAGCACCAGAAAACTCGTTTCCAGTTCAATGTCACCATAATCCAGAATGTGAATTTCAAGGGCCATGAGTGTCCTCCCAGACTAGAATTCAAATACGGTAGACCCGGGCTGCCGTGCCGTGAAAGATTGCCTTCTGCTGCGCCTTTGGCAGGTCCGCCGTGGCCTGCTGAAACGCATCGAAAAGCGCGCGATAACTTGTCCAGAGCTTCTCGATCGGAAAGTTCGAGCCGAACAGACAGCGCTTTGCGCCAAGAATATCCACGGTCGCATCCACCATTTCCTTGATGAACGCCGGGTCGTTTCTTTGAATGAAGGTGCCAAAGGCAGAGAGTTTGGAGACCACATTTTGCTGTTTGGCCAGCTTCTTCATGCCCGCGCGCCAGTTGCGACGCCCTTCTTTTGTCGTGTCTTCCAGCATGCCTGCATGTTGCAGAACAAAGGTCACGTCGGGACAGGCTTCAGCAAGGCCGGCGGCATCTGCCATTTGAGCTTCGAAAACCTGTAGATCAAAGGCCCAGCCATATTCGGCCAGATGTGCAATGTTGCGCCGAACGGTCGGGTCAGCGGGCAATCCAGAGTGCGGGGCAAATCGATAGAGCGGATTCGGGTGCCAATGAAACTGCTGCCGAATCCCGCGCATCAGCGGATAGTGCTTCAGTTTTTCAAGCTGCGGGCGAACATCGTCGACGGTGAAGTCGGCATAGCCAACGATGGCATGTGGCCATCCGGCCTCATCAGCAATTGACTGCACCCATGCAGCTTCATCGGCGGCCCAGTTTGGTGCCCAGTTCGCCTGTACATAGACTGATTTTTTGATGCCGGTGCTCTCGATATCTTTCAGATATTCGCTGATCAGATAGTCGCGCATGATCGGGCGGTAGGGTCCGAAAATGCGTGGCTGTTCGGCGCCCAGAAGCCAGGGCAGATCCTTCTGCAACCAGATGTGATGGTGCGCGTCGATCATGCCACCAGCCTCCGAGTAGCGGCCCGCGAGAGCGACAGAATGTGGTCGGCAAGAGCAGCGATGGAACTCCCATCAGAAAGAGAATCGAAATAGGTGAGCGATGCCGCGAGGGCTTCCGTCCGGGGCTCATACAAGGGATCGGCGGCGAGTGGAGAAAGCCAGTCAAGCCGCCACGCCATGCGGGAAATGCGGGCGACCGCATCAACCATTGTTCCGGTTTCGCCGCGCTCCAAACCGTCCGAAATGACTGAGACCGCGGCACCACGCAGGGTTCCCGCAAATCGTGGGACCGCCAGGAGTGCAGCAACAGCCGCTCCGATGCGGGTTCCTCCATCGAAATCGGAAACCACACCCGCGACATCCTGAAGGGCCCGGTCAATATTCTTGTCGCGCAGGGCCGGGGCGATGCGGGTCAGCCTCGTACCAAGCGTGAAGACTTCCGCGCGATCCGCCACCTGAACAACGGCGTGTGCCAGCCGGACGGTCTGCTCTGACTGATCTTTCATAGAGCCCGAAACATCAATGAGCAAAACGATGGGTCGTTGGCGCTTCTGGCGACTGGTTTTGCGAAGGTCGAAAACCTCGCCCTCGCGCTGAACAGCCTGTCGCAACGTCCGGCGTTGATCGATGCGGTCCCCCTGCGGGGTCGGTTTGCGACGGCGTGATTTTCTCCTTGGAAGGGCGCGCCGCGCATTTTGCGCAAAGTGCCTCAAAACCTCGTCGTCACTCAGGGTGAGAAACTCACGTTGGGAAAGCGTCTCCAATCGCGTTGCCCGGTCCCCGACTTCGCTGTCACGCTGATCGACGGCAATTTCCTGTTCGCCATCGCGGGGGTCAAACGCTTCGACCTCGTCGTCATCATCTCCCAAAGCGGGGGCAGACGTAGTTTGGTCCAGAAAGAAGGCACGAAAGAGTGCGTCATATTCTTCCCAGCGCGCGCGCGGTATCGACAGCATCGCGAGGCCTGCCCGGCGGATATCTTCCAGGCCACGCGGCCCAAGCAAACCGATGGCTTCAATGAAGGACGCCGTTTGGTCGGGCGCGACCGAAAAACTGTTCTGCCGCAAGAGCTGAACGAATTCGACGAAGGTTTGCGCCGCTCTTGGCATGGAGGTTTCGCGGATGCTCATGCGGCAATGCCCCGCAAAACATCGTCGAGGCGCGGGGCAACATAGTCGAGATCGTCGTGATCCTTGATGGCAACGCCGATGGCCCGTCGGAACGCTTCTGGCCAGGGCTGCCCCTGCTGGTTCATCAGCGTTGCGGCCTGTGACCACTCAACCGTTTCCGCCACGCCTGGTGGTTTGATGAGCGGCATCTGACGCAATTCACCCACTGCCCGAACCACCGCATCTGCGGTTGCCTGCACAACGGTGCTCGCCCGCGCCATGACGATCTCGGCTTCCAGTGCCGGGTTCGGGTAGTCGATCCAGTGGTAGACACAGCGGCGGCGCAGGGCTTCGTGGAGATCGCGTGTCCGGTTCGATGTTAGCACGACCACAGGCTGTGTCGTCGCCCGCATGGTGCCGGTTTCCGGAATGGAGATGGTGAAATCTGAAAGGAACTCGAGCAGGAACGCTTCAAATTCCTGATCCGCCCGGTCGATTTCGTCGATCAGAAGCACGCAATCCCGCGGGTAGCGCAACGCTTCAAGCATCGGCCGTTCCAGCAGGAAATCATCTGAATAGATGTTGACGTAGTCATCACCCGCCTGCCGGATTGCGAGCATCTGGCGCGGATAATTCCACTCGTACAATGCCGCCGCCGAATCGATGCCCTCGAAGCATTGCAGGCGCACCACACGACGCGAAAGAACCGCGCCAATTGCCTTGGCGGCTTCCGTTTTACCCACGCCCGGAGCACCTTCAAGCAGCAGTGGTTTGGAAAGGGCCAAAGAGAGATAGCCCGCAGTCGCCAGCGCTTCGTCGGCAATATACTGGGCGCCCGTCAGCGCCTGCTGAAGCTCATTTGGCGAACCAATGCCGGCTATGACGGGATTGACGGCCATGCTTTACGCGCCCCAGTTCCGGCCCTGCGGACGTGCGCCACCATTGGCGTAAATGCCGCGCAGAATTTTCTCCGGTGTGATCGGCAAGGCATCGCATCGCACCCCGACCGCGTTGTAAACGGCGTTCGCGACTGCTGGCAGCAGAGGATTGGCGCACATCTCCCCGGGCCCTTTGCCACCAAACGGCGCGCCTTCCGCCGGGCGTTCCAGGATCGCCAGATTGTGTGGCACAACCTGACCCGGTCCGGGCATCAGATAGTGGTTGAAATCAACCGGGCCATGGTCCCGGTTCGGATAGTAAGGTTCGGTGGTCTCATAAAGCGCGTGGGAAACGCCCATCCAGGCACCACCCACCAGTTGCTGTTCGACCATTTTTGGATTGAGAGCCCGACCGACTTCATAGGCCGAGTTGATCTCAAGAACTTCTATGTCGCCGGTCTCATCGTCGACCTTGAGATCAAGCACGACGGCGGCGTGGGCAAAACAATCGACGGGCGTCTGCTCGCCCGTCTCAGAGTCCACATCCGACAGTGGCACCAGAAAAATCCCACGCCCGGCCAGTGTGCGGCCCTGTTCGAACTGTGCCGCCTGCGCCGTTTCCATGACCGTAATGGAGCGCGACGGAGCGCCTTTGACGTGGATGTTGCCCTTGCCATCGGTTTCCAGATCGCTGGCATTGACCTCAAGCTGCTCGGCAGCAGCCTCCAGCATTACGCTTCTCGCTTCCTGTGCGGCGGCGATAACGGCGTTGCCGACGCGATGTGTTCCGCGTGAGGCAAACGAACCCATATCGTGAGGGCCGGTGTCACTGTCTGCCGTGTCGACATAAACGTCTTCAATCGGCACACCGAGCGTTTCTGCTGCGATCTGTCGGGTGACGCTTTTCATGCCCTGACCCAGATCAATGGCAGAAAGGGTGACCATGAATTTGCCATCCGGTGTCGAGTGGACCAGCGCCTGTGATGGGTCACCGCCAAGGTTCATGCCGATGGGATAGTTGATAGCCGCGAAACCGCGTCCATGATGCCAGGTCATCTCAACGCCTCCTTATTCCGGATACGAAGGGCGAAGCGCCTGGGCGCTTTACACCACCAATGGGAAGTTGGGGTGGCCGGTTTGGCTCTGGAGGATTCGGCCCGGTGGAGGGATTTGCAGATGCGGGCGCCGGGGGCGGCGGAGCCGCCGTGCTCGGGCTGGCCTGCTGGATCGGCCGGGCAAAGGCCGAGCGGCGTGGCGGTGCCGCAGGTTCAGCAACCGGACGTGGAGCGGCGGCAGGTTGTGGCACTGGAGCGGTTACCGCTGGCGCTGGCGGCGACGCGGGAGGCGGCACGGAGGTAGCGACAGGCGTTGGTGGTGTTGAAGGCCGGCCAATTTGAGGTCGCTTCGCTGCATCCTCGCCCATCGCCTGTGTCGGCTCATGGATCGGGATCACGGTGTCAGCGCGGTTGGAGGGCACACCGTTTGTCGATGGTGAAAGGCTGATCGATGGATTGCGCCGCCGCTCGCCGATTTTGCCTTCTTCATCAATGAGTGTGGGCGGAATTGCTGCCCGTTCGCCGCCACCATCCCGCAGGCTCGACATCGACGCATAGTGGCTCCCCAGCGTGATCCCGGCTTTCTCAGCAGCCACCTGACAGCACTCGATCAGGGCGGTGTTTTTCGCTGCCCGCCGATGCGCCTTCATGTCCCCGTCGCGGTAGGCATTCAGCAGCCGCAACTCAATCGGGTCCATGCGCGCCGTTTCCGCCACCTTGTCCATGTGGCATTCGATGGCAAAGTCGACGCCGGTGATTCCGAACCCGCGCATGGCGGTTGCCGGGGTTCGGTTGGTGTAAACACAGTAGACATTGGAAGCGACATTCGGGATCGTATAGGGCCCCGGCAGATGAGCAGTGCCCTTGACCACGGCGTAGGACGACAGGCGGGTGTAGGCCCCGGAATCGAAGAAGCCGGTAAATTCCCGGGCGACAATGCGCCCGTCATTCATGACGCCATCCTTGATGCGCCAACGCTCAGCGCCACGCGGTGCTCCGACCTGCATTTCCTCGGCCCGGTCCCAGGTGAACTTGACCGGCTGGCCTGTGAGCATCGCACCAAGAACCGCCATGGGTTCATTGATCGAATCCACCTTGCCGCCAAAGCCGCCGCCGACCGTTCCACCAATGAAGTGCAATCGGCTTGATGGTGTATCGAGCAGTTTTGCGGTCACACCCAGCGAGAAAAACAGGGCCTGTGAGGCCGTGTGGCAGCGATAGCGATCATTGGTTTCGGGAACTGCAATCGCCCCGCAGGTTTCCATTGGAGCCTGCTCGATCGGCGACATCTGATATTCGCCTTCGACGATGTGGTCGGCCTCGGCAAAAGCCTTGTTCACATCACCGAAGCGCAGCTTCTGATGATCATAGAGATCGTAATAGTCGAACGTGTTGTTCGGATATTCTTCATTGATCACCGGGGCGTCGGGCCGAAGTGCCTCTTCCACTTCCAGCACATGCGGCAGGACGTCATAGTCGATGGTGATCGCATCAACCGCAGCCCGGGCCTGCAATTCGGTTTCAGCGATGACGGCAACAATGGCTTCGCCTTTGTAGCTGACCTTGCGATCCTGCAGCAGCGCTTCATCATCACGACCAAATCCGATGAGAGACAGCAGCGTGTTGATGTTGTGCGGAACGTCCTTTGCTTCGACGATGCGCACCACACCCGGCATCGTATCCGCACTGTTCAGATTGATCGAACGGATACGGGCATGATGTTCGCTCGAGCGACAGACGCGCATATGCAGCAGACCATCATAGAGATGATCGTCATAGTAGACGGATCGACCGGTCACATGACCCAGCGCATCCTGTCGCTGCTTCGGTTTGCCAATCTCGTTGAGGTCTTCCGGCCTTTCATCGGCAAACAGTTCTTTTCGGAATTCGACAGAGGACATTATCCGGTCCTCCCGTAGCCGCTGGAACCGGACCCGGTGCGCATACGATCAGCTGCTGTGAGGACCGCGTCGATGATGGGCTCATAGCCCGTGCAGCGGCACAGATTGCCGGATATCGCTTCGATGACCTCGTCGCGGGACGGATTTGGGTTGTGGTCAAGCAGTGCCTTTGCCGCCATCAGCATTCCGGTCGTGCAATAACCGCACTGGGCGGCGAAATGATCCATGAAGGCCTGCTGCAATGGATGCAGCTCCGGGCCGTTGCTCATTCCACCAGTCGTTTCGATGGTTTTTCCATTGGCTGTTTCAGCAAGGACGAGGCAGGCCAATTGCGGCTCTCCGTCTATCAACACGGTGCAGCTTCCGCAAGCACCCTGGCCGCAGCCATATTTGGGAGACAAATCGCCGACACCACGACGAAGCACGTCGAGCAGATTTGCGCCGCCGTCGGCAAACACCGCCTTTTCGCGACCATTGTGGGTGAACTGGACGGGGACCTTCATCATCATCCCACCTCCTCATTGAGCAACAGTCGACGAAGATGAACAGGAGCAACTTCCGAGCGATACCAGCCGGTCGCCAGCGCATCGTCAGGCGGCTGGAAGTCGCCGGACAGAGCCTGCATGGCTCTTTCAACCCCGGCGCGGTCCAATGAGGCTCCGTCCAGCGCACGCTCCGCCCCCTTCGCACGCAAAGGCGTGCGCCCCATGGCTCCAAATGCAATGCGGGCGTTTTCGATCCGTCCAACAGACTGAGGCAGCCAGGCTGCAAGCGACATGATCGACACGCCTTTCGGTTTGATGCGCGTGACCTTCCGGAAACGGAAATCATGTCCACTTGGACGCTTGATTTTCACTGATGTCACAAGTCCAGAAAATCGGTCCCGTTCGGCCAGAAAACGCTCCAGATCCTGTTCTCCACCCCCGGCGATCACGACTTTCGCATCAAGCACAAGCAGCGCGACCGTGAAGTCGCCATAGGGATGTTCGGCGAACAGATTGCCGCCAACAGTCGCCATATTGCGAATGGCCGGGCCACCCACGCTGCGGGCCGCTGGCGCAAGAAAATCGAGATCGCGCGAGGCGACGATCGCACTCATTGTCACGCCGGCGCCGATTTCTACCCGGTCAAACGACGAGGAAATCCGGATCAACTCAGGATCCGTGGACCGCACAATCCGGCTGAAGGATTGCTCACCATAATTCAAGGTACGCATCACCAGCGTGCCACCACCAAGATAGATGGCATCTGATCCAAGTGCGCTTGCGGCCTGACCGGCGGTATCAAAATTGTCGACAATGATCATGCAGCCGCTCCCTGTTCTAAATGGTCACGGATTGCAGCGAAGCCACCATTGTAAATGCCGTCGCCCACCAACTCGGCCAGTTCATCCTCGCGACCCTGCGGTGTGTCGAAACGGCTTTCCCATTGCCAGAAGGTGCGGTCTCCGTCTGTCACCGGAAGCAGGCGCACGTGCGAAACGTAGTTGAAGAGCGGAATTGGCGTATCGAGGAGGCAGTAGGAGAAGGACTGCTCAATGTCCGATAAGGTGAGCAGGCGTTCGCGCAATTCGCCACCATCTGTAAGCGTGAAGCGGCGCACACAGCCAACGCGGTCAGAGCTTTCGCCGCGTTCAATCTGGCTCGTGTCAATCGCCGGATGCCAACGATCGTGTCCGTTGAAGTCGCGCAAAACCTCCCAGACGGCATCGCAAGGCTGGTCAAGAATAGTGCTGCGTACCACCTTCACCACATCAGCCTCCGAAATGTCGTTTGAGCGCGTCGAAACCACCCTGAAACACATCGTTGCCAATGCCCGTCACAAGGCCGGTTTCATCATCCGCGGAACAATCAAACTCCGCCGACCATTCTGCGAAACTGCGTTCGCCGTCGGTGATGGGCGTCAGCCTGATCGTTGCCACATAGTTGGTCAGTGGCATCGGGCTTTCCAGAATGGTGTAGGTGCAGAAGAAGTCGTAGTCGGACAGACCAACAAGCTGCTCGCGAATATTGTCGCCATTCTGCAGGTTGAAGTTGCGGATGCAGCCAACCTTGTCCGCTGGAAGCGCATCCTCGATCCGGCTGTCGCGAATCCGCGGATGCCAGTTTGGCAGCCCGTTAAAGTCGCGAATCCGTTCCCAGACCTTAGCTGCTGAAGCGTTGATCACGGAAGATGTGTAGACCCGCGCCATCAGCTTTTGCCTCCGGCTGCCTTGTCACCCTTGCCGCCATCAGGCGACCCAAGTTTCTTGGCTTCCGATGCGGCCCGGCTCATATCGCTCGCATCGCGAAAGATTGTCGATCTGGATATGTTTGAGCCATCGAGGCCGATATCTGACAACAGACTGTCGACCATTGGAGCCTGTACGCGATAGCGCAGGGCGGAATTCATGACCTCGTCAGTCGGGCTGCCGCCTCCGCCGCCGCCTGATCCGCCAGCGCCACCGTCCGGAGATCCCCCCGACCAGTCGAGCCCTTGCGTACCCGAACCGCCCAATTGCATGATCTTGATGTCGTTGATCTTCTCGAGTGGTTTAACGGATGCCGAGACGATGCCTTCCACATGTTCAAGCATCTTGCGCTTGAAGAGCGAGTGGCGCGCCTCGTCCGTCAGGACATTCTCAGCTTCATTGATGAGTTTCTGTGCTTCAGCTTCAACTGCAGCGCGCACTTTCTCGGCCTCGGCGGCAATCCGTTTTTCCTCGGCGAGCTTCTCTGCCAGCGTGACATCGATGCTCTTCTGGCGTTCAGCGGCTTCCCGCTCGCCAACAGTTTTGGCTTTCTCTGCCGCTTCGATCGCGTTGGCACGAGCGTTTTCGGATTCGGCTCTCGCGGCACTTTCATCGAGTGACTTGCGATAGAGTTCGATCGCCTTGTCCATCTGAGCCGTTTCGATGCTCTTTTCCCGCTCAACCTCAAGCCTCCGCCGCTCTGTCTGATGACCGATGCGGGCCTCATCCAATCCACGTTCGGCGGCGATTTCCGCGCGTTCAATCTCTTCTTTTGATGCGATTTCCGCTTCCCGCAGGGCCTGCATGCGAGCGATCTCGAGTTGTTCAATGGCGCGCTTGCGGTCGACCTTGACGCTTTCGATCTCCTTTTCGGCGGCAATGTTTGCAGCGTCGACCGCCCTGTTGCGGGCCACTTCGCGCTCACGCAAATCCTGTTCATAGGCAATGCGTTCTGCTGCGACCTTCTTGTCTTTCGCAATCCGTGCTGCTTCCGTCGCCTCATCGGCTGCGATTTCTGCTTCGCGCACGGCGCGTTCACGTTTCACCTGCCGCTCGCGGGTCGTCTCTTCGCTATCAATGCGCTGGACCTGAAGTTTCTTCTCCTGCGCAATGCGCGCGGCCTCCACACTTTCGCGTGCCGCGACTTCAGCCTCGTCAACCAGCTTGGTGCGCTCAATTTCGAGTTCTCGCGTCGCCTGTTCATAGGCAATACGCTCAGCGGCAGTTGCCTTTTCCTGAGCAATGCGTTTCGCCTCAGTGGCCTCGGTGGCGGCGATCTGTGCCGCGTCTACTGCGACCTGACGGGCAACTTCCCGTTCTTCGGTTTCTTCGCGTGAGGCGATGCGCTCCACGGCGACCAGCTTTTCCTGGGCAATCCGGGCTTTCTCAACCGCTTCGCGGGCGGCAATCTCAGCCTCATCCACCGCCTTGTTGCGGGAGATTTCGAGATTGCGAATACGCTCTTCCTGCGCGATCCGAATGGCGTCGGTGGACTCACGGGCGGAAATCTGCGCCGCATCCAGCACCTTCTCACGCTCAATTTCCAATTGCCGTGTGTGCTGGTCGGATGCAATCTGCTCGGAGTGAACCACCTGCTCCTGAGCAATGCGCAGTTTTTCCGACGCTTCGCGCGCAGCGATTTCAGCTTCCTGTACACTCAGATTGCGCGCAATCTCCCGCTGCTTTGTATTCTCATCCAGTTCAATGCGGGCCTTTTCAATGGCTTCCTTGGCTGCAATCTCGGCCGCATCAGTCATTTTCTTGGTCTTGATGCGCTCTTCGGTCAGGTTCTTTTCCTGCGCGATGCGCGCCTTTTCGATCTGTTCCCGTGTGGCGATCTCGGCCTGCTCGATTGTCTGCTCACGTTCAATTTCCAGACGGCGAACTTCCTGTTCGGACGCGATGCGCGCCTCGGAAATCTGGCGATCATTGGTGATACGCGCAGTTTCGATCTGCTCACGACTTGTGATGCTTGCCCGCTCTGCATCGGTTTCCCGCTCGGCGCGTTCGCGCACCAGCTCGGCGCGTTGTTGCGCACGGCGGAACTCCACTTCCCGCTCTTGTTCCAGTCGGGCTTCCTCGCTTTCGCGTTCAATCTCGAGCGCCTGCTTTTCGGCCTCCAGGTTTCGCGCACGAATGCGGATCATCGAATCCTGTTCGATGTCGTTGCGCAGCTTGCGGCGGTTTTCGATGCTCTCGATAACGGTGGTCAGACCTTCGGCATCAAAGGTGTTGGACGGATTGAAGTATTCAATGTCGGTCTGGTCGATATCCGTGATCGCAACGCTTTCCAGTTCCAGACCGTTTTTGTCGAGGCCGATTTGCGAAGCTTCAAGAACACGCTTCACATAGTCACCGCGCTGTTCGTGCAGCTCTTCCATGGTCATTTCCGATGCCACTGACCGCAGTGCAGAAACGAATTTGCCAAACAGCAAGGAATGGATGCGCTCTGGTTCGAGCGTTCGGCGGCCCAGCGTTGAAGCGGCGAGCGAGACAGACCGACGATCCTGGGCAACGCGCACGTAGAATTCCGCGTCAACGTCGACACGCAACCGATCCTTGGTGATGAGCGCTTCTTCCTTTTCGCGCACCACCTCCAGCGGCAATGTGTTCATGGAAACAGGTGTGATGTCGTGAATGATCGGCCACACGAACGCGCCGCCATCAATGACCACTTTCTCGCCAAGAAAGCCTGTGCGCACAAACGCAACTTCCTTGGTGGATCGGCGGTAAAGCCAGTTCATCACCCAATAGACAATGAAGATGACGATCACGGCGGCTATGAGCCACAACACCAATTGTCCGATCAATTCTCCGGTCATGTTCCTCGTCCTTCCTGTCGCTTGCGCGGGCTCCTCATCCCTCTGGCGCTAGCGGCCGATCTGTTTGAATTTTCTTGTTTGTTCGGTAAGCGCGATTTCCGTTGGCAAGCGCTCCATTGAAGAGGCGCCGTAGAAGCCGTGACAGTATTTCGTGTTCTTGAGCACAAACTCGGCATCTTCCGGCATGGAAACCGGGCCGCCATGCACCAGCACGAGAACGTCGGGATTCACATCAAGTGCTGCCTGCGCCCACTCATCAGTCAGTTTGGGAACATCCTGCAATGTGATGGCGGTGTCGGCGCCGATGGAACCACCGGTGGTCAGCCCATGATGGACGACAATGATGTCAGCGCCAGCTTTCGCCATAGCCGCCGCATCGTCCGTGCAGAACACGTATGGTGTTGTCAGCAGGTCTTTTTCCACGGCCATGGAAATCATGTCCACTTCGTGCGCGTAGGACATGCCCGTCTCTTCCAGGTTCGCACGGAACAGCCCGTCGATGAGACCGACGGTGGGGAAATTCTGAACGCCTGAAAATCCCGCGCTCTTCACCTCATCCAGAAATTTATCCATCAGCCTGAATGGGTCGGTGGCGCAGACACCGGCAAGAACCGGCGTGTTGCGAACAACGGGCAGCACCTCGCTGGCCATTTCCATCACAACGCCGTTGGCATCGCCATAGGGCATCAGCCCGGCGAGCGATCCCCGCCCTGCCATTCGGTACCGGCCCGAATTGTAGATAACAATCAGATCAATGCCGCCAGCTTCCTCACACTTGGCGGAAAGACCTGTGCCAGCCCCGCCCCCGACAATCGGCACTCCACGATCCCGCATCGCGCGGAATTTGGTCATCAGCTCTGATCTACTATGCATGCCTAGCCAGCCTTACGGGTTTGCGAACCGAAAAAGCCGCGGAAGGCAGAAATCACCTGAGCGACAAATTCGGGGTCATTGATGTGATGAGGAACGCGCACAAGCTGACGGCTCGCATTCTGACGAACGGTCTCCTCAAGCGCGGTGAAAAGGGCGGAATTTGCTGCCGGATCCCAGAACGCCTGTCCTTGAGCATCCAGCGCGGATACGCCCGCTTCCGGCAGGAAAAAGCGGACGGGACCGGTCATTTGGTTCAGCCGGTTGCCGATCCATTGACCCATACGGGTGTTTTCTTCCGGCGTGGTCCGCATCAGCGTGACCTGCGGATTGTGTTCATAGAACACACGGTCGCGAAATTTCTCCGGCACGGTATCCGGTGGGCCGAAGTTCACCATGTCGAGCGCACCGCATGATCCGATATAGGGCAGTCCCGACCGGATCGCGGCACCAAAGCGGTCGTCATTGGCGGGAAACACACCGCCCACGATCATGTCGCAGATTTCCGTTGTGGTGATGTCGAGCACCGCGCTCAGCTTGCGCGAGTCGAGTAGTTTCTCCATCGAACGACCGCCCGTACCGGTCGCATGAAAGACCAGACAATCGTAGTTTGCTTCGAGCAACTGCGATATCTGTTGGACACAGGGCGTCGTCACACCAAACATGGTGATGCCAATGGCGGGTTTGTCGGTGCTTGTATTCGCAACGGCATTGGCGCGGGCCTTGACCATGCCAGCGAGTGCCTGCGCCCCGTTTCCGAGCACTTCGCGGGTGATCGAGTTGATGCCCTGCACGTCCGCCACGGAATACAGCATGCAGATGTCAGACGGCCCCACATACTTTTCCACATCGCCCGAAGCGACGGTGGAAATCATCAGCTTTGGAATGCCAACGGGAAGGGTCCTCATCGCCGGAGTGGCGAGCGCCGTACCACCGGAACCACCAGCTGAAATGATGCCCGCAACACTTTCCTGACCTGACATCCAGCGTGCGAAGGCTTCCGCCATGCCCGCCACCGCAGTGCCGCGATCACCGGTAAAGACACCCGATGTGCCACGAGGATGAAATGCGGCAACTGTGTGCGGCGGCACTTCGGCGCCAGACGGTCTGCCACTCGTTGACAAATCCACCATCTGCACATTCAGACCTTGAGCTTTCAGCTGATCGCGAATGAAGCGAAGCTCTTCTCCCTTTGTGTCGAGGGTTCCGGCAACCAGTATCCGCGTACCAGCGCCCCGAATTCTTGCTGAAAGCGGTTCGACCCGGGCTGATGCATTTGTGACCGAAGTTTCGGTGATGGTGCGCGCCGAACCCTCAATCACCCGAACTGGAATAGGCTGCGACCAGCGGGTTGGCGAACTCGGGTTGGAGACATAGACTTTGGGCGGGCTCTTGCGGGCCTGAACCGCTGGTTCTTCGGTCTGTGCGGACGTGTCCGGGGTTTCATCGTGCGCGTGCCGTCCAACACCCAGCAATGCCTGTTGCAGATCGCGGTCAGCCGCCAGCACACCTGCATCCATGATGCGGATGATGCGGCCATTGACCATGATCGCCACATTCTCGGAAACGGAGGTTGCCACACCGATGTTCTGTTCAATGACCAGCACATCAATATCGCCTTCCTGTCCAAGACGGATGAGCATGTCCTGAACCTGGTCGACAATAACCGGTGCGAGACCTTCTGTCGGTTCGTCCATCACAAGGAGCGAGGGGTTGAGCAACAGCGCACGCGAGATTGCCAGCATCTGTTGTTCGCCACCGGAAAGCTGGGCACCACCATTGTTCTTGCGCTCGGCCAGGCGCGGAAAGGTCGAATAGATGCGTTCGGAGGTCCAGGCTCCGTTTTTGCGCTCGACGATCTTCAGATGTTCATCGACGGTGAGGGATGGCCACAGCCGCCTTCCCTGCGGCACATAGCCGATGCCCGCTCTGGCTCGTTCCGAAGACGTCAGTCCCTCCAGCGACTGCCCCTGAAATGAGACTGAGCCTGAAGACGCTGGTTCAAGGCCCATGATTGCCTTGCAGAGCGTTGTCTTGCCCATCCCATTACGACCGACCACCGACAAAACACCATGATCAAGCGTCAGATCGACACCCTGCAGGGCGTGACTCTGGCCGTAATAGACGTTGAGCCCCTTCACTTCGAGGGACGGGGTTCGGGACACGGACTGACCACGATCAATCATGTCCGCCTCCCAGATAGAGAGCCTGGACTTCCGGGTCTTCTTCAATCTCGGCTGGTTTGCCTTCCTTGAAGATGCGCCCATTGTGCATCATTGAGACGGACTGGGAGACGCGCAGTGCCACATCCATGTCGTGCTCGATGATGATGTAGCCCATGTGCGAGGGCAGACCGGTCAGAATTTCTATGAGTTCGGATCGCTCCGTCGGGGAAAGGCCAGCGGCGGGTTCGTCGAACAGAATAAAGCGCGGCGCTCCTGAAAGGGCCATCGCAATTTCAAGCTGGCGCTGCTGTCCGTAAGAAAGGTTGGAGACCGGAACATCCTTGACGTCCTCAAGATGCACGACCTTCACCAGGTCTTCGGCAGAGGACACCAGCGCATCGTCCGTTCGCGGGCGAACGAAGGAAAAGCGGTTCCGCGAAACGCCGCAGCAGGCGAGATAAATATTGTCGAGCACGGTCAGGCCGGTGAACAAAAGCGAAATCTGATAGGTGCGCCGAAGCCCGCGCCGAATCCGCTCATGCGCCGCAAATTCGGTGATGTCCTCACCAAAGAACCGCACGGTTCCCCTTGTTGGTAGAAAATCACCGGTGATGCAGTTGAACAGGGTCGTTTTTCCGGCACCATTTGATCCCAGAACCGCCCGGCGTTCGCCCGGGCGAACCGAAATGGTAATATCTTCCATCGCGGCCAGTGCACCGAAATATTTCGACACGCCGCGCAGTTCGAGCGCGTTACCGGTGCCGGTCGCGGTGAGCCGTTCCGCGATGTTTCGGGTCGCAAGATCAGCCATCGCCATCTCGCTGAATTTCACCGGTCAGGCGATCGCGGCCTCTGCTTTCGCGCCAGCGGTCCCACAGGCCCAGAATGCCGTCAGGAGAGAAGAAAACGATCAGCAAGAATGAGATGCCAACCAGCAACTGGAACCGGTCCCCCGCCATTCCGAGCGAATTCAATATGTCGATCGCGAAAATTTTCAGAACCACATAAATGATCGCACCGATGAACGGTCCGATCGGACGCCCCAATCCGCCAATGACCGCGATCACCAGAATGTCGATAACCGGTCCAATGCCCGCCGTTCCGGGAGAAATCTGAGCAGACTGCCAGGTCAGCAGAATGCCGCCGATACCGGCGATCAGCGCCGCAAATGCATAGGCCGCAATCCTGTGCGCATTGACGTTGAAACCAAGCGCCGCCATGCGTCTTGGATTGTCGCGCACCCCTTGAAGGGCCAGGCCAAACGGCGCGCGCGAAACGTAGCGAACCGCCAGATAAGCCAGCGTCGCCCAGAACAGGGTGAGGTAGTAGAATGCGGTGGGATCGCGCCAGTCGACACCAAACAGCATTGGTGGCAGCACGCCGTTGAAGCCGGAAAACCCGTTGAACAGCACATAGTTCTGGCGGGTGAAGTAGAAAAACGCGGACGCAATCGCCAGCGTGATCATGATCGTGTAGATGCCGTCCGTGCGAACGGCCAGAGCTCCGGTGATCGTTCCGAACAACACAGCAATGATCAGCGAGATCGGAATGGTTGCCCACCAGGGCCAGCCAAGGGAAATGGCGGTGATGGCGCTCTCTCCGAAAATCGCCATCATGTAACCGGCGGACGCTGCAACAGTCATCTGGATGAGGCTCACCATCCCGCCATACCCGGCCAGGAACATGAGGGAGAGGGCGATCATGCCGAGAATGAAGGCCCAGCCGAAAATCTGATTGAGCACAAATCCCGACGCAATGCTCGGCATCACCAAAAGCACCACCGCAAGCACCCACCAGGCTGGAGAAATCCGCTCATACCAGCTCAGATTTGAATCATCCGATGGAATGTCGGCGGTGGGTTTCGACGATTCAAAATCTTCGACAACCGAAAACAACGAGCGACGACGCGAAGGTGTTGTCGTGATGTCGGCCATGCTCACGCCCTCCCCATAATGCCCTGGGGACGAAAGGCGAGCACCACCACCATGATTAAAAAGGTCAGCACCACGGCGTAGGTTGGCATGTACACCGACCCGAACTGCTCGGCGCATCCGATGATGATCGCACCAATGGCGGCTCCGGTGATTGAGCCCATGCCACCCACGATGACGACCACCAGAGAGGCGAGGAGGAACCGGATGTCCTCACCCGGCGCAACGGTCTGGAATGTGCCTCCAACCACGCCGGCGAGACCTGCCAATCCCGCTCCAAAAGCGAAAACACCGACAAAAACCAGCTGGATGCGCGCACCGGTCGCGGAAAGCATGTCACGGTCATCGACGCCGGCGCGAATAAGCATTCCGATCTGAGTGCGGTTCAAAAGGAGCCACATCCCCACGCCGATCACGATCGCTGCTGCCAGAATGACAAGACGAACAACAGGGTATTTAAGGAAAATCAGATCACCGCTGGAACGCTTTACGCCAGTGACGAAGAACGTCTGAACCGGACCGGACAGCCAGTCAGGCGGGGTGATGTTGTAAAAATCACCACCCCAGTACCACAGCATCAAATCGGCCATGACGATGGAAATGCCGATGGTGACCAGTGTTTGACGGAGATCTTCCCCCTCCATTCGCCGGAAAACCAGATATTGCAGCGCAATGCCAAACAGTCCGACGACAATGAAAGCGACGGGAAAGGCCAGCAACCAGGATCCCGTTGCCGTTGACACGCTGTACCCGATATACCCGCCCAAAAGGTACAGCGAACCGTGCGCCAAATTGACGTTGCGCATGAGGCCGAAGATCAGGGTGAAGCCGGATGCAACAAGGAAATAGAGGCCGCCTAGTGTGACGCCATTGAAGAGGGCGTTCAAAAACACCTTCTTGCGACCGATCAGATCCTTCAGCCAGTCCGGCCAGACCGCAAAGATCATCCACAACAGCACCGCCACCACAATGAAGATCAGTGCGGACCAGATCGGCCTGCGCTCGATAAACCGCCTCAAAAAACCAACCCTTCAATGATGGATTTCGAGCACTTGACCCCAAGCGGTCTAACGGCACGGATTTGTCGCATTTTACACGCGATCTTCACGTTTATCCTCCCAGTCGCGCGCACGAAACGTGCGCCAACAGGTCAGACACTAGAAAAATATGCGGTGAGAACGCGTACCCCAGAGTATTGGGCGTTGGCCGATTATCGCCAAAAAAATGGCTGCTCAGGCAGCGACATGAGCAACGCGGCGATAGTCGCTGGGTGGTATTCCGACATTTGACGAGAAAAACCGAGTGAAGCTTGCCTGCGAGGCAAACCCGAGGTCGTAGCCGATGTCTGTGACCGACTTGTTTGTCCGCATCAGGTCTTCAATTGCGTGCTCGGCCCGCAGGGTGTTCAGATAGAGATTGGGCGTGATGCCCATCTGTCTTTTGAACAGCTTGAAGAAATGCGGGCGCGAAAGGCCGGATTCTCTGGCAAGCCAGTCAATCTCTACTTCCTCGCTGAAGCGCTGCTGCATGATGCTCAGCGATTTGCGAACGCGGTAGTCGATAAACCGGCGTTTGAACTGGGTGGCTATCGCATCCGAAGAGATGGTGCCCCAGCTCTGTTCGAAGCATTGGCGTGTGGTTTCAAACAGGAACCCGTCGAACAGTTCAGACCCTTCCTGCTCCATGAGCAAAGAGGTGAGCCGCGACACCCAGTTGGCAACCGGCGCGGTCATATCGACGAGATGCGATCCGAAAGACAGGCCGTAGGCGGCAGATTTGCTGTGCTCCAGAAACCAGATCGGCTTGATGTAGAGCGTCAGTGTAATGAGCGGGTTTGACGGATCGTCAATACTGAAACTATGTGGCTCCCATGGGCTGACCGCTGCCGCGCAGTTGCGATTGATCTTTTGAACGTGGTCGCCGATGGTGATGCTCCCTCCACCGCCATCCAGCCAAAAAATGAGATGCGCCTCTCTGTGGGCATGAGTGATGATTGGCTTGTTCAGCTCATAAAGAGCTGCTCGACCAAACTCACCGTGGTGCACGGAGATGGCATCACTCATTGCGTTCCTCCCGACATAAAACCGCTGCAGATGAGCGATCGGGCCGGATTTGACCGTTGAGACCTTCCCTGAGTCAAGGAAAATAGCCCGGATAGAATACTCTCAGGTATGAAATGCGGCTTCAGGTTATGTTTTGAATGGCTTGCCACCGCTGACTTTGTCGTCGCGAGAATCTCAAGCGCAGGAATGTCGATTAGCCGATTTGCCCTGGCATTCGACAGATGTGACCTCTTGATCCAGGAGAAATTCAACGCGTTTGGAGCCACAGATATCAATGGTTCCTGATCCCGGCAAATGCTCCTGTGATGCGGTTGCCCGCTTGTTGTATGGACCAGAAGGTTGGTTGCTTGTAGTGACGTGCGAATCTGGGCAGCAAACAAAAAATTGCCCCGGACACCAAAGCATCCAGGGCAACTGTTGCGCGATCAGACGGGAGTTATCAGTCGCACTTTACGATGTCGCGCGACGGCAGTCCCAGAGCGCGGAATTTGGCCTCGTCAACACCAAGTGTCTGATTGACGTTCTCGACCACTTTCACCAGCTTGTTGCTCAAGCCGCCATCTTTCTCCACCACTTCGGTAACGAAGTTGGTGCCAACGGCCTGACGGTTGCCATCAAGCTTGATCTTACCGTTCGGCGCGTCGAGCTCAAGCGTTGCAAGGCAACCACGAAAGGCTTTGTGACCGTCTGACAGATCGCCATTGACCTTGTTTAGGCACTGCAGCGCAGCGTTGGTGGAGTTGTAGTAGCCGGTCGCCAGCAGCGCCGGTGACGGGAACCGCTCTTCCGGTGGGAAAGCGTCCTGATAGGCTTTCACGAACTTCTTCCAGTTTGGATTGTCCCAGTCGTCAGCCTGCGGACCGGAGGAAGGTGTTCCTATCAATGCGTTCTTTGCATCACCCTTTGACGAAAGAACCGTGCCGTCCACCATGATCGTGCCGCCGATGAGATTGGCGTCACCACCAGCCTGCTGGTACTGGTTCAGGAAGTTGACAGCATCGCCACCGCCCAGGCCGAGATAGATGGCATCAACATCGTCTGGCAGGTTGGCAATGATCGAGGCAAAGTCTTTAGTGCCAAGGGGAACCCACTGGCGCTCAACAATTTTGCCGCCAGCGTTGCAGTAGCCCAGGGCAAATCCGAGGAAGTTGGTGTAGGCAAAGGAATAGTCCTCCGCGACGGATGCGACCGTTTTCCACCCCTTCTCATTGAACACATATTCGCCAAGACCAGCGCCCCATTGTGCTCCATCCATGTTGAAGCGGAAGAAGTTTTCTGCCGGATCGACGAAGGTTGTTTCCTGTGCCCCGGAAATGCCGTTGATGATCGTCACCTGCGGTTGGGTTTTGGCATAGTCCCGCAAGGCAATGCCTTCCGAACCGGAGAGCGGCCCGATGACAATGTCGACCTTGTCCTGCTCAACAAGCTTCTTCACACCGCGAACAGCGCTGTCGGGGCTGGCGTCGGTTGACTGAATGATCGTTTCGATCTCTTTGCCGCCGGCTTTGCCACCAGCTTCTTTCAGAGCAATCTTCAGCCCGCGAATTCCGTCTTCACCCAGTACGGTATAGGTACCTTCCAGGGTCGCCAGCACGCCGACTTTGATTTTGTTGCTGTGGCCGTCGGCCCAGGCAATGGTGGAGACTGCCGCCATTGCGACCAGGGACGCGGTCGTTATCAAAAACCTTTTCATATAATCCTCCCTATGGAATTCATGCATCGGACGCATGGCGCACCACGATGAGCGTCAATGGTGCATTGAATTCAAAGGCAGACGTATGGCGCAGGGTGCGGGCGCATACCGTGAAGTCTCATTTTGGCGGCAGGGCGGGGTTTGTCTCGCCAACAACAGGTGGATTGAGGATCTGAAACGGCGTCACGATAAATGCCGGACGATCAAAGGGCCTGGCCAAAGTCAGGCCATGGCAATTCGCGCCGCGGCACAAAGAGGAGAATAAGGCTTTGAGGATTCTTCTAAGCCGTTGATTTTGTGGTGCCCAGAGGCGGAATCGAACCACCGACACGCGGATTTTCAGTCCGCTGCTCTACCAACTGAGCTATCTGGGCCCAAGACCGTGGAACGTTCTTTCAAAGTAACACCCCAACGATACCGATGAAGCGTGTTTTGTGCTGCCAAGGTCTGAAAGCTCGCGGGTTATAGGCGTTAGCAAATATCATGTCCAGAGGATAGTGCGGCCAAATTGCCGCCCACCGATCAATCGAGTTTTTCCAGCCGAAACGGGGTGTTAGAACCTGCAACCGGTTTGGCTAAGGCTGATTTTGCAATGCCTTGGAGCGCATCACCGTTTCATGGAACCGCTTCTGCACCCCACGTATTTGCTTTGCCGCAACTCCTTTTCCTTTTGATGATTCCATCAAAAGGGGAACGCCTTCAATGCCACCGGTGTTCGGTGATCGACATTTGTGAAGACTTCAATGAATGCTGAAACCATTCATCGAATGGTATGTCAGGTCAAAACCGTTCCACCCAGGGCCGAACCGAGAGTTCATTGCTCCACACCGAACGGTGCTGATTGATGAGATCGAGATAGCTTTGCGCGATGGCGTCTGGATCAAGCATGGAATCGGGATTGTCGGTAGCATCGATCCGCTCTGGCCGGTCGGGATTGCGGATGCCGCCATCGATGTTGATCCAGGCAACATGAATACCCTTTGGGTGAAGTTCTCGCGCCATGGACTGGGCAAGTCCACGTTGGGCAAACTTTCCCATGGCGAATGAGGCCGAACTTGGAAATCCTTTCACTCCGGCTGAGGCACCCGTGAAGAGGATGGTTCCTTTCACCCCGCCTCGGTGATCTTCTGCATCTGGCTGGGCCAACATCCGTCTGGCGGCCTGCTGCCCCACAAGAAATGAACCGAAGGCTGTGATTTCCACAGCACGTTTGACCTCGTCCGGATCAAGTTCGGCAATCGGCCCGCGCTGGCGCGCTGAAGGGTTGTAGACGACAACCCGCAGCGGGTCTTCAATAGCTGCAAACAGCGCGTCAACTGACTGCGGATCAGACCCATCGCAGCTTACGGCATTGGCGTTGACCTCTTCCGCCAGCGGCATGATCTTTTCGGTGTTTCGGGCTGCCAGCGTGAGTTGATAGCCTTCTTTGTGCAACAGTCTTGCAAGCGATGCTGAAAGACCACTGCCAACGCCGACGATGAGTGCCTGAGGGTTTTTCATCAAAACAGGTCCTTACTTGCCACCAAGATTTGTCTGGCTGGAAAGCCTTCCCGCACTCCAGCGTTGCCAGGGTCTGATGCGGAACAGGATGTCCATGATCGCCATGTGCAATATGGCGGCGAGCTCCACACCGAGAATGTACCAGGGCCAGGGTCCGATCAGGAACGGATTATCCACCATTGGTTTCTGATTGACATAGAGATAGTTCGCCCCGCTCCACAGATTGAAGGCAAACACAAAAATCAAAATCACATTGATGGCCAAAAACACTCGCGCGGCGCTCCAGCGATATGGTCGCATGCCCGCCACAGACAACATGACCGGCGCTGCAAGCAAAATGCCGTGAGTGAAATAAAAGTCATAGACCATAAACGGGTTCATGCCCTGGGTGAATTCGGGCGTGAGAATTGAATGAATGCCGCTGGGAAAAGCCAGATAGGCGCACCAGTCATAGGCATTCTGATTGCGCGTCAGAAACAGGATTCCGACGAACAGGAATGACAAGCGGCACAAATGAAGCGGCAGGGAATCCACAACGGTCCAGCTCTGATCGATGAAAATCAGAAAGAGCTGCGTCACCGCAAAGTGGACAAATACATATACGCCCATCCAGTAAAACAGGCGATTGCGACCATCCTCACCGGTGGCTCGCACAGCCCAAACGAGCCCGGCGATCAACACCACCGAAAACACGATGCCGAACCACCATAATGGCGTGAGCGGCTCCACCACGTAATGCTCGCGTACGAGCAGTTCTCCCCCCGCCAAGGCGTCACCCATTGCTTCCTTTGAATATTGCAATAATCGTGGGTTATCATGGCGCCAGCGTCAACTGCGCAAGAACGCGCGACCTGCGAGAGGTTGGATTCCAATGGCGGACTTGAAGCAAGCCTACAGTTTGCAGTCGCCCGAAGATGCCAGGGCATTGTACCGCGACTGGGCCGAAACCTACGATACGGGTTTTGCTGAGGCGAATGGGTATATCTACCCATTTGAAGTGGCTCGGATTGCCGTTGATCATCTGGATCCGGGCAGCGGTCACGTGCTCGATGTGGGCGCGGGAACCGGACTGGTTGCGATTGCAATGCAAAAAATGTCCGGCACAGATGGACCCGAGATCGATGGCCTCGACATTTCTCCGGAAATGCTCGCGATTGCACGGAGGCAGGGCTGTTACAGAAAGACACTCGTTGCTGATCTGACAAAGCCGTTGGACATTCCGGATGCCTCCTATGGTGGAGTTGTCAGCGCCGGAACGTTTACCCACGGCCATGTGGGACCAGATGCGATTGATGAGTTGCTGCGGATCACACGGTCAGGCGGGGTTCTGATTCTGGGCATCAATGCCGAACTCTACGAGTCTATGGATTTTGCCTCGCATTTGGATGCTCTGAAGCCGCAGATTGAAAATCTGAGCATTGTCGACGTGCCGATCTATGATCGCGCCGCCCTGGATGCGCCAATATCTGACCTGGCTAAAGTCGCGGTGATTACCAGGAACTAGAAGTAGGCCTCAGAGCTGGCCCCCAACATTTCGGCAAGATGCAATAGGAGCGCAGGTGTGTTTCCGTGAATCGGTGGTGCGCTCTAGAATCCAGCCCCGAACGCTGTGGGTGCTGCGCTGATGACAGCCGACTGTCCGCCGCGCACTTCATACACCACGAGACCGCGCTCGGCCTTGCCATCGGAACGCAATCGGAAAATTCCGTTCACACCGCTGAAGCCGTTGCGGCTCTCAATGCGTTCGGATGCAAACGGATTTTGCGAGTGCCGGCGAATGAGCCCAGCGGCCATGGATACCGCATCATAGGCAAGACCCGCATTTGGCGAGGGAGCGCTTCCATAGGCTGCCTTATACTGGGCGGCAAAGGCTCCGAAATTGCTGCGGTCCCGGCCAGCATGCCATGCACCGCGGAAAAGGGGAGAGGAGAGTTTGGCCGATTCCCACTGACCGGAACCCAGGACCTTCATCTGCCCCAGGGGAACGCCGGCGCTGCGCAGGGCGTTGAGCGCGGCACCTGCAGCCCGTGGATCATCCGGAACATAGATCGCATTGGCTCCTGACGCCGCCGCTGCGACTGATTGTGCGGCCTGTTCAATCGCCGCAGCTGTGCGATCATACTTTGCGACCGCAATCAGGGTACCACCGCCGGAATTGAGCACAGATCGCAGCGATTTCTCGACCAGATTGCCATATGGCGTGTTGGGAAGCAGCGCCACAATAGAATTGCGCCCTTGCGAAACCGCATAGTTGATGGTGCGTCGAACGTCCGCGCGCGGTGCGAAAGACAGCAGATATACATTGCGGCGGGCAAGTGTTGTGTCGGATGAGAACGCGATCATCGGAACACCCGATGGCTGGCTGAAGGCGGAAGCCGCGCTCACATTGCCGGCAAAGATCGGTCCAAGGATCAGGGATGAACCTTCGTCAATGGCCTGACGTGCAACATTTTGAGCATCCGCAGCCTGTCCGGCAGTGTTTTTGATAACAAGTTGAATGCCGGCCTGCCCGAAATCGCGCATGGCAAGACGGGCAGCATTTTCAAACTGTTGCGCGATGACACCGCCATTGCCAGGTGCCGATTTTGGCAACAGCAGGGCCACACGTGTTCCCGCCGTTCCAATGACTGTTCCCTGTGGATTGGGCGTCAGTTTTCGTGTGGTTGCTTGCCCTTGAGAGTTGGCACCACCCACACCGGCATCAAGAGCACTGCCGGTTCCCTGACAGGATGACAGCAACATGAACAATGCCATCGCCGCACCCGCGCGCAGACCATGTCTGGCACGAATGGCGGGGCGTTCCCGCATCGCCTGATGCACATCGGTGTTGACCATTTGCCCGTTGCCTCAATCGCAAAACAAAAGTTCAGGTTAACTGACCGAGTTTTGCAACCCGCGCATGGCTGTGTCAAAAGCGGGCGGCGTTTACTTTTCATTAAGGTTAATTTGTGGTTGCCAATCCCGTCGACAAGGACCGGTCTCGATCGCTGGTGATTCACGGCACGGTGGTTGAACCTGTCAGGCCGGAGCCCGCGCTTTATCTGGTCTCCACACCCATCGGCAATCTGGGTGATATCACATTGAGGGCGCTGGAAATTCTTGCTGCCTGTGACCTCATCGCTTGTGAGGACACAAGGACCACAGCCTCTCTTTTGTCGCGCTACGCAATCACGACGCCGCGCATTTCTTACAATGAGCACAATGCGGCAGAGAGAGGCGAGGCTCTCCTGTCAGAAATCAGTTCAGGCAAGTCTGTGGCACTTGTCAGCGACGCGGGCACGCCGCTGGTGAGCGATCCCGGGGGCCGGCTGGTGGAAGACGCAATTGAAGCCGGGATCAGCGTGGTGCCGGTTCCGGGCGCATCCGCACCTTTGGCGGCCCTGGTGGCAAGCGGGTTTTCAACCACTTCGTTTGTTTTTTCCGGATTTCTTGCCGCGAAAAAGCAAGCGCGACGAAACGCGTTTGAGGCTATGCGAGACCACAGCGAGACGGGTATTTTCTTTGAATCCCCCAAGCGTCTCATCGCCTGTCTGGAAGATATGAAAGACGTGTTGGGGCCAGATCGTCTGGTGAGCGTTTCGCGTGAGGTCACCAAACTCCACGAAACCCACTATCGCGGGACCATTGAGACGGTTCTTTCCTCCATCAGGGCGCTGGACCGGGTGCGCGGGGAAATCGTGATTGTGGTGGACGGTGCGGCAAAAGATGGTGGCGCTGAGATCGATCTTGATGGCCTGCTCACAGATCTCTTGGCGCATCAGAGCATGCGTGATGCGGTGGCGGAAGCAGCGTCCCTGACAGGGAAGCCTCGAAAGGAAGTCTACGCCCGGGCGCTTGAGCTGCGGGACAAAGCCAGTCTGGCAGGCTGAACCAAATGGCAGCGAAACTTGGCAATAAGCAGGCTTCAGATCGCCGAAAGAAGGCGGAGCGTCGGGGTCGTCGCGCGGAATTTGCTGCCATCATTGCGTTGCTGATCAAAGGGTACCGGATTTCAGCCTGGCGCTATCGGACCAAACTTGGCGAAGTGGATATCATTGCCCGTCGTGGCACGTTGATTGCGGTGATTGAGGTGAAGGCGCGCCCCACGGTGGCTGAATGTGTGGACGCAGTCACAAGAACGGCGCAGAGCCGCATTGCTGCTGCGGCCGATCATTGGCTTGCCCGGCAAAAGGCGCCGCACGAACATTCCGTGCGATATGATATCATGGCCGTGTGCCCGTGGCGTTGGCCGGAGCATCTGGAAGATTGCTGGTGACACGAGCACCGAAACGCGCCGGGGTCAGTTTTGCGCGATTTGCGCATCGGATTGTTGCATTCGCCGTGTAATGACCTATTCCATAGGCCGAATACGCGTCGCATGTCCGTCGTTGAGCGGGCAAAGGTTTCCAGAACAAAGGCGGGTCGATGGCTCTTCGTGTTGCAGTCCAGATGGACCATATTTCCACCCTTCACATTGAGGGCGATTCCACCTTTGCAATGATGCTGGAAGCCCAGCGGCGTGGCCATACGCTGGGCCACTACACAGTTGATCGGCTTTCCATGCGCGATGGTGAAGTGTCCACCCTGATCGATCCGGTCACCGTTGAGGACAAGATTGGCGCGCACTATGAGCTCGGTGAAGCTCGAACAGAAAATCTGGCGGATTATGATGTGGTTTTGATGCGTCAGGACCCGCCATTTCACATGGGATACATCACAGCGACGCACCTATTGGAGCGCATTCATCCAAAAACGCTGGTGGTGAATGATCCGGCCAATGTGCGCAACGCGCCGGAAAAGATCTTTGTTACCGAATTTCCGCAGCTCATGCCGCCCACGCTGATCACAAGGTCATCTGATGAAATCAGAAAATTTCGTGAAGAGTTTGGCGATATCATCGTCAAGCCGCTCTATGGCAATGGTGGCGCAGGCGTGTTCCGCATTCGCGATGGAGACGAAAATCTTTCCTCGCTGCTTGAGATGTTTGAAGCGACCTGGCCTGAACCTTTCATCGCCCAGCGATATCTCAGCGATGTGCGCGCTGGCGACAAGCGGATTATTCTGGTCGATGGTGAACCGGTGGGCGCGATCAACCGGGTGCCGCAGGAGAACGAAGCCCGCTCCAACATGCATGTGGGCGGACGCGCCGAACATATCGGCCTGACGGAACGCGATCAGGAAATCTGCTCCACAATTGGTCCGGCGTTGAAGGAGCGCGGATTTCTGTTTGTTGGAATTGACGTGATCGGCGACAGCCTCACCGAAATCAATGTGACATCGCCCACAGGCATTCGCGAAGTGGCGAAGTTTGGTGGTGCCGATATTGCCGCCCTGATCTGGGATTCCATCGAAGACAAACGGGCAGGCTGATCGTATTTGATCCTGTTTTGTTCTAAATTTGCCTAGGCATTTCAACTGGCTGCAACCAGTTTGCCGGGTTGTCCCCGTAAAAAGTGTATTTTGTTCTCTAATTGTTCTTGTTATTTTTGAATGACTCACTTAGAATGCAACCAAATCGTGTGAGCGCAGGTGCTTTCAAGCAACCACTCGGCTTGATCACCGCTGAAAGCTTCAAGAGGCGATAAAATGGTTGCGCATGTGACAACGGTGGCATTTCAGGGGATCGAGGCAATCCCTGTGGATGTGCAGGTGATGATCGCGCCGGGCAAGGTGAACATGCACATTGTCGGCCTTGCGGACAAAGCGGTTGCGGAAAGTCGCGAACGGGTTCACGCCGCATTGCATGCCTCGGGCCTAGCGCTGCCGCATAAGAAAATAACGGTCAACCTCGCACCGGCAGACCTTCCGAAAGAGGGGAGCCACTACGATCTCCCGATTGCGCTGGCGCTGATGGCGGCTCTCGGTGCTGTGCCTTCGGATGCTCTTGCCGAATACGTGGTATTGGGCGAACTCTCACTTGATGGAACCATCGCATCGGTCGCAGGCGTTCTGCCCGCGGCAATCGGGGCAAACACGCTGGACAAGGGGCTGATCTGCCCGAAACCGTGCGGTGCGGAAGCGGCTTGGGCGGACGAGGGAATGGACATTCTTGCACCACGCAGCCTCATCGCGCTCGCCAATCATTTCAAGGGGACACAGGTTTTGGATCGACCGGTTCCCGCGATCCGGGCACAGGAATCCGGCGCACCTGATCTGGCTGACATCAAAGGCCAGGAATCGGCAAAACGGGTGCTCGAAGTGGCTGCAGCGGGCGGGCATAATCTGTTGATGGTCGGGCCACCCGGGTCTGGAAAATCAATGCTCGCCGGGTGTTTGCCCGGCATTCTGCCGCCCCTGTCGCCACCGGAGCTTCTGGAAGTGTCGATGATTGCATCCATCGCCGGAGAACTGGCGGATGGCAAACTATCGAGTGCCCGCCCGTTTCGGGCCCCGCACCATTCTGCATCAATGGCTGCAATGGTGGGCGGCGGCATTCGCGCCAAGCCCGGTGAGGTGTCGCTCGCCCATCACGGTGTTCTGTTTCTGGATGAATTTCCGGAATTTTCTCCGCAGGTGCTCGATTCTCTCCGGCAGCCCCTCGAAGCAGGAGAGACCGCGATCGCGCGCGCCAATCACCGGGTAACCTATCCCTCTGCATTGCAGCTTGTTGCAGCCATGAACCCGTGCCGGTGCGGGATGGCAGGTGAGCCTGGCCATGTCTGCAAGCGAGGTCAGCGCTGTGTGAGCGACTATCAGGCGCGTATTTCCGGGCCGCTGCTTGATCGTATTGATCTTAAAATCGAGGTGCCCGCCGTTTCAGCACTTGATCTGATCAATCCAACGCGCGCTGAGACCAGCGCCAGCGTTGCGCAACGGGTGGCAAGCGCGCGCGCCATCCAGCAAAAGCGGTTTTCAGACATGGGGCTATCAACCACGACCAATGCAAGATGCTCGACAGGTGTCATCGAACAGATCGCCGTGATGGATGATGCCGGCCGCGACCTGATGCAGGAAGCCGCTCAAGCCATGCAGTTTTCTGCCCGCGCCTATCATCGGATTTTGAAAACGGCTCGCACGATTGCAGACCTCGACGGCGAAGATCAGGTGGGAAGGGCGCATCTTGCGGAAGCCATTTCCTATCGCATGATCGGAGAGGGGCAAAAAACCCAAGCGCAGGAAATGGTCTGAAGCGCACCGTGATTATCGTTCGCGATGTTTTTCAGTTCCGGGAGAGCGTCGATTTCGAATTGAAACTGGCTCCCTGCTTTGACAGGATTGTCATGTGAGCCTTCCGAGCATGTGAGAACCAGATTGGCCGACCCGTTTTTTCAACCCGTTTCCGGCATGGATTTACCGCGTTTTGCCGGCGTTCCGACCTTTATGCGTCTTCCGAATGTGGACCTCGACCATTCCCGGTATGGCGATGTCGACATCGGACTGATCGGTATTCCATGGGACGGCGGGACGACCAACCGGCCCGGCGCCCGTCATGGTCCGCGCCAATTGCGCGATCTCTCTACGATGATCCGCTCTGTCCATCCAGTATCACGTGTCAATCCATTTGCCGCCTGCAATTGCGCCGATCTCGGCGATGTTTCACCCAATCCGGCTGATCTGAACGACACGCTGGGGCGGGTTGAACTTGCTTTCAAGGAATTGCGCGACAACAACATTGTGCCCATGTCGGCGGGTGGAGACCATCTGGTTTCACTGCCCATATTGAGAGGCCTTTCAGCCGGTGCGCCCTTGGGCATGATCCACTTTGATGCCCACACGGATCTCTTTGCAGGGTATTTTGGCGGCACCATGTACACCCATGGCACCCCGTTTCGCCGCGCCATCGAGGAAGACCTGCTTGATCCGAAACGAGTGGTCCAGATCGGCATTCGCGGCACCATGTATGATGGCGAAGACATCGACTGGGGTCGCGAACAGGGTGTAACCATCATCCAGATTGAGGAGATGTTGGAGCTCGGCGTTGAAGCGACAATGCAGCGTGCTCGGGAGAGTGTCGGCGATCAGCCCACCTATGTCAGTTTCGACATTGATTTCATCGATCCCTCCTTCGCGCCAGGCACGGGCACCCCGGAAATCGGTGGACCGGACACCTTTACAGCGCAAAGGCTCGTCCGGCTCTTGGATGGCGTCGATGTCATTGGCGCCGACCTTGTGGAGGTGTCACCACCGTTCGATCCTTCCGGCGGCACCGCGTGGGTCGGCGTATCCATGATGTTTGAATTGCTGTGTATTCTTGCCACGGCAAGGAAGAAGCGTATGCAACCAAGCTGATTTGTTCAGTTTCCGCTAACCATCTCTTTCAATTCATTGGCAAGCCTGATCAGGCACTTTGAGGCAACCGGTAGCTCTCCCCAGACGAGGAACCGAAATGCCCCAGGCTGCACAACAGATCTCACCGACCGAGGATCACGATCACTCGACCAGCGAAGTGGACATTGACGAGGTTCAGCCGCGTCTTCGATCGAAAAAGCGTGCCAAACCTTCAAGCACTAGGCGCATATTTCGCCCGGCAACCGTGGCGCTGCTGCTTCTTGCCGTTTCGGCGATTACGGCGGTCGCAGTTGTGCAATCGGCCCTTTTGGGGCTGAGCGGTGAGCGTGCCGCCAACGCGTCCTGGCTCATCCCCGTCTCAACGGGCGCGTTGTCACTTGTCGTTCTGGTGGTCAGTTTTGTTCACGCGATCCGGAAAGATGCTGATCTGGCATCTCGTCACCGGCAGCTTGCGCAACGCATGGAAGCGCTTGAAGACTGGTCCTGGGAACTGCGCGAAAGCGAGGATCATTATCGCAGCCTTGCAGAAGCCTTTGGCGATTTGGTCCTGTTTCGCAATTCCGAAGGCGAACTGACATTTGCCAACCGGGCGGCCCGGGCGGCATTGGGCAATCAGATCGAACAGGTTTTTGAACAGATTCAAATCACGTCACGCTGGGAGCGGCCCGCAGACGGATCATCCGATCAATGCGCGCAAGTCTGTCTGGATATTGCCGGAGAGAAGCGATGGTTCGAATGGCTGGAACTTCCGGCAACCGATCCGGTCGCCGGAACACCGGGCATCCGAAGCGTGGCGCGCGATGTGACATTCCGCAGAAAGCAAACGCAACTGATGGCCGAAGCGCGCGAGGCGTCGGAGAGCGCCAATCGGGCAAAGAGCCAGTTTCTGGCCTCGGTCAGCCATGAGATACGCACGCCGCTGAATGGTATTTTAGGCTTCACAAACCTGTTGAACCAGACGGCTCTCAACGCCGAGCAGCGCAACCATGTGGCCACCATTGAAAAGTCCGGCGAGTCATTGCTGGCCCTGATTGAGGACTTGCTCGATCTCACCAAAATCGAAGCTGGCCATCTGGACCTTCACCCTTCCGATGTTTCTCTTGTCGATCTCGCAGAGGAAGTCGTGGAGTTGCTTGCGCCAGGCCAGGCTGCCGGAACCGGCAGGCGGGCGGTCAGTCTCGCCACTTATGTGGATCGCAGATTGCCCGATCAGGTGAAAATTGATCGGCACCGATTGCGCCAGGTTTTGATCAACCTCGTCTCCAACGCCTTGAAATTCACCGATGCCGGTGCAATCGCGCTGCGCATTGAAGCTGTAAAGGATGAGCCGCAGCGATGCCGCATCTCGGTCATCGACACCGGGCGCGGAATAGATGATGAAGATCAGGAGCGCATCTTCAACGAATTTGCCCAGTCGCGGACGGAAGACGCATCGCAGCTTGGCGGCATGGGGTTGGGCCTTGCCATTTCGCGGCGCATCGTTTCCGCCATGGGTGGCGAACTGACAGTGACGAGTAAAATCGGGAAGGGAAGCAGCTTCTCGTTTGAGATCACGCTGCTTCCTTCGGATCAGACCAATTCGGGCTCAAACAACACTGCTGCCAATGCGCCACTGTCGGGGCACACGGTGGTGCTGGCCATCTCTGACACACCGGCTCGCACAGCGATTGCGGACACCGCAAGGGATCTGGGAGCCGTGGTTCTCGACAGCGAAACTGAGCTTACCGCTGGCGCGACGAATGTATCGGTGATCGCCACCGGCCACGACGGAGCGGCAGGCACGAACGACAATCGTCGCCGAATTTTTCTCACCTCAACCGGCGAGGAAAAACTGTTTGAAGCCGATGATTTCTGGCTCACCCTGCCCGTGCGCCGGGAGACGTTGCACAACGTTCTGCTTGGCCGGAAACGGGCCCAGAATGCCCAGGCGACACCATCGAACCACAACCAAACAGCCGCCGAGGAGAACCTTACCGGACGTGTGTTGGTGGTTGATGACAATGATATCAACGCCATGCTGTTGGAAGCCCAGCTTGAAAAATCCGGCTTCAAAACTTCACGCGCCCGCGACGGCCAGCAGGCGGTGGACACGCTTCGTTCAGCGGGGAGCAAGCACAATAACGGATTCGATCTGGTTTTGATGGATCTGCATATGCCGGTAAAGGACGGCCTGGCAGCGACCAGCGAAATCCGTCGGCTCGAAAAACAGAATTCTTCCCCTGCGGTGCCGATCCTGATCCTGAGCGCCGATGATCAACAATCAACCCGCGATGCAGTCGCCGAATGCGGCGCGTCAGACTTTATGAGCAAGCCGGTTGATCTCGACCGGCTGCAAGACTTTGTTGCGGGCCTCGCCAAACAGGAAGACAGGCAATCGCACTGAGGACCGCGCTGTCACACTAATGTTGTCTGACAATGTTGTTTGCGCGATGCGTTTTGTTTGAATTGATTGGCCCCTCTGTTAGAATTGGGAGCGGCGTGATCTTCGGCAGATCGCTGCGACGTCAGAGAGGGGATACGTAATGAAGGCACCGAACCGATCGCGGGAGCCGCGTGTGCCCGGCGCCCCGGGCGTTCGCCAAATCGTGGATTTGAGATCCAGGTACACAAGGCCGCTCGATCCCGAAGCCCCGGTGCTTGGAAAGCTTGGCTCCCTTGAAGTGCGCCTTGCCCGCAACCGCGCTGAAATTCGGGCGGCGCAAACCCTGCGCTTCAACGTCTTTTACGAGGAAATGTCGGCGGTTGCCGATGCCGACACGCTGCTGACCCGACGCGACAAGGACGCCTACGATCCGGCCTGTGACCATCTGCTGGTGGTGGATACGGACAAGCCTGCCGACAGTTCAATTGTTGCCACATACCGATTGTTGCCCCAGCCCATCGCCGAGCTGGCTGGCGGGTTTTACACAGCCAGCGAGTTCGACATTGAACCCATGCTGGCGCGCCACACTGATTTGAATTTTCTGGAACTGGGACGCTCGTGCGTGCTGGCGGACTATCGCAACAAGCGCACTATGGAGCTTTTGTGGCACGGATTGTGGCTCTACATTCAGCACAACGATATCGACGTCATGATGGGATGCGCTTCGCTGGAGGGAACTGATCCTGAACAACTGGCGCTTCCACTGTCGTTCCTGTTCCACCATGCGCGCGCTGACGGTGACTGGCAGACACGGGCCGTCCCCGAGCGGGCCTGCAGCATGGACCGTATCGCGAAGGACGATATCGAGGCGCGCTCGGCCCTGCGGACTTTGCCGCCGCTGGTGAAGGGATATTTGCGGCTTGGCGCCATGTTTGGCGAAGAGGCGGTGATTGATCATCAGTTCGGCACGACTGATGTTCTGATTATCCTGCCGGTTTCAAATCTCAATGAGCGGTACGTCAGCTATTACGGCGGACATTCCGCGCACAATAGCTGAGCAGCCTGTACAAAACTGGGTCGTCAGAAATGGTCAGGTTGCGTTGAACGCCGCAATAGCGGCCATATTGACTAGATCCGTGTCCCGAGCTCCCAGCGAAACGATCTGCACCGGTTTTTCCAGACCCACAAGCAGCGGTCCAATCACTGTTGAACCCCCCAGTTCCTGCAACATTTTTGTGGAGATGCTGGCCGAGTGAAAGGCCGGCATCACGAGCACATTGGCCGGTCCGGACAGTCGGCAGAACGGATAGGCTTCCATGGCCTCTTCGTTGAGCGCCACATCGGCATTCATGTCGCCATCATATTCGAAATCCACATTGCGCTGATCAAGGAGTTCAACTGCTTCGCGAACCTTCTCAGAGCGTTCACCGGATGGATGGCCAAATGTGGAATAGGCAAGCATCGCCACGCGTGGCTCGTATCCGAAACGCCGCGCCATCTGAGCGGCTTCCACGGCAATATCGGCAAGTTCTTCCGCGTTGGGCATATCAATCACCGCCGTGTCGGCCACAATCACAGTGCGCCCTCGGCAGAGCGCCAGGGAGACACCGATCACCCGGTGCTTTGGCAGTGGATCGATCACGCGAAGCACATCGCTCAAAACTGTTGAGTAGTTTCTGGTGACGCCAGAAACCATGCCGTCAGCATCTCCCAGCGCGACCATGGCAGCCGCAAAATGGTTCCGGTCATTGTTGATCAGCCGCACGCAATCCCGATAGAGATGACCCTTGCGCTGCAATCGGGCGTACAAATATTCGATATACGCATCGTTGCGGTCGGAAATCTTGGCGTTGGTGATCTCCAGCCCATCGCGATTGATATCAATGCCCGCGATCTCGGCCGTTTCGCGGATTTTGTTTTCCCGTCCCACCAGAACCGCCGTCCCAAGCTTCTGATTGGCAAAGGAGACCGCTGCGCGAATGACCTGTTCTTCCTCGCCTTCTGCAAAGACGATCCGTTTCGTGTTGCGCCGCACCTGTTGATAGATCCGCTGCAGGGTGGAAGCGAGCGGGTCACGACGGGCGGAAAGCTGGTGGCGATAGGCTTCAAAGTCGACAATCGGTCGCCGCGCCACACCGGATTCCATGGCTGCCCGGGCAACAGCAGGCGGTATGGCCTGAATGAGCCTTGGGTCAAACGGAACAGGGATGATGTATTTGGGGCCGAATTTTGGCCGGTTGCCCTGATAGGCTGCAGCCACCTCGTCGGGCACGTCCTGACGGGCCAATTCTGCCATGGCGTAGACCGCGGCTTTTTTCATTTCCTCGTTGATTGTGGTTGCTCGCACATCAAGCGCGCCGCGGAATATGAACGGGAAGCAAAGCACATTGTTGACCTGATTGGGGTAGTCAGACCGACCGGTGGCCATGATCGCGTCGCTGCGAACTTCCGCCACTTCCTCCGGCGAGATCTCAGGCGTGGGGTTGGCCATGGCAAAAATGATGGGCCGGTCTGCCATTGAAGCCACCATCTCCTGGCTGACCACGCCACCGGCGGAAAGGCCCAAGAAAATGTCAGCACCCTTGATCGCCTCGTCGAGCGTGCGAGCTAATGTTTTGGAGGCGTGCACCGCCTTCCACTCGTCCATCTCCACTTCGCGGCCTTCGTAAATCACGCCGTGAATATCGGTCATGATGACATTTTCATCGCGCATGCCCAGCGCCTTGATCAGGTTGACACAGGCAATAGCTGCCGCGCCCGCACCACTGAACACCATCTTGGCATCTTCAAGCCTGCGACCCGTCAGATGCAGCGCGTTGATCAGTCCGGCGGCTGCGATGATTGCCGTTCCGTGCTGATCGTCATGAAACACCGGAATGTCCATGAGTTCACGCAGCCTGCGCTCAATCACAAAGCAATCGGGAGAGCGGATGTCTTCCAGATTGATGCCGCCGAAGGACGGCCCCAAATGACGCACGCAATTGACGAACTCGTCGATGTCGGTGGTTTCTACCTCCAGATCGATGGAATCAATGTCAGCGAAGCGCTTGAACAGCACCGCCTTGCCTTCCATCACGGGTTTTGAAGCCAGCGCGCCAAGATTGCCCATACCAAGAATGGCCGTGCCGTTGGAAATGACGCCCACCATATTGCCACGCGTGGTGTAGTCGAACGCCTTGGTAGGATCTTCGGCAATAGCGGCCACCGGCACGGACACACCGGGCGAATAAGCCAGCGACAGATCGCGCTGGGTGGTCATCGGCTTGGACGGCGTGATCTCCAGCTTCCCCGGTCGACCCGAGGCGTGAAAGTCAAGCGCCTCTGCATCTGTGATGGAAGGGCCGTTTTTGGTGGAATAGTCGGAGGGTGCCATTGAATATGTGTCCGCTATGTGCTGCTCGATAGAGTGAACCACCCTCCCGCACGGGGGGCAAGTGCGCCTGGTCAGCCAGGATCGCCCGTTGGGTGAATTGTTTGCGAGAAGAAGGTGAATTCAGTTGTTGGTGCCTGTCTGTCACATCTTCCCCAAAACGGGAACATGGAAGTTCGATTGAATACCAAAACTTCAGTCCAAACAGATGCCGCACCGGAGAAGAGCCAGGCGCAAACTCGGCTGACGCCGATGATGGCGCAGTATGTGGAAATCAAAACGGCCAACCCGGACTCACTTCTGTTTTACAGAATGGGCGACTTCTACGAGCTCTTTTTCGAGGATGCGGAAGAAGCATCACGTGCGCTCGGAATTACCCTTACAAAGCGCGGCAAGCATCAGGGAAACGATATCCCGATGTGCGGCGTGCCGGTCCATGCCGCAGATGATTATCTGCAAAAACTGATCCGGCTCGGCTACCGGGTGTCCGTTTGTGAACAGACCGAAGACCCGGCTGAGGCCAAAAAGCGCGGCCATAAATCCGTGGTGCGCCGCGACGTCGTGCGGCTTGTCACGGCTGGGACGCTGACTGAGGACAATCTGCTTGATGCAGGAAAGGCAAATTTCCTTTCCGCACTAGCACGAGTGAAAGGTGCTGGAGAAGACGGCTATGCGATTGCCTGGATCGATATCTCAACGGGAGATTTTCGCATCACGGGGTCCTCACGGGATCGTCTGTTTGCCGACATCGCCCGCATTGATCCGAAGGAATTGATCCTGTCGGAATCTGTCTTTTATGAAGATGATCTTCACCCTCAATTTGAAGATCTTGCACTTGCCGTGTCACCTCAGCCAACGGTGATGTTTGACAGCGCCAGTGCGGAAAAACGGCTGAGAGACTATTTTCAGATCCAGTCACTCGATGCCTATGGCACTTTCACCAAGGCGGAACTCGCGGCTGCCTCAGCCGCACTGGCCTACGTGGAAAAAACCCAGATTGGCCAGCGTCCCGCGCTGACGCCGCCAAAACGCCAATCCGCTGAACGAAGCCTGTTTATCGACCCGGCAACCCGCACCAACTTGGAACTGGTTCGCACCCTTTCCGGAGAAACGTCGGGAAGCCTTTACTCGGCGATCAACCGAACGGTGACAGGACCGGGTGCGCGGTTATTGGGCGAACGACTGATGAGCCCGCTGACCGATCCGGATGCGATCAACCGGCGACTGGAGCAGGTCTCCGTCTTCGTGCAGCAGGAAGCGCTTGCAGATGAGGTGCGCAAAACTCTGCGTGGGTCTTCCGATGTGGCACGGGCGCTGGGGCGGCTTGCACTGGAACGCGGTGGCCCGCGCGATCTTGCAGCCATCCGCGATGGGCTGGATCATGCGATGGGTATCAAAGCGCTGCTCTTGGCAAATGATATTGCGCTGCTGAGCATCGAGACCGAAATCGCAGGCTTGGGGCAAGCGCCGATTGATCTGTTTGACGATCTGTCTCGAACCCTCGCCGAGGACCTGCCATTGCTGTCGCGCGATGGCGGTTTTGTTGCAAGCGGGGTGAACGCTGAGCTCGACGAGATGCGAGCCCTGCGCGATGAAAGCCGCAAGGTGATTGCCGGACTACAGGCTGAATATGCAGAGCTGACCGGCGTGAAATCCCTTAAAATCAGGCACAACAATGTGCTTGGCTATTTCGTCGAAGTCACGAGCGCCAATTCAGAGGCGCTGACAAGTTCCGAAGGCCGGGAAACCTTCATCCATCGCCAGACCATGGCGAATGCCATGCGCTTCACCACCAATGCGCTAGCGGACCTTGAAAGCCGAATTGCCAACGCTGCCGGACGCGCACTGCAGATTGAACTTGCCGATTTTGAGCGGCTTCGTTCCATCGTCGTGGAACAGGGCGCGGCACTGAAGGAGGTGGCAGGTGCGCTGGCGCGTGTTGATGTAGCAATCTCCCTGTCGGTTCTGGCAACTGAGCAGGGTTATGTTCGCCCGATTGTCGACGACAGCCTTGCATTCACTGTCGCAGCTGGTCGCCATCCGGTGGTTGAGCAGATGTTGCGCAAACAGGCGCAGGACCCGTTTGTGGCGAATGATTGCGATCTGAGCCCCGAAAGTGGGTCCGGCGGCAAAGCCGGACTGCTGCGTCTGCTGACCGGCCCGAATATGGGTGGCAAATCGACCTTCCTGAGACAGAACGCCCTGATTGCGATCCTGGCTCAGATGGGTTCGTTTGTACCGGCCGGTTCTGCCCATGTTGGCGTGGTCGACAGGCTGTTTTCCCGTGTGGGTGCGGCGGATGATCTGGCACGTGGACGGTCCACCTTTATGGTGGAGATGGTGGAAACGGCGGCCATTCTCAATCAGGCCGGCGAACGCTCGCTGGTTATACTGGACGAGATCGGCCGCGGAACGGCAACCTTTGACGGTCTTTCCATTGCCTGGGCAGCGATTGAACATCTCCACGAGATCAACAAATGCCGCACCTTGTTCGCAACCCACTATCATGAGCTGACCGCGCTTTCTGATCAGCTTGATCGAATGTCCAACGTCACCATGCGCGTGCGGGAGTGGGAGGGTGAAGTGATCTTCATGCATGAGGTCGTGCTGGGTGCGGCGGACAGGTCCTACGGTATTCAGGTGGCGCGACTGGCTGGTCTTCCTGGCGCCGTGATAGAACGTGCGCGCCATGTGCTGGAACAATTGGAGGAAACCGAACGCTCTAAACCAGCGGCAATGATGATTGACGATTTGCCTTTGTTTTCTGTGGCACCGCAGGCGGAGCCCAAGAAGCTGGCGGAAAATCCGGCGGTGGAAATGCTGAGAACCGCTGAGCCTGACGAGATGACACCGCGCGATGCGTTGGAATTTGTGTACGCTCTTAGAAAGGCTGTTTCTGAGACAAAAAACTAGAGCATGCCACCGAAAAGTGGATACCGGTTTTCGGAAAACGGGATGCACAATCATACAGATAGCGCAGCTTTTTTTGGATCTATCAAAACGTGGTACGCGCTAGCGCCCGTCCCACCTGGTGCTGAGGTTGCGCACGACCTCCATCAGAAAGGCTGTGAAAACGCCGAAGGCGAGCAAGCCGTTTACAGCCACAAATCCGGACGTGATACGCCAATCCTCACGGACAACCACGTCGCCGTACCCCACGGTGGTGAAGGAAACCAGCGAGAAATAGAGGGCCTCTTCGAAGCTCTCAAATACGCCGAGCGCTTTGAAGAACCCGGCCCAGATCCATACACAAACAGTATTTGCAGCCAACACAAGCAGTGCCGCAGCGGACATCGTGGCGAAGAAATGCCGGGTGCTCATCACAACCTGATTGAGCCTGCGCTCAATGGTTTTGAGCATCGACATTGCCACGCAAATGAATGCAACGATGACGGCCATGCTCAAGAGAATGATCAGTGATCCGATGGACAGTTGAAGCAGCATTGTGGTCCTGTTGAATTAGCAGATCGGATTGAAAGCTCAAAGCGACCAGTCGACAACCGGCCCGGCCGGCGCGATGCCAAACGGGTTTCGTTTTTCGCTCTGCGAGTGATAGCCGCGCCGGTAAATATCGAAATAGACCGTATCTTTAACACCATCCATGGCAAAGAAGCGCCGCGCATAGCGCCACAGATTGGGATAATCCGTCAGACGGCGAATGTTACATTTGAACGCACTGAAATAAGCCACATCAAAGCGGGCAAGCGTTGGAAACAGCCGCACATCCACTTCCGTCAACTGATCACCAACGATGTAGTTGGTGTTTTCAAGCCGCTGCTCCAGCGCATCCACGGTTTCAAACACCGTCTTTACTGCGGCATCATATTTTTCCTGGGATTCGGAAAATCCGGCCCGATATACGCCATTGTTGAAATCACGGTAGATGCGCTCGTTCCACGCGTCGATTTCACCTCGCAAGTGCTGAGGATAAAGGTCAATGTCATTTGCGCCGAGATGGTTGAAGGCCGAACCGAGCATCCGAACAATATCCGCAGATTCATTGCTGACGATGCGATCCGTTTTCGTATCCCAAAGAACAGGCACGGTGACGCGCCCGGTATAGTCGTCCGCGCCGCGCGAATAGAGTTCATGCACACTGTGCGAACCAAAGAGCCCGTCCATGTACCCCTTGTCATTGTCAAACACCCAACCCTGATCAGTCCGCTTGGGCGCGGCGAAGGAAACCGCGATCAACGCGCCCAGATTTTTAAGAGCGATTGTCAACAGTGCCCGGTGGGCCCATGGGCAATTGGGTGCCACATAGATGTGATACCGTCCTGCCTCTGCGGCAAATCCGCCATCACCGGTCGGGCCGGGTGCTCCATCTGGCGTGATCCAGTGGCGCAGGATGCTGGGAGCCCTTGTCCACTCGCCATCCGGCCGGGCTTTGATGCCTTCATCCGTGTACCACACGCCAGCGACCATGCTGCCCATTGATGTTAACTCCTGCCAGTTGCGAACATGTGCCTTGCCGATGTCAGATTGCGCTGATACGCACAAGTCGATTCCAAAAGGCCGACCAAATCAGGTCCCAATAAACCAGCGAACCGGGTGTTTGTGAAATGTCGATGTCTTACGATCAGTTGATTGACCGGCGCAGATTGCGACGCAAAGTGACCTTTTGGCGCGTTGCGGCTCTCATTCTGCTTGCCCTCACACTGATCGCGGTTGTTATGGCGAGTGGTGTCACCAAACGGCTTGCTGATACATCGTCGCCTCACATTGCGCGGCTGGAAATAAGTGGCTTCATTCGCGAAGATCGTAAACTTCTGAAACTTATTGAGAAAATCAAAAAATCGGATGAAGTCAAAGGTGTCATTCTGACCATCAACACACCCGGCGGTGCGACCGTTGGCGGTGAATCGATTTTTGAGGCTGTACGCGAACTGGCTGAGAAAAAACCTGTCGTTGCAAGCGTGGGAACGCTCGCCGCCTCCGCCGGCTACATGATTGCGTCGGCTTCCGACCATATTGTCGCTAGGAGATCGTCGATCGTGGGATCGATTGGCGTGATCTTCCAGTATCCCGATGCCTCCGTCGTGCTCGACAAGATTGGCTTCGCCATGAAGGAGATCAAATCCGCGCCTCTGAAAGCGGAGCCCTCTCCGTTTCATGAGGCGCCACCCGAGGCGCGCGCCATGATCCAGCGGCTGGTGGACGACAGCTTCAACTGGTTTGTTGATCTGGTGACAGATCGCCGCCCACTCAACCGCGATGAAGTTCTGAAACTGGCTGATGGTTCCGTCTTCACAGGCTCACAAGGGCTCGCCAACAAGTTGGTCGATGAGTTGGGTGGCGAAAAGGTTGCCCGTGCGTGGCTGAGCAAGGAGAAGGGTTTGAAGACCGAACTCAAAACCATTCAGTGGTCTGTTCCGCGTGAGGAGAGCGGGCTGCCTTTTGGGGCAGCATCGCTGATGCGATTTGCTGAAAAACTGGGATATGGTTCATCCGCGAAAGAACTTTTGATTATCCAGAAATATATGAATGAGCGGGTGTTTCTTGACGGTCTCGTGTCCATTTGGCAGGTTTCACCTTTACGCAAAAATTCCACGGAGGGGGTCATCCGTTGATTAAGTCGGAACTCGTACAAATTATTGCTCAGCGAAACCCGCATCTTTACCAGCGGGACGTGGAAAACATCGTCAATGCGATTCTTGATGAAGTGACCGACGCGCTGGCCTCCGGAGACCGTGTGGAACTGCGTGGATTTGGTGCCTTTTCAGTCAAGCACCGTCCTGCCCGCATGGGCCGCAATCCACGCACTGGCGATCAGGTGAGCGTGGAAGAAAAATGGGTTCCGTTTTTCAAAACCGGCAAAGAACTGCGCGAGCGCCTGAACAGCTAGTCCTCTCGGCGCTCAGCAAAACGTTCAGCCGAAACTAACAGAAAATCCGCCCTGGTAATTGGCCGCATGTTGATGTGCGCCACAGCGTTTGCCTTGTCCGCGCCACAAGTCTATTGAATGGGCAACGCAGAACCACGCTTCGGATTGGATGCCATAAATGATCAAGCGCATTGTAAATCTTTTGATCCTTGTTCCGCTTGCCATTGTTTTGATTGCGCTTTCGGTGGCCAATCGGCAGCCCGTTGTTATTTCAGCAGATCCGTTCAACAGCGTTGATCCCGCCCTTGCCACACCGCCTTTGCCTCTGTTCGCCGTTCTTTTCGTGGCCCTGATCATCGGCATTTTCATTGGTGGAATTGCCACATGGCTCACCCAGGGCAAACATCGCAAGCGCGCACGTGAGCAAACCATTGAAGCGCGGAAATGGCACGCAGAAGCCGACAAGGAAAAATCCCGGGCTGAGGATATCCTGACTGGCGCTGCGCCGGGCCTGCCTGCTCCAGCGGACAAGAAAGCCGCCTGACGCAAATTTAGACATGTTTTCAAAGAGCAAGTTGAACTACCAACCAATTCCGCTGCCTGACCGCGCGGAAATGAACGACCCTGAGATCGCCCGGACCGCTGTTGATCATTTTTCCCATATGCAGAAGCGCCATACGGTGCGCGATTTCTCCGACCGTCAGGTAGAGCGTGCCGTGATCGAAAACTGCATCCGGTCTGCGGGTACCGCACCGAGCGGGGCGAACCACCAGCCGTGGCACTTTGCGGCGATCAGCAGTGCGCAGCACAAGGCCAAAATTCGCGCCGCCGCCGAGGAAGAAGAGCGGAAGTTTTACGCCGGTGGTGCAGGCGATGAATGGTTGAAGGCGTTGGAGCCCATCGGAACCAACGATCACAAGCCGCATCTGGAAATCGCGCCCTGGCTGATAGTGGTGTTCGCTCAGAAGTGGGGTCTTTTTGACGATGGCACCCGGTACAAAAACTATTACGTGCCGGAAAGCGTTGGCATCGCAACAGGTTTTCTTCTCGGTGCCTTGCACGAGTGCGGCCTGGTGTCATTGACCCACACACCGAACCCGATGAGTTTTCTCAACGACATGCTGGGTCGACCAAAGTCTGAAAAACCCACCATGATCGTTGCTGTTGGCCATCCCGCTGAGGATGCGATGGTGCCGTCAGTCGCCAAAATTAAAAAGCCGCTCAGCGAAATTGCCACCTTCGTTGAGGACCCGGATCAGGGCTGAACAATCTGCGCCATTGCGGATTTGCGACAAAGCGTTCAATAGAGCGGCAAATTCATCAGGGATTATTTGATTGGCGCGCTCAGGACAAGGCAAACGACCGGCTGACAGGCCGAAGCGCCAGCGTCAGGGCGCCTCGCAGCGACAGGCACCATCGGCCCGCGCGCCGGGGTCAAAGCGCGTGCAAGCAAAAACGTCAGATCACCCCGATCCCCGCAAACATCAAGAGCCGGTTGCACGGGCGATATCTCGAACGGGTCTGTTGCGACAGGGTCGACTTCCCGAAAAGACCGGATTGGTGCTCACCACCCGGCCCACGAAAGACTACGCGCTCATTGACAGCGGTCTTGGCCTGAAGCTAGAGCGTCATGGCGCAACCACCGTGGTGCGCCCGGAGGGGCAGGCAATCTGGCAACCCAGACTGCCGCAAAAGAACTGGGATGCGGCCGACGCCATCTTCACCGGCGATACGGATGAAGAAGGCATGGGACGTTGGGCCTTTCCGAAACGATCGCTGGACGAAACCTGGCCCACGGCGTTCGACGGAATGCCGTTTCTTGCCCGTTTTACTTCCTTTCGCCATGTGGGTGTCTTCCCCGAGCAGGACGCCCATTGGCGGCACATGCAGGGCCTGATTGAGACAGCCAAACAGGCAGGCCGCACACCAACCGTGTTGAACCTGTTTGGCTATACTGGCGTCGCATCGCTTGTTGCGGCGCGCGCAGGAGCACGCGTCACCCATGTTGATGCATCCAAAAAGGCGATCGGCTGGGCGCGGGAAAATCAGGATTTTGCCGGGCTGGCGGATGCGCCGATCCGCTGGATTTGTGAGGATGCCGTGCGCTTTTGCGAGCGGGAAGTGCGGCGGGAAAACACCTATGACATCGTTCTGCTCGATCCGCCTGCCTTCGGTCGGGGACCCAAAGGGGAGCGCTGGCAACTGTTCGAACATCTCCCGCACCTGCTGGACCTGTGCAAAACGTTGGTGACGGAAAGGTCGCTCACGGTGGTGCTTACCGCCTATGCCATTCGCGCCTCGCATTTTGCATTCCATGAACTCATGCAGGACGCCTTTTCCGAACTTGGTGGCCATCTGGAATCGGGCGAACTGGTGATTGAAGATGAAGCGGGTGACCGCTCCCTTTCGACATCGCTTTTTTCACGTTGGCAAAGCGGAGGAGGATCATGACCGAGCAATCCTCCCGCCGCACTGCCGGTCTCGTGAAAGAAATCACCTCAACGGCAAATCCTCTGATCAAGGAGATCAAGGGACTGGCGTTGAAAAAGAACCGCGATGCCCAAAACGCGTTTCTGGCCGAAGGCCTGAAGCTCGTCACCGACGCCGTAGAACGTGGCTGGCATGTGAAGACGCTGGTGTTTGGCAAGGCGATCAGTGACCAGACCGAACTGAAGACGCAGGTCGAACAGGTTGCGGCAAAAATTCATGCCAATGGCGGCACGGTGCTGGAGGTTAATGCCAAGGTGCTTTCCGCAATCACGCGGCGCGATAATCCGCAAATGGTTGTCGCTGTCATAAAGCGTCAATGCGGCTCGCTGCAGGATGTGAAGCCTGCGAGATCAGGCGTGTGGATCGCACTTGACCGGGTGCGGGATCCGGGAAATCTGGGAACGATCATGCGCACCGCCGATGCGCTGGGGGCCGATGGTGTGTTGCTGGTCGGCGATTGTACGGACCCGTTTGGCATCGAGGCTGTTCGCGCAACCATGGGCTCCCTCTTTCACGTGCCGATTGCCGTTGCCCGCGAGGATGAGTTCATCAAATGGCGGCCCCACTGGCCGGGAAAAATCGTTGGCACCCATCTCGCCGGCGCGCGGGATCATCGGCTGATCGACTATGGCGACAAGCCCGTGCTGCTGTTGATGGGCAATGAGCAAAAAGGGCTGCCCGACACGCTGACTGAAATTTGCGATGAGTTGGTGCGGATTGCCATGGATGGCAATGCTGATTCGCTCAATCTGGCCGTGGCGACGGCACTAACCCTGTTCGAGGCGCGGCGCGGCGCCCTGCCGGTGGTTGGCGATGCGACCTAACTTCACCATTTCCGCGATCATCGTTTTTGTGCTGGTTGCAATTGATCAATTGATCAAGTGGCTCGTGGAAACGGGCCTGGCAATGCACGAAATCTACGACCTTCTGCCCTTTCTGGCGCTGTATCGCACGCACAATGACGGGATCGCCTTTTCCATGTTTGCCGGGCTTGGCGCATGGCCGCTGGTAGTGATCGCATGCGCGGTGCTGGTGATCGTTCTGTACATGTGGAGCAGGCTTGAAGCGAACCGTTGGCTTTCCGGAATGGGGTTTGCGGCCATCGTTGCAGGCGCTATTGGCAACATCATCGACCGTGTGCTCCACGGCTATGTCATCGACTATGTGCTGTTTTATGTTGGTGACTGGTCCTTCGCGATCTTTAATTTTGCGGACGCCTTGATCAGCATTGGCGCGGCCGCCATCATTCTCGACGAGATTATTCACTGGAAACGCGGTCCAAAAACCACCGCGACGACGAAAGAAGAGGAAAATCATGGCTGATAGTTTCAAAGCCATTCAGGTGTCACGTGACGAAGACAAGAAACAGTCCGTCGATGTTGTTGACCTGACGAATGACGATCTGATGGACGGCGACGTGCTGGTCGACGTTCAGGCAACAACCGTGAACTATAAGGACGGTCTGGCCATCACTGGCAAGTCGCCTGTCGTGCGCCACTGGCCGATGGTTCCAGGCATCGATTTTGCCGGAAAGGTCATTTCGTCGAGCCATGCCGATTTCAGCGAAGGTGACGACGTCATTCTCAATGGTTGGGGCGTGGGCGAGACCCATTGGGGCGCCTATGCCGGTCGTGCACAGGTGAGTGGCGACTGGCTGGTTCCAAGACCCGCCTCCATCAGCGCCGAACACGCCATGGCCATTGGCACGGCTGGATACACATCCATGCTTTGTGTGATGGCGCTGGAACGCCATGGCATCACCCCATCGCGCGGCCCAGTTGTGGTGACGGGTGCCGCCGGTGGTGTGGGCTCGGTTGCGATCTCAATTCTGTCGAAGCTAGGCTATCACGTGATCGCATCCACCGGACGCGCCAGCGAAGAAGCCTTCCTGAAGGATCTTGGCGCAGCCGAAATCATCGATCGGAATGAGCTGTCGGAAGCTGGACGCCCGATGGGCAAGGAGCGTTGGGCAGGGGCCGTTGATGCGGTTGGTTCGCACACGCTCGCCAATGTGATTGCCCAGACCCAATATGGTGGCGCGGTCGCGGCCTGCGGGCTGGCGCAAGGGTTTGATCTTCCCACCACAGTGATGCCGTTCATTCTGCGTGGTGTGTCACTGCTTGGAGTTGATTCGGTGATGGCACCGAAGGAACTTCGTCTGGAGGCTTGGTCGCGATTGGCCGAGGATCTTGATCTGGCAAAGCTCGACACGCTGAAAACAGCCATCGGCTTCGATGACATCATTCAGACCGCAAACGATATCGTTGAAGGCAAAGTCCGGGGCCGCGTCGTTGTGGATATGAGCGGGGTCTAACAGCGTAAGCATCTGGCGCTCAACCTTGAGCGCTTTGATGCCTAGCGCTTTGTTTTTGAGCATGCTTTTGTCCGAAAAATCTGTCACCTTTTCGGAAGCCTGCGGTATCACCCCAAAAAGCCCAAAAATGGTTGGCCGTTGATTGCCTGAACAAATGTGATGGCAATCAACGCTGCAAAGGCAATGCTTGCACCGTAGACCGGGAGCCGGTTTTTCGCACCGAAGATCAAGGCACTCAGCACGGCAAAGGCCGGTATGAAGTGCATGGCGTGGGTTGCAAAGAAGTGCGCAACCCTGAGATCGCCCCCATCACGCGCCCATCCGAAAAAAGCCAGTCCCGAAGCATCGCTTGGGGTTCCGCCCACCCAATGACCTCCGTTGCCGGCAAGGTATCCCGCGGTGATACAAGTGGCTGGCAGCGTCAGAGCCAGTCCGATAACAACTCCGGATTTGACGGCCGGGGATAAATCGGCGCTTTGGTTTTTCCAGATGTGCCAGGCAAAGACCGTTGTGGTCGATGTGAGGAGCACAGCAAACAATCCCATCAACGGATAAAGGGCGATCCATATCAACCCTTCCTCATAAAAATGCGATCCGTGGCCTGAGGCCGATGCTGCCATGATCCAGGCCATCTCGGCGAAAATGGCGAACACCACCGCCGTCATGAAGCGTCGATACCAACGTGTCTCAAGAAGACCCACAGGCAGGTAGCGGGCGAACAGCACAAGCGTGAGCGTGTAGGCGGCAAGGCTGAACTGAAATTTGAGCGGTTTGATCCATGGATTGATGCCATTCACCGTTCGCACTTCGATGAGCAAGGCGAGTGTGGTCGGTAACATCATGATCAGCATCATGACGCCAGTTGCAGCGAGCGCAGGTTCGGCACTGGAAAATCTGCGCCATCCGCCCAGTGCCGGCTCTGGCTTGTAGGCAATGTCTGTCATCGGGACACTCCAGGTTCCGCAGCCCACAATCGGTTCCCCCTTGCGACCCTGAGACCCGTGAAGAGCAGGTAGCCAACCGGGCCAAACAGGAATGTGAAAAACAGGCAGGGAAAGATGAGCGGAAAGGAGATGTTTTCTTTGCGGGCGGTGCGCACGATCCAGGCCCCGACAAACAGATCAAATGCCAGATAGTGAAGCCACCCTGCCAGCAAAAGTTCGGGAACTTCGAACACCCTGGCGACACCAGCAAGTGTGCTGAACGCGCCCTGCGAGGACGAGAAGTAAACCAAGATCAGTGCAACATACGCTGCTGCAAACAGGCAAGGTGCGACCAATGCCGCATAAAGATCAGCAAGGCGTGGAATGAACGGGCTTGCCAATAGCAGGAGCCAGCCGACAAGTGCGGCCATGTTGGCGATGGAGAACCAGTTTTCGGCCAATGGTGCGGTCCTTATGTTGACAGTGTCAAGATTGCTATAGATCGAGCGATCACTGCTGGTCAAGTAGAATTTGACAGTGTAAAGATTGGATTACGTCGAAGCTGAGAAATCAGATCACAGGCCATATGTGGCTGGCGCCAATGAAAACCGGATCGAGAGTTCATGCCGACAAAAGCTGAACAGCAGAAATCCTATCATCATGGGGACCTTAGAGCGGCACTGATTGATGCCGCTGAGAAGGAGCTAACGGAAAAGGGCTATTCCGGCTTCACGCTGCGCGGGTGTGCCAGACGTGCGGGCGTTTCCCATGCCGCTCCGGCGCACCATTTCGGTTCGGCAGCTAATCTGCTCATCAAGCTTGCAGCAACTGGATTTGGCCGGTTGGCACAATCGATGGAACAGCGACAGGCGGAAAGTGCTTCCGAGCCTATTCCGCAGCTGATGGCAGCTGGCATCGGCTATATCGAGTTCGCCCGACAAAATCCTGCACTGCTCCAGCTCATGTTCGGATCAGATCGCCCCGGCTCCGAGGATGAAGAATTGGTTCATCACGCGCAGCTGGCATTTGGCGTTCTCACCGGGGCGGTTGCGGCTGTGCGTGGTGATGATGACTTTGAAAACCGCGACGCTCAGCTTGCCATCGCCTCCGCCTGGTCGATGGTGCACGGCTTCGCCAATCTCATCAACAATGGAAGTTTGAACTTTATTCAGGGCATGTCGGATGAGAAAGTCGAGCAATTCGTGCTGGAGATGATCACCCGTCTTCGGTTTTGACGGCTGTTTGTCAGACGTGCTGACCACCGTTCACATGCACCTCGGCACCGTTCACATAGGAAGAAGCATCGGTGCAAAGATAGTAGATGGTCTCAGCGACCTCTGTTGTGCTTCCCAACCGGCGCAAGGGAATGTCAGCGGCCATTGCTTCCGTTCCTGGCGACAGGATGGAGGTGTCAATTTCACCGGGAGCAATCGCGTTGACCCGGATCCCCTGAGGCCCAAAATCGGCGGCCATTTCTCGGGTCAATGACGCAAGGGCAGCTTTGGAACTCGCATAGGCCGCGCCTGCAAACGGGTGCACACGCGATCCCGCAATTGACGTGACGTTGACAACGGCTCCGCCTGCTTCCCTCAATTCGCTCAGCAAGCCACGTGCAAGCATAATGGGTGCGAAGAAATTCACTTGAAAAACCATGCGCCACGAGTGCATCGGCGTGTTGATGGTATCGAGCCTGGCCCCCTCTTCGCCCTTGGGGCTGATGCCCGCATTGTTGACAAGCGCATTGAGGCGCCCCCCATCCTCGGCAAGGCGCTCGCGGATTTCGGCAACGGCAACGCCCAGATTATCCGGGTCGGCAAGATCGACCTGAATATGGTCGGCTTCGCCCTGAGGCCATGGGCAGTTTGAATCAAATGCCATGCGGGAGCAGGTGATCACCCGCCATCCCTCGCTTGAGAAGCGCTTGACGGTCGCGTGCCCAATGCCGCGGCTTGCCCCGGTCAATACAAGAGTTTTGCGAGGAGTTTCGTCATCAGACATTGGTCGCGCTCCTTGGCTCGCGCCAGACATCAAGCCTGCACTGGAAAAGAAGCAACCAGTCTGGATTGGTCAAACGCTGTGTCCGATATGACAGGTTCTTTAGTTGACTACAATGCGCAAGTTTTCAGCCTTCACGGAAGCGATAGCCAACGCCGTAAAGGGTCTCGATCATGTCGAAGGAGTTGTCCACGACCTTGAACTTTTTGCGCAGCCGCTTGATGTGGCTGTCGATGGTGCGGTCATCCACATAGACCTGATCATCATAGGCCGCATCCATAAGGGAATCGCGGCTTTTGACAACGCCGGGGCGCTGGGCCAGCGAGTAAAGGATGAGGAATTCGGTGACCGTCAGAATGACCGGCTGGCCATTCCAGGTGCAGGTGTGGCGCTCCTGATCCATAACAAGACTACCACGTTCCAGCGATTTCGAACCTTCCTCAGCAGATTTTGTTGTGCCTTCAAGCCGGGCGGCTGTGCGTCGCATCACGGCGCGCACACGCTCGACAAGCAGCCTTTGGGAAAACGGTTTCTTGATAAAATCGTCCGCGCCCATCTTGAGGCCGAACAATTCGTCAATTTCGTCGTCCTTGGAGGTCAGGAAGATCACCGGCAGGTCGGTCTTTTGGCGAAGACGACGCAGCAGCTCCATGCCATCCATACGAGGCATTTTGATGTCGAGGATCGCCAAATCCGGTTTGCGCGTGGTCAACCCGTCGAGAGCGGATGTCCCGTCGGTGTAGGTTTCCACACGATACCCTTCCGATTCCAACGCTATCGAAACGGACGTCAGAATATTACGATCATCATCGACCAGCGCGATGGTCTGCATCGAAGAAAATTCCCCAGCCATTGCCGGTCCTTTCAGTGTTATCTGATCCGCTGGTGCCGCACGATGTCACGGCGCAGGCGTCACAAATGTCAGCGAACTGAAAGGCCTTTGGCGCTACAATTGCGCACAAATTGTGGCACTTTCAGCGAATAAATGCCAATGGTGACGGCAGATTTCGTTGGCTTCTCACAGAAATTACGGAGGCGCTGGTGGTCGTTCCGCAAGAGACGCTGCAGGTTGCGCGAAAACTGCTCCAATCGGCCCGTTTTGGTGCGCTTGGTACACTGGAAGCGAGCGGTGAACAGCCGTTTGTTTCTTTAGTCGCGGTCTGCATGGCGAAGGATGAGCCGCTGTTTCTGCTTTCTGATCTAGCACGTCACACGAGAAACCTGAAGAACAACCCGGCAGCATCGCTCCTGGTTTCTCAACAGGACGGCCCGGAGGATATGCTTGCCGGCAATCGCGTCAGTCTCAGCGGGTCCGTACGACCTGCGGCGTTGGAGCAACAGGATCAGCTGAAGGAAGCGTTTGTCAGCGCTCATTCGGCGGCAAAAGAGTATGCCGGGTTCGGAGATTTCCAGATTCATTCAATGACCATCGAGACGGGCCATTTGGTGGCCGGATTTGGGCGAATCGTCGACATCAATCCCCAGCAACTGCGTGAGCTTTGAACCAGCCGGACGGGCTGCGTGTCACCGCCAGATATTGCCAATTGTGCACAGGTTTCAAAATTGTTCTGATTTTAAATCGATTGCATTTGTAGTGCGACCATAGGCTATATCATTTAATCGATTAATTATTTGAAATCACTTGACTATTTTTCAATACATCGGTGTTAAGGCAAATCTGTTCTGCGCAATCTGGCCATTGGCTAACCATTGGGCAGATGCAGATCATTCACATTTTGGCCGTACAGCTGGCCAACGATAAATTGCGTCATTGCCCTCGCGCGTGGAGGAAAAACCGTGGAACAATCGGGAACCTGGAACAAGAATTGCGGCCTCGAGCAGCACGGGTTTGATCGGTTTGGTAGCGCGCATTGGAACATGCTCGAAAGTGAACTGTTTGAAACGGCCATTTCCAACGGGGAAGGCCGGGCCACAAAACACGGCGCACTTGCCGTAGAGACAGGCAAGCACACGGGGCGCTCGGCGCAGGACAAGTTTGTTATGCGCGATGCGAGCACCGAAGATGCGGTCTGGTGGGACAACAACAAGGCCATGGAGCCCGAGGCCTTTGATCGTCTGCTTTCAGACTTCAAAGCGCATGCGCAGGATCGCAAAGTCTATGTGCAGGATCTGGTTGGTGGCGCAGATGCCGATAATCAGATCAAGGTTCGCGTAGTCACGGAATTTGCCTGGCATGCGCTTTTCATTCGCCATTTGCTGCGGCGTCCCGAACTCTCCGAAGTCGTTGACATGGTTCCCGAGCTCACGATCGTAAACCTGCCATCGTTCAATGCCGATCCCGAGCGCCATGGCTGCCGCACCGAAACCGTCATTGCGGTGAACTTTGCCAAGGGTCTCGTTCTCATCGGCGGCACTGAATATGCCGGTGAAAACAAAAAATCCGTATTCACGGCTTTAAATTATTTTCTCCCCGAAAAGGGCGTCATGCCCATGCACTGCTCCGCCAATGTAGGCGACGATGGGGATTCGGCTTTGTTCTTCGGTCTGTCCGGGACCGGAAAGACCACCCTTTCCTCCGATCCGAACAGAACGCTGATCGGGGATGACGAACATGGCTGGTCGGACAATGGCATTTTCAATTTCGAAGGTGGATGCTATGCAAAAACCATTCGGCTTTCCGCCGAAGCGGAGCCGGAAATCTACGCGACCACCCAGCGTCAGGGTTCGGTGCTGGAGAATGTGGTTATTGACCCGGCAACCGGGATACCTGATTTCGATGACGCATCGTTGACCGAAAATGGCCGGGTTGCCTATCCGCTGCACTACATCCCAAATGCTTCGGAAACCGGACAGGCTACCCACCCGAGAAACATCATCATGCTGACGGCTGATGCGTTTGGTGTTCTGCCGCCCATTGCGAAGATGACCCCGTCGCAGGCCATGTATCACTTCTTGTCGGGCTACACCGCAAAGGTTGCCGGAACCGAAAAAGGTGTGGCTGGAACACAGGCGACCTTCTCGACCTGCTTCGGTGCGCCCTTCATGCCACGTCATCCGAGTGTCTACGGCAACCTATTGAAGGAAAAGATTGGCCAATACGGGTCGAGCTGCTGGCTGGTCAATACCGGTTGGACCGGTGGTGCTTATGGGACAGGTTCCCGCATGCCGATCAAGGCGACGCGCGCTCTTTTGACGGCGGCGCTGAACGGTGAACTTGACGATGCCGAAATGCGGAACGATCCCAATTTCGGCTTTGCCGTGCCGGTTTCCGTTCCAGGCGTTGACGACAAGCTTCTGGATCCCCGCCAGACCTGGGATGATCCTGAAGCTTATGATGCTCAGGCGCAACGCCTTGTTCAGATGTTCATTGAGAACTTCGCTAAGTTCACCAGCCACGTTGACACCAGCGTGCTGGATGCAGCACCAGTTGCTGCCTAACAGGCTTTGCGCATCCCACATGGGTTTTCCGCGTCGCTACCACGTGAAAAAACCCAAGTGATAGGCCTCAGTCTCTGCCTCACACCCTCATCCTGAGCGTGTCGAAGGAGAGGGTGTGGTCAGGCTTGGAAGCCACCTCGTGGTTCGACAGGCTCACCATGAGGTGGAACGTGACATTCGCTCGTTCGATGCCCCGAAGTGCGATTTTCCGAGACTGAAAGTGGATACGACTTACGCCGCTGATTTAAAGCCAGCACCCCAGTCAGGGAGCGTCACTCCCCCGTGAACTCCGGCTTTTCCTTGTTGAGAAAGGCCTTCAGCCCGTGACGACCGTCGCGGGAATAGAGCGTGTCCGCAATTGAGCGGGTTTCATGATCAAGCTGCATGGCGATGCTCTCGGTGTAAGCCGTGTTGAGCAATCTCTTGGTTGCACCAAAAGCCCGGGTCGGGCCAGCGGCGAACTTTCTTGCCAGTGTCATTGCCTCATCCAGCACCTGATCTGGTTCGACAACCTTCGATATGAGCCCCCAATCGAGCGCTTCTTCGGCAGACAGAACGCGGTTGGTGAAAAACAACTCCTTCGCACGCAAAAGCCCAATATGCTTGGCGAGAAAATAGGTCGATGTGCCATCGGGCGACAGGCCGGATGCGGTGTAAGCGGCTACAAATTTCGCCGACGAGGACGCAATCGCGTAGTCGCCGCAAAGCGACAGCGAAAACCCGCCTCCGCCCGCGGTGCCGTTGATGGCCATCACAAGCGGCGGGTTCATGGTGTTGAACCGGATCGCCGCATTGTGGAGCGCCGTCGCAGTTGCCGTCACATAGGCTTTGATATCATCCATGTGATCGTCAAACGCCTTGAGGTCACCACCGGCGCAAAAAAGGTTCCCGGATCCGGTCAGCACTGCCGCGCGAATTCCCGGATCGGTTTCGCAGCGGATTGCCGCGTCGAGCAACTCATCACAAAGTTCTTTTGTGAGCGCATTGGCTGCTTCCGGGCGATTGAGTTTGATCACTGCAACCTGATCGACCACCTCAAACAAAATAGAACTATAGCTCACGAAACTCTCCCTAATTGGTGTGGATCCGATTGTGATGCAGATCCACAGGACAAACGTCTCATTTGCAGGATTGAGCCGGAAAGCGGTGCAAAATCAAGGAAGAATTGTGCGGGGCCGCGATCTTAGGCGTGCTTCGGGCGTCCCAAAGTTTCCCATGATGCGTCGAGATCGGTGAGTTGCGCTTCGACACACTCCACAAGGAGATGCAGCGTACCGTCTCCGGAAAAACTCAGTTCCACCACGCCAGAAGGATCATCCGGCGTTGCTGTATCGAAGGGAACGAATCGCATTGAAAGGAGATTGAGAACACCGTCCCGATGGGACTGATCAATACCGGTTGAGCGGACCGCATTCACGCGGGCGAAATGCAGAACGGACCGGCGTCGCTCATAGGTGCGTCGCTTCTTGCCGTCGCCTGCGCCTTCCCAGACAAAGCGGTTGATTTCAAAAATCACCCGATGATCGGCTTTGGAATAGCGAATGTCGCCCACTTTCAGCACCCCGTCCTGGGTGTAGGCTGAGAGAACGCCGAGGTCCTCGCTATCCAGTGCTGCCAGTTTGAGCCGCTTCATTCTTGAATTTCCCTGCACGTTCGGGAAACTGCTTGTTGCTTCCCAATTTGTGTAACCGGCGCACAGGTAAGCCCTCCTCTCACGCCATGCAAGCGAGCGCGACAAATCAGAACACTGAAAACAGGGTGAATTATCCGATCAATGTCTCAAAACCCGGAAGAATTGCCGGTCTGACTCGTTTATTTGGGAAGAAATTGAGTCGTTGCGCACGAAACAGGCGAACTGCCCATTGACCTTTTGTGTTTGAACGGTTTGACTACCGCCAAAGGGAACAGGGCGGATCAATCCGCATTGGCGAAAATAAACAAGCACTGCGGGAAAACCCCCGGTGTGCGATAATGGTGTGTGAGTGAACGAACAGCTCTCGGGAACGACTGGCAGCGTCTCGGATGATGCCTATGTCAGCTTCAAAAGTGTCCAGAAAAGCTACGATGGCGAAACACTGGTCGTAAAAGACCTGAATCTCGATATCGCTCGTGGCGAATTTCTAACAATGTTGGGACCATCCGGGTCGGGGAAAACAACCTGCCTCATGATGCTTGCCGGTTTCGAACCGGCGACCCATGGTGAGATTTTCCTGAACGGTCGTGGCATCAACAAGGTGCCGCCGCACAAGCGTTCAATCGGAATGGTGTTTCAGAACTACGCGCTGTTTCCACATATGAGCGTGGCCGAAAACCTGGCGTTTCCCCTGGAAGTGCGTGGTGTCGATAAGTCCACCATTGAAGAAAAGGTTGCCCGCGCGCTTTCCATGGTAGAACTGCCGCAGATGGGCGGCCGCCGTCCTGCGCAACTGTCTGGCGGCCAGCAGCAACGTGTCGCCGTTGCCCGTGCGCTGGTGTTTGAGCCGGATCTGATTCTCATGGACGAGCCGCTGGGTGCGCTCGACAAGCAACTGCGCGAGCAGATGCAGTATGAAATCAAACACATCCACGAAAATCTGGGCGTGACCGTGGTCTATGTTACCCACGATCAATCTGAAGCGCTGACCATGTCGGACCGGATTGCCGTGTTTAATGATGGCGTGATCCAGCAACTGTCTTCGCCGGATGATCTCTACGAGCGTCCGAAGAACAGTTTCGTTGCCCAGTTCATTGGCGAGAACAACAAGATCAATGGCACCGTGAAGAGCCTCAATGGTGCCACCTGCGAGGTTGATTTGGATGTTGGCGGTACCGTGCGCGCAGAAAAAGTGAATGTGTCATCCAACGGCCAGCGCACAACTTTGTCATTGCGCCCTGAAAGGGTCGAGATTGATCCCGACAGTGCTGACAATGTTCTCGAGGGCAAAATCCTCGAGCTCATCTATCTCGGCGATCACATCCGCACGCGCATGCAGGTGGCTGGATCGGACGAGTTTATTGTGAAGGTTCCCAACAATGCTGGTCACAAGCCATTGGAAGAGGGAACCATGGTGAAGGTTGGCTGGAAGGCCGAGGATTGCAAGGCGCTGGACGCTCTGTGATCCCAAACAATACCCGGCGGCAATGGGATTGCTGGTCGGGGAGAGATGAAAGGGAAGACCCTTCATCCAATTCTGAAAGGGAGAACTGAAATGAAACTGTCAACATTGTTGAAAACGACCGTTGCGGGTGTGGGCCTTGCCTTCGCTTCGTCAATGGCACAGGCCGGCGACATCACCGTCGTTTCCTGGGGTGGTGCCTACACCAAGTCCCAGATTGAAGCCTATCACAAGCCATGGATTGCCAAGACCGGCAATGGCATCAAGTCTGAGGACTACAATGGTGGTACGGCTGAGATCAAAGCTCAGGTGGAAGCCGGCAATGTGACTTGGGACATTGTGGATGTTGAGCTTTCCGATGCCGTTCGCGCTTGCGACGAAGGCCTTCTGGAAACCATCGACCATTCCACCCTGCCAGCCGGCGCCGATGGTACAGCAGCAACGGACGACTTCATCGAAGGCACGCTGCATGACTGCGCGGTTGCCAACATCGTTTGGTCGACCATTTTCGCCTACGACAGCTCGAAAATTGCTGATGGTCCAACCACAATGGCTGATTTCTTCGACCTGAAGAAATACCCCGGCAAGCGCGGCCTGCGCAAAGGACCAAAGGCCAATCTGGAAATGGCTCTGATCGCTGATGGCGTTCCTGCGAAGGACGTTTATGAAGTGCTCAACACGCCGGAAGGCATTGATCGCGCATTCAAAAAGCTCGACACCATCAAGGATTCCGTTGTTTGGTGGGAAGCTGGTGCCCAGCCTCCACAGCTTCTGGCTGACGGCGAAGTTGCCATGACCACTGCCTACAATGGCCGTATCTTTAACGCTGTTGCCGGCGAAGGTAAGCCATTCGAAATCGTATGGGATGGTCAGATCTGGGACCTTGACCTGTGGGTGATCCCCAAAGGTGCAAAGAACAAGGAACTCGCACTCGACTTCCTGAAGTTCTCCACCTCTACGGAAGCATTGGCCGCCCAGGCCTCATGGATCTCCTACGGTCCGGCGCGCAAGTCTTCATCCTCGTTGGTTGGTAAATACCACAACAAGGACATTGACATGGGCCCGCAGATGCCAACCGCTCCAGACAACCTGAAAAATGCTGTCCAGAACGACTTTAACTTCTGGGCTGACAATCAGGATCAGCTGAACGAGCGTTTCAACGCTTGGCTGGCTGGCTAAACCAACTTTTTCGGCGGGGGCATCTTTTGCCCCCGCTGATCCATTTGAACTGACGCAGGCGACAAAAACTTCATGACCGACGCGGCCCTTCCATCAACGGCGCAAACTGCCGGTGCGGCAATTCTGGCCGATGACGGCATCCCGCTGAAGCAAAAGCTCGCCCGCACCACACGCCAACTCAAATGGCGTGCATTCCTTCTCACTTTGCCACTGGTTCTGTTTCTGATTGTCAGCTTTGTGCTGCCCATTGGACAGATGTTGTTCCGCTCGGTTCACAATCCCACCGCCGGCAAGGTGCTGCCCAACTTCACTGTCTCCATCCAAAATTGGGATGAGCAGGGATTGCCGGACGAGGCGGTCTTTGAAGGCTTCGTCAAGGACATTCAGGACGCGGCGCAGAAGCGGGAAATTGGCCGTACGGTTGGCAACCTCGCCACCCGCATCAACTATGAAATTCCCGGCACCAGAAGCTTGTTTACCTCAAGCGCACGCAAGCTGAAGCGGGTGAAGGAGGGGCCATATAAGGAAGCCCTCCTGAAAACCAACAAGAAGTGGGACAATCCGGCCATCTGGCGCGCGCTGAAACGCGCGACCCGCGATTTCACGCCGGCCTTCTATCTGGCGGCAGTGGATCGCAAATATGACGATGAAGGCCGCATCGTTCAGGCTGAAGAACTCTATCAGATCTACATCGGCAACTTCGGAAAAACCCTGTGGCTGTCGACCATCATCACCTTCTGCTGTTTCCTGCTGGCGTTCCCGGTGTCTTACCTGTTGTCGGTTTTGCCGCTCAGGACATCGAACCTCTTGATGATTTTGGTGCTCCTGCCGTTCTGGACATCGTTGCTGGTGCGTACGACGGCCTGGATCGCAATCCTCCAGACGGAGGGCATCATCAACGATATTCTCGTTTTCATCGGGCTGGTCGCCGATGATGGCCGCATCCAGATGATTTACAACCGCACAGGCACCGTGATCTCGATGGTGCACATACTGTTGCCGTTTATGATCCTGCCGCTCTATTCGGTGATGAAGACCATTCCGCCGAGTTATATGCGCGCGGCCCGCTCGCTGGGTGCCAATCCGTTCACGGCATTCCGTCGGGTCTATTTCCCCCAGACCTTGCCGGGAATTGCCGCTGGTACTTTGCTTGTCTTCATTCTGTCGATCGGTTTTTACATCACACCGGCACTGGTGGGTGGTGAAGACGGCATTCTGATTTCAAATCTGATTGCCTACCACATTCAGAAATCGCTCAACTGGAGCCTGGGTGCGGCGCTGGGCGCCATTCTTCTGGTGGCCGTGCTTGTGCTCTACTGGATCTACAACAAGCTCGTTGGCATCGAGCGTCTGAGCTTCGGGTGATCTGACATGGATGCGATCACGAAACGCCTGAAGAAACCCCGCAATCTGATCTTTCTGGTCGCGCTGTTGCTGGTGCTGGTGATTACCGGCTCTGTGCCGGTGGCAATCGGATTTGCCTTCCTGTTCGGCACGCCGCTGGTGTTCATGAACGAACTGCCGCCCTACGCCTCCTCGTTGGAGCGCATATGGCAATACACCTATCTGACGATGTGCACGTTCATCTTCACGTTCCTGATCACACCAATTCTGGTGATTGTGCCGCTCTCATTCAACGCAGAGCCCTACTTCACCTTCACCGAAGGTATGATGTCACTGAGCTCTGATGCGTTTTCCCTGCGCTGGTACAAGGACATCTTCTTCAACGGCATGGCCGCGCCGAATGCGATTGAAGGCTGGTGGGCGGACATGTGGAACAATGCCCAGTGGATACGGGCGACCCGCAATTCGTTCTTCATCGCCATTTGCTCAACATTTTTGGCAACTTCGCTGGGCACGCTGGCAGCGCTTGGCTTGTCGCGTCCTGAAATGCCATTCCGGCGGCTCATCACCTCAATGTTGATTTCGCCCATGATCGTGCCGCTGGTAATCATGGCAACCGGCATGTTCTTCTTCTACTCCGATATCGGTCTGGCAAAGACCTATCTCGGCATCATTCTGGCCCACACCACGCTTGGTGTTCCGTTTGTGATCATAACGGTCACCGCGACGCTGACCGGCTTTGACCGATCCCTCATTCGGGCATCGCAAGGCATGGGTGCTGACGGCTGGACCACATTCCGGCGTGTGATTATGCCCCTGATCTTGCCGGGCATGATTTCCGGCGCGCTTTTCGCCTTCATCACCTCGCTCGATGAAGTTGTCGCCGTAATCTTCATCGCGGATGTGGAACAGCGCACAATTCCGCGTCAGATGTTCTCCGGCATTCGAGAGCAGATCAGCCCAACCATTCTTGCGGTTGCAACGGTGCTGGTGGCACTTTCGATCTTGCTTTTAACGGCCGTCGAACTCTTGCGCCGCCGCTCCGAGCGGCTGCGCGGCATGGCGCCGAGCTGATCGGGAACTAGCGCTCCCAGGCCTTAATCGCTTCTGCAAGTTCCAGACGCTCTGGCATCTGTGCTGGTATCTTAGCAGCATCGCCGTCAAATCGGGGCGCGGGGGCGGGCTGCAACATGCCATCAGAGGTTTGCAGGACGGCGCGATCAGCCAAATGGGGATGATCCGCGGCCTCGTCCATGGAAAGAACCGGCGCAAAGCACACGTCTGTCCCTTCCAGGAGTTCTGTCCATTCCGCCCGTGTCCGCGTGGCAAACTTTTCCCGAAGCAGCGATTTCACTGCATCCCAATCCCCAGGATTGAGGCGTTTGGCATAGATGGGATCATCAAGTTCAAGGAGGGAACAGAATTCATCCCAGAAAGGCTGTTCGATGGCACCAAGTGCAATCCACTCGCCATCCTTGGTCTGATAGGTTCCGTAAAATGGCGCTCCGCCATCAAGCAAGTTGCTCTCGCGACAACCGGGCCACATGCCGGCTGCTTTGAGCCCATAGGGCATTGCCATCAGGAGCGCCGCACCATCCACCATGGCAGCATCAATCACGCTTCCCTTGCCACTCAGCTTGGCCTGAAGAATGCCAGACACCATACCAAAGGCCATCAGCATGCCACCACCGCCGAAATCTCCTATGAGATTGAGCGCAGGCACCGGGCCGGAGGTCTTGGTTCCCACCGCATCCAGCGCGCCGGTCAGCGCAATATAGTTGATATCGTGGCCAGCAGCCTTGGCGAGCGGTCCTGTCTGCCCCCAACCGGTCATACGTCCGTAAACAAGCGCCGGGTTCCGTTTCATGCAGACCTCCGGACCAAGGCCCAGCCGCTCCATGACGCCAGGTCGATAGCCTTCAATCAGCCCATCCGCGCCATCAATCAATCTCAAAACCTGTTCTACACTGGCTGGGTCTTTGAGATTGGTTTCAACAATCCTGCGGCCACGTAGCAGCGGATCTCTGGTCTTGTTCGCCGTGCCGGTTGGCTGTCCTCCCGGTCTGTCAATGCGAATGATCTCAGCACCATGGTCTGCCAGCATCATCGCTGAAAAGGGTCCGGGACCAATGGACGCGATTTCGACAATACGGACCCCGGAAAGTGGCTTGGTTGGAGACATATCTGTGTTCTTGGTTCGTGTTCGCCTGACCCTAATGTGCGGGCGAAGCACATACGGGTCAACAGCGTCGCTGTGTTGAAGCTCTTGATAAGTCGAAACTTTTTTCGCACGCACCGGGAAAGAAAAAAATTCTCGTCTCTCCGGTCACGAATTCGCTTGCGCAACTTCGATTTTCAGTCGCAGATTGCGGATCGGAGACGGATTCAGATGACTCGCAACGCCGGGTATCTTCGGGAACGCTTCGAGAAACACTGAGCACCAAACGTCGCGAACGGGTGCCGGTTAAACGGGAAGTGGTGCGGCGATGATTGCAGATTTTGAAGAACAGCGGCATTTCGCTTTTCTGGCAATCGACAAATTTTCAATGTTGTGTCTGAGCGCGGCGATTGACCCGATACGCTCTGCAAATCGCATCATCGGTCGCGAACACTATCGCTGGAGCATCGGATCCATTGATGGCGATCCAGTGGCGGCGTCTAACGGCATGGTGCTCAATGCCGAGTTCTCCATCGATGATATCCCAAGATGTGACATTCTGTTCGTCTGTGCGGGCCTGCGTTTGGAAGTGGACAATCAGAACCACTTGCTGGCCCGACTGCGCGACAGGGCAAGGCGCGGCGGTGCGCTGGGTTCGCTCTCGGTGGGCAGTCACATTCTGGCACAGGCCGGGCTGCTCAACGGCTATCGCTGTACGATCCACTGGGAAAATCGGGCCTCGTTCAAAGAGACGTTTCCTGACACCGATTGCACTGGCAACGTGTTTGAGATCGATCGCAGCCGCTACACCTGTGCCGGTGGTACAGCGTCTATCGATTTGATGTTGCAGATTGTGTTGCAGGAGTTTGGCGAGACGATCACCAATGAGGTTGCAAACCAGTTCCATCACGAGCGCATCCGCACCAATGCCGACCGGCAGCGCGTGGGGCCGGAGCGGGATCTTGCCGGTAAATCCACAAAGCTGAAAAAGGCTGTGGAACTGATGGCTGAAAACCTGGAAGAGCCCATGTCGGCGCTTCAGGTGGCGCGGGCCGTCAACCTGTCGTTGCGCCAGGTCGAACGCCTGTTTTTGCGACATCTCAACTGCACGCCGGGGCGCTATTATATGAGTGTCCGGCTTGAGCGCGCGCGGGAGCTGCTGCGCCACACCGATGCACCCATTCTTGATGTGGCACTCTCCACCGGTTTCACGTCCCACTCATATTTTGCGCAGAGCTATCGCAACCAGTTTGGTCTTTCTCCGTCCGAAGAGCGCCGGTCAAAGAGCTGATCCTGGAGCGCATCATCGTTTCATGGAAACGCTTGTGCACTCCAAGTAAGTGTATTGCCGCAGTTCTTTGTCCCATTGATGAGTCTATCAAAAGGGGAACGGCTCTATCGCGGCAGAGACCGTATCCTCAATTGTGTGACCCGGTTTTTAACCCGCTTCAGCACCACAAAGCGTTTATCGTGGAATGTGAACGTCTGCTTTTCCTGCGGGATCATCTGGGATTCATGGATCACAAGGCCAGCAATCGTTGTGGCTTCTTCGTCTGGCAGGTCCCAGTCGAGCGCCCTGTTCAAATCACGCACAGGCACCGAGCCATCAACCACAACTGACCCATCAGATTGCGGATGGACACCCTGAATGGCCTCGTCATGCTCGTCGGCGATCTCGCCCACGATCTCTTCCAGAATATCTTCCAGAGTGACGAGACCTTCCACCTCTCCGTACTCGTCGACCACAAGGGCAATATGTGCCTGTCGGCGCAGGAAGGCGTTTAGCTGGTCCTGTAACGATGTGGTTTCCGGTACGAACCAGGGAGATGAGATGATCTTGCGAACATCGAGCTTGTCGATCTTCTGTCCGTTTGCCGCCAGCGACCGCAGCAGGTCCTTCACATGCAGAACACCGATAATGTTGTCGGTCTCATCCTGCCACACGGGAAGCCGGGTGAACGGGCTGTCCAGCACCTGTTTGTAGAGTTCCGCAGGCGGTTCATCCGCATTGAGACTTGCCATATTGGTGCGGTGAATCATGACATCGGAGATTTCGAGTTCATGCAGGTCCAGAAGCCCGCTCAGCCGGTCACGCTCGTCCTTCACGACCGAACCTTCCTGATGTAGCATGTCGACCGCACCGCGAATCTCATCGCGGGCTGAGAGTAGTGTCACATCGGCGTCGAGTTTGACCCCCAGCCGCGTGAGGATCATCCGCACAAAGCGGTTCACCACGCCAACCACGGGGCTGAAAACGATCACCAGTCCGCGCGCCAGAGGCGATACCCTGAGTGCAAACCGGTCCGGGTTCGAAATGGCCCAGAATTTGGGCATGACTTCCGCAAAAACAACCACGATGACCGTCATGGCAAGCGTTGCGTAAGCGACACCCGCCGGACCAAACACCGAAATAAACAGGCTGGTCGCCAGCGCTGACGCCAGAATGTTGACGAGGTTGTTGCCAACCAGCAATGCACCAATCAGCCGGTCGCGCTCTTCAATGAGTTGCCCAACGAGGCCCGCACGCGGATCACCATTGGCTTCGAGCGACCGCATTCGGGCTTTGGAGACCGCCGTGAGTGCGGTTTCGGAACCCGAAAAAAAGCCTGAAAGCACAATGAGGGGGATGATTGCTAAAAGGGTAAGCCAGAGAGACGCGTCCATGATGATCCTTTTCAGATCGGAGCAGATCGCATGATCAGTTCTTGCATTTGTCTTTCAGGAACGAAAGCACTTCGTTCGGCGGCACATCGTCAGCGATGAAAGCCTCACCCACGCCGCGCAACAGGATAAAGGTGAGCGCACCGCGTTTCACCTTCTTGTCCTGCTGAATGTGTTCCAGTAGCACATCGGCTTGTGCCGTTTCACCGGGGATATCTTGAATTGAAGATGGCAGCCCAACCGCACCAAGATGGCGAACAAGTCGTTCACCAGGTTCGGGTCCGCACAGATTCATACGGCTTGAAAATTCCTGCGCCAGCGCCATGCCGATCGCCACGGCTTCACCATGCACCAGCCGCTCGGAATTGTAGGCAACCGAAGCTTCAAGCGCATGGCCGAAGGTGTGGCCCAGGTTGAGAAGTGCCCGTTGACCGGCCTCCAGTTCGTCATTTGCAACCACATCAGCCTTGGCCTGACAGCTGATCGCTATTGCCCTTCGCCGATCAGACCCGCCGGAAAACACGGATTGCCAGTTGTCTTCCAGCCATTGGAAGAAGTCCGGGCGGTCGATCATGCCGTATTTGATGACTTCCGCATAACCGGCGCGGAACTCGCGTTCGTTCAGCGTGTCGAGCACACTGTCATCGGCCAGAACCAGTTCCGGCTGTTGGAAAACACCGACAAGGTTCTTCCCGCGCGGCGTGTTGATGCCGGTTTTTCCGCCAACGGAAGAATCCACCTGCGCCAGAAGACTGGTGGGGATCTGTATGAGTTTCATGCCGCGGCGCACGATGCCGGACGCGAACCCGGCGAGATCGCCCACCACGCCACCGCCAAGCGCTATCACCGCATCACTCCGCTCCAGCCGCGCAGCGATAATCCCATCAACAACCTGTTCCAGTTGAGCAAAACTTTTCGATAGCTCACCAGCGGGAACTGTGATCGCGGCATGATCAATGCCAGCATCTGACAGGCTTCGCTGTAGCGTTTTCAGATAGATTGCCGCGACGTTTTCATCGCAGACAATGGCTGCACGGGCAATGGGCAGCAATTCGGCAATGCGTGTACCGGCTTGCTCCAGAAGCCCGCTGCCGATCAAAATGTCATAGCTACGTTTGCCAAGATCAACCCGAACGCATTCGGTCTCGTCGGATGGGTTCATTGGGCAGCGTTTGCTGCCGTCAGGCCGTCGCACAGCATGTCGAGCACTTCTGCCGCCACCACATCGCGGCTCGCATTGCGCGATTCCACACGGAAATCGGCAAGCGCATAGACCGGATTGCGCTCGGCAAGCAGATTTTCCATCGTCACCTGCGGATCCTCAGTCTTGATCAGCGGACGGTTTGACCGGCGCATGACCCGCTGCATCAGAATTTCAATGTTGGCATCCAGCCAGATTGAAACACCGCTTCCGCCGATTACGTTTCTGGTCTCTTCGTCCATGAATGCGCCGCCACCGGTGGCGATCACTGACGGGCCTTCTTTCAGCAGTCTGGAAATCACGCGTTTTTCACCGCTGCGAAACTCGGCTTCACCGAACCGGTCGAAAATATCTTCAATGCTCATCCCGGCTGCCTGCTCGATCTCATGATCGGCATCAACGAATCCCAGTTCGGTGAGCTCAGCCAGTTTTTTGCCAATTGTTGATTTACCGGCACCCATCATGCCGACCAGTACAATGGAACGGCCATCCAGGGCGCGACGAACGGTGCTGGCTCTGTCGGCCAGATAAGACGGGTTGATTGAAGAGGCGGAAGACAGAGGACAATCCTTTCATCTCAAAATCGCAAGCCCGCTCTCGCAGGCGCTTGCGGTAGTATCATTTTGGACGGTTCACCCCAAGTGACCGAAGTGTCTTGGTTTGCTGTGTCTCACCACGGGGGTGAGGGTCCGGCGCAGTCTTGGACGCCTACAAAATCCGCAAGGCTTAGATGTTTCCCAACCCCGGCCATTGCATCGACACTGTTCGACTTGCCAATTGCCCAAGCCTCTATCATAACGAGGGCTGCCCGGTAAATCACCTGCACCATTTGGAAGAACAAATGCCAAGCCTCATCCGCCTTGTCATCGTGCTCGCCATAATTGGCGCACTCGTCTATGGCGCGATGGTTTCGCTTGCCCTGTTCGTCGAGCCAAATCCGCGGGAGATGAGCATCAAGATCAAGTCTGAACGCCTCAACAGATAGTGGATTTGGCAATAAACACAAGATGCGTGACATCTTTCTGGTCGAATCGTTCCTCGAAATGATGAGTGCCGAGCGTGGCGCCGCCCAAAACACGCTTGCAGCCTACCAGCGCGATCTGGATGGTTTTGTCGATTCGTTGTCAAAAACCAGCCAGTCGGCGCTGACGGTTGAACCGGAATCCCTGTCGAATTGGCTTTCAGGCCTGCATAAGTCGGGGCTTTCGGCGGCATCTCAGGCACGAAAGATCTCAACCCTGCGTCAGTTCTTTGCCTTTCTTTATGCAGAAGGACATAGAACCGACAATCCGGCATCAACGCTTGAAAGTCCGCGCAAGGCAAAACCTCTGCCGAAAATCATGAGTGAAGAGGATGTGGATCGACTGATCAACCGGGCAGAGCAATTGGCCCTTTCGGGCGAGGGATCAGAAAGTGTGCAGCTCAGAAACGCCCGGACTTATGTTCTGGTGGAGTTGCTCTATGCAACCGGCTTGCGTGTTTCTGAACTGGTGTCCTTGCCAACGAGTGCCGCCCGGACAAATCAGCCGTTTTTGAACATCACCGGCAAAGGCGGGCGGGAGCGGCTGGTTCCCTTGAGCGATCGGGCGAGATCGGCAATGATTTTCTATTCAAGGGTGCGCATTGAGGCTGGCCGCGCTTCGGAAGAAGAGGAGTATCTGTTTCCTTCGGCGGGCGGACAATCGCACTTCACCCGACAGGCTTTTGCCCGCGATCTGAAAGCCCTGGCGGCATCGGTCGGCATCGCGCCTCGGCTTGTTTCTCCGCATGTATTGCGGCACGCCTTTGCCAGCCATCTGCTGCAAAATGGCGCTGATCTTCGAACCGTTCAGCAGCTTCTGGGGCACGCGGATATCTCGACCACGCAGATCTACACCCATGTGCTGGAGGATCGTCTGCGCAAACTGGTGGAAGAGCATCATCCGTTGGCGAAGATCAAATAGAGACGTTCCCGTTTGAAGGAATCATCGAAATGACAAGGAGCTGCAGCTAATCAAATGTTTGGAACGCAGAAGCGTTTTTTGTGAAACAGTGAAGCGCTCCAAGAGCTGCGGTTGAACGTGCCTTGAAATTGTCCCAAACAACCGTCAGACGCCAACGATCCACCCTCACAATCGCTTGACATTCATCGGTCATGCACCCTACGGCAAACTGCTTTGCCGATTTTGTGCCAGTTAAAGACAAGCCATCAATGCACAATTACCTTGAGTTTGAAAAACCGGTCGCTGATCTCGAAGGCCGCGTGCGTGAATTGCGCGCCATGGCGGATGAGGATTCTGCGCTCAATCTGGACGACGAGATCTCCAGACTTGAGGCCAAGGCACAGCAAACGCTAGAAGATCTCTACAAAAAACTGCAGCCCTGGCAGAAGACCCAGGTTGCGCGCCACCCGGACCGTCCTCATCTCGTCGACTATGCAACTGCGCTGATCGAGGATTTCACACCGTTGTCGGGTGACCGAGGATTTGCTGAGGATCAGGCGATCCTTGCAGGACTTGGGCGTTTTGAAGGAAAGCCGGTGGCTCTGATTGGCCATGAACGCGGCCACGACACCAAATCCCGCCTGCACCACAATTTCGGCATGGCCCGCCCGGAAGGCTATCGCAAGGCGGTGCGCATCATGGACTTGGCGGAACGGCACAATGTGCCGGTCATTACGCTGGTCGATACAGCGGGCGCTTATCCGGGCATTGGTGCCGAAGAGCGCGGGCAGGCCGAAGCCATTGCCCGTTCAACGGAAAAGTGTCTCAATCTGAAGGTGCCGATGCTCTCGATTATCATCGGCGAAGGTGGCTCAGGTGGCGCCATCGCAATAGCGACTGCAAACCGCGTCTACATGCTGGAACATGCGATCTACAGCGTAATTTCGCCGGAAGGTGCAGCCTCCATTTTGTGGCGCGATGCATCCCGCGCCAAGGATGCCGCCACCTCAATGAAAATCACCGCGCAAGACCTCAAGGAACTGGGAGTCATTGACGCGATCATCGAAGAGCCCATGGGCGGCGCTCATCGGGATCACGCGACGATTTTTGACAGCCTGCGCAGCCAGATCAAATCTGCCTTTTCGGAACTGGACGGCAAGTCCGGTGATGAGCTGCGCAAAGAGCGTCACGAGAAATTCCTGGCCATTGGCCGAAATCTGTAATCACCGGGGAAAAACATGCAGATCAGCAGCGACATCACCGCAATCGTAACCGGCGGCGCCTCCGGGCTCGGGGAAGCAACGGCACGCCACTTGGCCTCGTTGGGTGCGCGGGTCGCGATCTTCGACATGAACGAGGACAAGGGCAATTCGGTTGCCGGCGACCTTGGCGGGGTGTTCTGCAAAGTGGATGTGTCTGATCCCGCAAGCGTGCAGGAAGCGCTTGCAACGTCGCGCGCCGCTCTTGGGCAGGAGCGCGTGTTGGTCAACTGCGCAGGCATTGGCGCAGCGATGAAAACCGTGTCCCGCGATCGCAACACCGGCGGTGTGCGCATTCACGACCCGAACGTGTTTTCAACCGTGATCAAGGTAAACCTGATCGGCACTTTCAACATGATCTCCCATTCTGCGGCCGGAATGATTGATCTGGAACCCCTCAACGATGACGGTGAACGGGGTGTTATTGTCAATACGGCCTCGGTTGCAGCGCAGGACGGACAGATTGGCCAAGTGGCCTATTCCGCCTCAAAAGGCGGTGTGGTTGGCATGACACTTCCAATTGCCCGCGATCTGGCACGCGAAGGTGTTCGGGTTTGCACGATCATGCCGGGCCTCTTCAGAACGCCACTGTTTGAGAGCCTCCCCGAGGAAGCAATCAAATCTCTGGAAGTCAGCGTTCCGTTCCCGGCGCGTCTGGGTCGTCCGGATGAATATGCGGCGCTCGTCGAGCAGATTTGCACCAACTCCATGTTCAATGGTGAATCGATCCGGCTTGACGGCGCGATCCGCATGGCGCCGAAATAGGGCACATCGCTCACTGGTTAATCGCGAAAGGTCGCGTAGGCGAGCTTGATCCGTGCTGCGGTGGTGACAAAACAAATCGCCGTAAAGGCATAGGCAATTTCGGCAAACCAGTCTGGCAGCAGGCACATCAGAACGAAGGCGAGAATGGTCTCCGTCGCCTCCGCAAGTCCGACTGTATAGAGCAGTGACTTGCTGCCGCGCGCTTCTTCGTCCACGCCGCGCTTTTCAGCCATCAGCGCGAATGTGAGAAAACTCGCGCCATTTGCGTAAAATGCAAACAGCAGCACTGCACCCGCGACGGCGTTGTTCGATGGATCGGCAAGCACAAATCCCAGCGGAATGAGACCATAGAACGCGAAATCGAGCACGATATCCAGGAAACCTCCCAGATCGGTTTTACCCGTGCGACGGGCCACAGCACCGTCAAGCCCATCTGCAAGCCGCGACACAAGAAGCAGGATCAGACCAAGAATGTAGGCGGTCTGCCAGATGGCGACAAAGGCCGCCAAACCAAGGCCAAATCCCAGCCAGGTCACAGAATTGGCGCTCAAACCGCTCTTGGCGATGAATGCACCGATGGCATTCAGGGAAGGATCGATCTTTCGGCGCAGGCGATTGTCCAGCACGATGGCGTTTTCCATTTGTCGCGAGACTTAAGGGTTCAGCTATTTGCACTGCCAACGCCAGCCGCAAAGTGATATTGCAGTGCTTCAATATCAATCTTATGTCAGCGACCTGCTGTTTGTCATGGCTCACACCTACCAGGCGATCACTGAGAATATCCGTGTCAGCGTTTCGCCGACCTATCTTGCAGACCGTTCTGACCCCCAAAAACAGCTCTATTTCTGGGCCTATACGATTGTTATCGAGAACCAGGGAGACAAGGTTGCCCAGCTTATTTCCCGTTACTGGTACATCGTTGACGAGACGGGAACGGTTGAAGAAGTCACAGGCGAAGGTGTGGTTGGCGAGCAACCGGTATTGAACCCCGGAGAGCGCTTTGAATATACCAGCGGATGCCCGTTGAAGGCGCCATCGGGTGTCATGTCTGGCCATTTCGTTTTCACTATCGACAATGTTCCGAACCAGCAGGTGGAAGTGCCTGCGTTTTCGCTGGATACGGACCAACCATCGCCCTCCGGCTGGTTGAACTAGAAGCGGGCCGGATCGTGACTTCCAATTTTAGACCAACATTGCTGATCGTCGGGCTGCTGTTGGCAACATTTGGCAACACGATGATGATCCCGGCGCTGGTGGATCTGTTGTCTGGACACTCCGATTGGCGGATGTTTGCCGTTTCCGGACTGGTGACCACGCTGACAGGGACGGCTCTCTATCTGAGCGCGCGGGAATTGCCATTGCAGCTGACCGGACGGCAGGCGTTTGTCATGACGGTTTGCGCGTGGGTTGCCCTGAGTTTTTTTGGTGCTCTGCCGTTTTACTGGACGGAAACCACGCCAACGTTCACCGATGCTTTTTTTGAATCCATTTCCGGTATCACCACAACAGGTTCGACTGTCCTCACTGGTCTCGATTCAATGCCAACCGGCATTCTCCTTTGGCGCGGCATGCTGCAGTGGATGGGGGGGCTTGGGATCGTTGTTATGGCGGTTGCTGTTTTGCCGATGCTGCAAATTGGCGGCATGCAGCTCTTCAAGGCGGAAGCGTTTGACACGGCTGATAAGATTCTGCCCCGCGCGACGCAGATTTCTGGCTCTCTCACAGCGGTTTTTGCAATCGGCACACTGATCTGTGCTCTGCTATACCTGTCCGCCGGTATGGATCTGCTGGATGCCGTGGTTCACGCCATGACCACCGTGGCCACAGGTGGGTTTTCAACCCACGACGCCTCGATTGGACATTATGACGGGTTACCCGTTCAACTCATCAGCACGCTCTTCATGATCCTGGGGTCGATCCCCTTCATCCTGTACATCCAATTGTTGCGCGGCAGACCGCTGGATTTCTGGAACGACAGTCAGGTTCGAACCTTTCTTGTCCTGCTTGCCTGTTTCATTCTGATTGCCTGGATGCTGGAATTGCGGGCGTCGCCGGAAATTTCCGGCACTGGCTTCGTCCAGGCGCTGTTCAACGTCACGTCGATCATGACGGGCACCGGATACGCGACTGACGCTTATGATCGTTGGGGCAGTGCGGCGATTGCGTTTTTCTTTTTCATTATGTTTTTCGGGGGCTGCGCCGGGTCCACCTCCTGTGGCATCAAAATCTTCCGTTTTCAGGTGATGTTCCTCGACATCGCCCAGCATTTGAACCGGATCATCTCGCCCAATGCCGTGGTGATAAAACGCTTTAACGGCAAGCCATTGTCGAACGACGTGTCGACCTCTGTGATGAGCTTTTTCTTTCTCTATCTGCTCACCTTCGCCGTTTCGTCGATTGCCATGTCTTTGACGGGCCTTGATACGTTGACGGCCTTGTCGGGTGCAGGTTCCGCGCTTGCAAATGTTGGTCCGGGACTGGGTGAACTGATCGGCCCGGCCGGCACCTATCAATCGCTGCCTGATACTGCAAAGTGGATCCTCTCGGTAACGATGCTGATCGGGCGGCTTGAACTCTTTACGGTGTTGATCCTGCTCTTGCCGGGCTTCTGGCGAAGCTGATTAAGCGACGCCAGGCGCCTGCTGTCTGCCGGAACGGTTGTGATCTTCGCGACCAAAGATCGCTCTGAACACGCGCGAGATGTCATCCCCCACGCCAACAAGTGCAGGCACCAGAAACAGCACCAGCAGTGTCGCCGCCGCAAGACCGAAGACGATGGTGATTGCCATGGGCAGCAGGAACTGCGCCTGAAGGCTCTTTTCATACATCAGCGGCATCAGGCCGCCGATTGTTGTAAGCGATGTAAGTAAAACGGCGCGCAAGCGATCACGGCTCGCACCGACGGCTGCCGTTTCCAGATCTTCACCTTCGGCCAGACGTTCGTCCAACCGACTGACCAGAATGATGGAGTCATTGACCAAAATTCCGGCAAGGCCAAGCAACGCAATGAACGAGAGGATGGTCAGTTTGAAGCCAAGCAGCCAGTGTCCGATCACCGCGCCCACAATGCCGAAGGGGATAATCAGCATGATCGCAAAGGGTCGCCAATAGCTGGAAAACACCCAGGCCAGGATGATGTAAATGGCTGCCAATGCGATGATTGACCCCAAATAGAGATCGGAGAAAGCCTTTTTGCGCTCCTCTTCCCGGCCACTGTATTTGTAGCTCATGCCATAGCGATCAACGATCTTCTTCAGATCGGTGGTTTCCAGATAGGCCAGAGCCTCGGTCGTTGTGATGATGTTGGAATCAAGGTCAGCGGTCACGGAAACGGCCGTTACACCGTCGATCCTCTCAATGGCTGAAAAGCCTTGCCGCTCGGTGAGAGAAACCACTTCCGAAAGCGGGACAAACTCGCCCGACGGCGAGCGCAATTCGAAGTCGCGGAGCGCTGCTGAACCGGACTTTCGCATTTCTTTGGTAATGCGAATGGTCACCTCATCGTCCCCTTGCGCAAAGCGCCGCGGAATTGCCCCTTCAAACGCGTCGCGAAGCTGGCGCCCGATGTCATCCATCGAGAAGCCGAGCGCACTGCCGCGCGGTTTGAGCTCCATCACGAGTTCCGGTTTGCCGTAAGGCAGATCATCAGAAACCCCCGACACCCCATCGATGGTTTCAACGATCGGGATTATTTCGGCAGCCGCCTGCTTCAGAAGCGCTGCATTGGCCCCTTCAAGGCGCACATCAATATCCCGTCCCGGCGGTCCACCGCGTTGTTCATAGACAGAAACCCGCTTTACGCCTGCGATCTTGGGAAGCGTGCGCCGCCACTGGCGAACAATATCGGGTGTGCGAACCGTTCGCACTTCTGATGTGGTGAGCTGCACTCTGATTTGAGCGAGATGGTCTCCGGTGGCGCGACCTGCGGAACCAAGCCGGGTGAATGACGCAACGACCAGCTTTTCCTTGCCATCTGTCAGGGCCTGTTCAACCTGCTTGAGCGAGGCTTCGATTTTCTTGATACCGGCAATGGTTTGTTCCTGCGGTGTGCCGGCTTGAAACACGATGCGGGCGTTGATGTTCTCTGCTTCTGCGGATGGGAAGAACACGAAGCCCACATGACCACCGCGAATGAGGCCGATGGCTCCAATCATGACGCAGGAGATTGCAATTGCGATTGTGACGTAGCGCCAGGAAAATGACAGGCGCACAAGCCAGCTAAAGGGGTTGTCGCGGATCCAGTTGAAGCCCGCATCGAACCATTTGCGGAACCCGCGTGGAGTGTGTGGATCGTGGTTTGCTGCCCTGCGCCCAAACACCAGCCGCCACATCCACTTCAGAACGAAAAGGATGGCTTCCGCCGCTGTTCCAACCCCCAAAGAGATACCCGCCACCATTGCGAGGAAAACCGTTTGTGAATTGTCCTGTCGCAATTGGATCAGCGTATCGAGGTAACTTGCAACAGCGTCCGGCAAAGGTCCGGCCGATGTGCGGGAGGTCAACCCGAGAATGGCTGCACCAATGATCGCGGAGACAAAAAGCTGCCGCCAGAACGACCAGGCCCGCTTGACCTTTGTGTGCAGCGTGTGGGCCAGATGCCCGGGCAGGATCAAAAAACATTCCACCAGGCTCGCAATAATCACGGCAATCACCACAAATGGCAGCACGCCGATAATCTGGCCAATCACATCGCGGATGAGCAGGATAGGTGAAAATGCGGCAATGGTGGTGATCATGGCGGCCACAACAGGCGTCACCATACGCCCGGCACCATTCTCAGCCGCCTCAAAAGGGCCATCGCCGGCGGTGAACCGTGTGGCCGTGTGCTCACCCACGACAATTGCATCATCGACGATGATGCCGAGCATCATGATCAGTCCAAACAGGCTGATCATGTTGACGCTCTGCCCGGAGATAAACATGAAGCCGATGGTCGCCAGCATGGCCACGGGAATCCCCACGGCCACCCAGAATGCAATGCGCGCGCTCAAAAACAGAAACAGGATACCGACAACAAGAACGAGACCGCCAAGCCCGTTGCGCACCAGAAGCATGATGCGTTCGGTGAGTGCGTTGGCACGCACGTCATATTTCAGGACTTCAATACCCGGGGGGAGCAGCCCCTGGATGTCTGTAAGATAATCTTCAAGGATCTTGTTGGTGGCGAGCGTATCTGCCGTTTCGGCGCGCTCGACCGTCATTTGTATGGCGCGTTTTCCGCCGGAATACCCTTGAATGTCTGAATCCTTATAATCCCGACTGATGGAGGCGATATCAGACAAGAGCACTTTCTCCCCGCTGGGGAAGGCCTTCACTTCCACTGAACCCAAAGCCTCAGGGGATTTGACATCGGCGATGGCACGCAGTTGCTTTTCGACCTTCCCTTCCATCTGGCCGGACGGCAGGTCACGACTGTTGCTGTTGATTGAGCGGGAGATGTCGGAAACGGTGAGTTCAAGTCGGCGCAGTTCGCGCTCGGGGACCTTCACCTTGAGTTCCGGCGTGCGCATGCCGATGAACGAGACCTTATCGATGCCTCGCGCAATCAGGTCATCGCGTATCTTCTTGGCGTAATAGCGAAGAATATTCTCAGACACGTTGCCTGTGATGGCCAGTCGTGCCACGCGGTCAAAAAACTGTGCCTGTTTAACCTTGGGTGTTTCGGCGTCTTCGGGGAGATTGCTAATTGCTTTGACGGCGGTTTCCACATCGCCAAAGCCTTTTTGCATGTCGGCGCCCTGTTCGAACTCGACGCCAATCGAGGCAATGCCTTCCCGCGCTCGTGCTGTGAGCCTGTCCACACCATCGATGAACCGCAGTTCCGGCTCAATAACCTGCAGAATATTGCTTTCCACATCTTCAGCGCTCGCGCCAGGCCAACTGACGGAAACCGTCACAACCGGTATCTCGGTGGTGGGGAAGAACTGGGTGTTGATCTTGCCGAGTGAGAACACACCGAAAATGACCATCAGCGCCATCAACAGATTTGCAGCATTGCGGTGTCGCACAAACAGGCTGATGAGCCCGTTGCCGCTGTCAACAATGTTGCTGCCGATGGCCATGCTAATTATTCTGTGCTGTGCGATGGCGCTGGATGATCTTGCGGCGCTCTTCGATTGGTTTTGCGCGCCATTGGGCTAATGTGAGTTTTTCCGACCGCAGAACTTTCGCGATGAACTCTTTGGATGGCCGCCCCTGGGCGCCCCGTCCGGCAGGTCTGTCAGAAGCCCTTGGTGCGTTGGCCGCCGCTTCGCTGCGCACTGCCAGACCGTCACCTGCCTCAGAAAGCCGGGTGACCAGAATCTCATCCCCAGTGGCGAGGCCTTTGGAAATGATAACCTTGTCGTCATCATATCCGGCAACCGTGACCGGCGTTTTCTTTAGCGACCCTTCCACGATTTTGAAAACATGCTTGCCCTCGTAGAGCGATGTCTCCGGAATGCTGGCCATGTTCTCAAATTTTGAATCGGCAACCAGCAGTTCCACAAACGCGCCGGGTCGCAGGCTGCGCGGCCCGCCTTTTGTAATGCGGGCAAAAACCTCAACACCACCGCGGGAGGAATTGATCTCTGCGCCTATGCGGTCGATCTCGGCGTCATAGCGGATTTCCTGTCCACCCACTGTCCAGATCACCCGGGCAGACCGTCCAACCACTTCTTCATTGCCATTCTGCAGGCGTCCGAACTGCGCATCGGTCAATGTGAAACGTACCTCGAAAGCGTTTTCCTGATAGAGCGAGACGACAACATCATTGGCGCTCAGCATGCGGCCGATCTCGACGGCCTGGGAGCGCACAACGCCTGTAAATGGCGCTTTCAGGACCGTATTTTCGAGGTTTCGCTTGGCCTGTTCAACGCGCCAGTTCAACCGTTTCAGCGCGGCTTCCTGTTGATTGAGGCGTGCTTCCTCAACCTTGATCGTGTTTCGCGAGGTGATGACATTTTGCCTGCGCTGGCTAACCACCAGATTGCGGCTTTCCACCTGCTGTTCCGTCAGGGTTCCGCGCTCCCGCAGGGCGCGGGCGCGTTCCAGATCTTTTTCACCAAACTGAAGTTGCTCTACCATACTGGTGAGCTTGGCTTTTTCGGTGGCGATGCGGGCTTTGCTCTCTTCCACCCGGGCCTTGGCTTCCGCCAGATTGGCTTCCGCTTCGCGCAGACCGCCCAGGAAATTGAAATCGTCGATTTCTACGAGCGGCTCACCCTGTTCAACCCGTCCGCCAACGCGCAGGTTCTTGCTGACCGCCACAGCCTGTCCTGACACCAACGAACGCAAATCTACGATCCGTGCCGCAACCACCTGACCATAGGATATGAAGCTTGGCTGATGATCGGACTTGGCCACCTTCAGGCTGTCGACCGTGTGGATCGTCTTGAACGCCGGCCTTTTACGGGGCGGCGCCTTTTGGTCCACCAGGCGTTCCATGGCGAGATAGGAGCCAAACAGCACCGCTGCCATGAGAATGAGCTGCAATCCGCCCTTGATGACCAGCCAGATCGCCCGCCAGACCGTCATGGGTCGGGCAGGACGCTCCTGCTGTGGCAGAAGCACTGTTCTTTGCTGGTTGGTTTTATCAAGCATCGATCTCAGTACCGGTTAAAACCAGTATATTAGACTGGACTGGTTCCAAACAAGTTACGGTTTGGCAATCTGACCGGACTTGCGTCCAATGACGAATTGTCAAAACTGTTTGGGATCAAAGCTGTAACTGGTGCCGCAAAACTCACATTTGACCTGAATTGAACCATCTTCCACGCAGCCAGCGCGCTCTTCGGCGCTGAATGACGCGAGCACTTTTTCAATGCTCTCGACAGAGCATGAGCACACATTGGCGACGTCAACGGGCTCAAAGACAAGCTGATCATGCTCGTTGAACAGCCTGAAGATAAGGTCTTTCGGGCTGATGGCAGGATCGGTCAGTTCGTCGTCCTGAACAGTACCCAACAGCGATGCGGCTTCCACCCAGCGATCATCGATATCCTCTTCAAGCTGCGCGACCACGCTTGAACCATCACCCGGTAATTCGCGAGCCGGCTGGGCCACTGTGCTGCGCGGCAGGAATTGAAGCTGTACACCGCCAGCGCGCCAGCTTGTGTTGAGCGTGCCATCTTCTCTGCGGGAAATGTGCTGGGCGACGGCCAGTTTGAAGCGGGTGGGAATCTGCTCTGATTGGGCAAAGTAGGTTTGCGCCACATCCTCAAGCGATGTGCCGTCAAGCGCCACGATGCCCTGATAACGGCTCGTGTGTGGCCCCTGATCAATCGTCATGGCAATGGTACCTGCTCCCAGCATCGCCATGGGATCGGCAAGCTGATCGTCGGACAGTTGCCCTAGCTGCTCTTCGTCAAATCGCGCATAACCGCGCACATTGCCCGGTGTGCGAAAATCGACAACCACAAGGGATACCGGCCCGTCTGACTGAACCTGTAGGATAAACTTGCCTTCAAACTTTAAGGACGATCCAAGCAGCAGCGTGAGGCAGGTCACCTCCGCCAGCAGTCGCCCAACGACTTCCGGATAATTGTGCCCGCGCAGCATCTTGTCGATCTGCGGACCCATGCGAACAATTCTTCCACGCGATTCCAGACCGTCGATCTGGAACGGCGTGACGGTGTCATCACCTGTCATTTTGATTGCCTGTCTGAACGGTGGGGTCGCAACCCCGTCTGTATCAATTGTTTTAATGGGCGTTCATGCACCAAAGCAGAATGCTCTTTTGAACATGAAGGCGGTTTTCGGCCTCGTCGAACACCACCGATGCCGGACCATCCATGACTTCATCCGTCACCTCAAGTCCGCGTTTGGCGGGAAGGCAGTGCATGAAAATTGCGCCCGGCTTTGCCTTGGCCATCAGCTCTTCATTCACCTGGTACGGCAGAAACGCGCTTTTGTCGGCAGCGTTTGCTTCCTGGCCCATTGAGACCCAAGTGTCAGTGATCACACAGTCAGCGTCAGTGACGGCGTCCTCGGCATTTTCAGCAATATAGATGTTGGCACCACGCTGCTGCGCCCAACTGAAGAATCGTTCGTCCGGTGGGCGAGACTGCGGGGTTGCAACCTTCAGGCGGAACTTGAACAAGGCTGCCGCTTCCGCCATGGAATTGAGCACATTGTTGCTATCACCCGTCCAGGCGATGGTTTTACCGTTTACCGCGCCCTTGTGCTGCTCGAAAGTCAGAATATCAGCCATGAGTTGGCAGGGATGGGTGTCATCCGTCAGACCATTGATCACCGGAACGGTTGCATGTTCTGCAAGACCCAGCAGTCGGCTGTGGCTGTCGGTCCGGATCATGATCGCGTCCACATACCGTGACAGCACACGCGCCGTATCGGCAACGGATTCCCCACGCCCCATTTGCGAACCTGAACTGTCCAGAATGATCGCCTCGCCGCCCAACTGGCGAATGCCAACCTCAAACGACACGCGCGTTCTGGTCGAAGGCTTGTCAAATATCATGGCAAGATATTTGCCAGCCAGCGGCTTGCTGTCGCCACCGCTCAGCGTTCCGGTGCGCAGCGCTGCGGCATTGTCGATAATGCTGCGCAAATCAGACGGTGAAACCTGAGAGAGGTCCAGAAAGTGGTTCCAATCCTGGGGCATCATGCGGCCTCTTCTCCCTTGGTCGTCGGCATTTGGGACAATGCCACATCCATTTTCTCAATGGCTTCGGAGATATCGTCTTCCGTCACAATCAAAGGGGGCAGCAGACGAACTGTGTTGTCGCCCGCAGGAACGGTCAGGACACCCGCATCGCGAAACGCGTTGCCGATTTCGACATTGGGTGTTTTGCATTTCAGCCCAAGCATCAGCCCTTGACCGCGGACCAGTTCCAGCCGGTCTGAATGGCTGTCAACCAATGCAGCGAGCTTTTGCTTCAGGAGAAGACCCTTGCTTGCCACCTCGTCAAGGAAGCCGGGCTCTGTCACAACATCCATGACAGCGCCGCCAACGGCCATGGCCAGCGGGTTGCCGCCGAACGTGGTGCCATGGGTTCCTGGAACCATGGCACCACAGGCCTCAGCAGTTGCAAGACAGGCACCAACCGGAAACCCGCCGCCTATTCCTTTGGCGATGGCCATGATGTCGGGGGAAATACCCGTCCATTCGTGCGCAAAGAGTTTTCCGGTTCGCCCAACGCCCGTCTGGATCTCGTCAAATATTAACAGAAGGCCGCTCTCGTCGCACATGGCGCGCAATGCCTTCAGAACATGATGCGGCACATCATGGATCCCGCCTTCGCCCATAATCGGCTCAATGAGGATGGCGGCGGCTTCCGGGTCCTTGATGGCTGCGCTCAATCCATCCTCGTCGTCCAGTTCCACCTGTACGAAACCACCGGCTTTTGGGCCAAAGCCTTCAAGGTATTTTTCCTGACCACCGGCAGCGATGGTTGCAAGCGTGCGACCGTGGAACGCGCCGTCGAACGTGATGATGTTGACACGCTCAGCGTCGCCGCGTGCCCAGTGATAGCGGCGTGCGGTTTTGATGGCGCATTCAATCGCCTCGGCACCAGAGTTTGTGAAGAACACCTTGTCGGCAAATGTGTTGTCGATCAGCTTCTGGCCAAGCTCTTCCTGTCCGGGAATCCCATAAAGGTTCGACACGTGCCACAGGCTGTCGACCTGTTTATGGAGCGCTTCCGTTAGACGCGGATGGCAATGACCCAGCGAGTTCACTGCGATGCCGGCGGCAAAATCGAGATAGTCATCGCCGCTTTCGGTGAACAGTCGCACGCCCTCACCTCGGACAAAGGCAACCGGTGCCCGGGCAAATGTTCCGAAAATGGGGGATGAGGTGTCCTGCGCGCTCATATCGCGATTTCTCCAAGGGTGTGAAATTTCGGGGCCAATCAGGATGGCTGTCTAATTTCACCAGCCAAAACGTAAAACACCGCTCTGGGTCCTGATCCGAGGGCGGCGCTGAAACATTCTATCACGGAATGCCGGTGACGTGTCAACGCAGATCAAAAAAGCCTGGTCAATCCAAAAACCCGGCAATGCCAAATGGGAAATTCCATGCCCCAGTCCACAGAAATCAGCGCTTCCGGAGCACAGGATTCCATGAGTTGGGGACAAAGTGAAAAAATGATTCGTCCTGCAGCGCGGACTCTTGTCGGCGAGTCAAGCACCATTGTAAATTGCCTGAGCAACAGAAATGGGCGGCGATCCAGTCAATCTGATCATTTCAACCGCGGCGCACGGCGCTTAGCGGAACGAGGCTGGATTCAATTTAACAGGCGGCAGGAACACCATATGTCATGGACGGATGAAAGAGTAGCGCGGCTAAGCAAGCTCTGGGCGGAAGGGTTGAGCGCAAGTCAGATCGCGGCAGATCTGGGCGGCGTGACCCGCAATGCGGTGATCGGAAAAGTGCACCGTTTGGGATTGTCTGGACGTGCCAAGCCTGCAAATCCATCCATTTCCCGGCCAAAACGCAAGGCAACGACCCGGTCGTATTCCAGTCGCACAACCCGCACCACAACGCGAACCGTGGGCGCCACCGCGCTCAAGGTGGAAGTGGATGCTGTTGCCGAATTTGAACACAAGCCCGCAGAAGACGTTGTGGTGCCAATGTCAAAGCGTCTGAAGCTGCTGGAATTGAATGAATCCACCTGCAAATGGCCTACGGGTGATCCACAGAACACCGATTTCCATTTCTGTGGTCACCAAACGAAAGAGGGAAAACCCTACTGCGAATATCACTCAAAAATAGCGTTTCAACCGCCGTCGGACCGCCGCCGTCGATAGGTGTAACAATCAGCGCGCATAAACAAAGGGCGTTTCCCGGCGGGAAACGCCCTCATCTTTTTCAGCAGTCACTCACTATCAGATTGAGGAATTGATCCAGTCGCTGAGCTTGCTCTTTGGCGCTGCACCCACCTGAATGGCAACGGGTTCGCCATCCTTGAACATCAGCAATGTGGGAATGGAGCGCACTCCGTACTGGGCTGCAAGGTCCGGATTGTCGTCCATATTGAGCTTGGCAATCTTCACCTTGCCCTGCATTTCATCGGACAGTTCTTCCAGGCTTGGAGCGATCATTTTGCAGGGTCCGCACCATTCGGCCCAGAAGTCCACCACCACAGGTTCGCTGGATTTCAATACATCAGATTCGAAATTGTTCGAGTCGATTGCGACAGTTGCCATATTTGTCTCCGGATTCGCCGGTCAGTCAGTCCGGCCACGATTCGTCATTGGGTTGTCGTGAAGGTAGGTATGACGGACGGTCCGGTCAAGAAACCTCAGGCCCGGTAAAGCAGGCTTACACCTCCGGAAGGCTTGCATTCTGATCAACGAAACTGAGGCTGTTCGAGTGGGTCCAATAGATCAGCGGGTGAATTGTTTTTTCCGGAAAAATCTTGCCGATCAGATGCTTATAACGGTTCAACTGGTCTCGATACCGATGCGGAATCTGTGCCGCATCAGTAGGTGGAAAACGGTCGGTTTTAAAATCCACAATCCACAGATCATCACCGTTCACGATCAGGCGATCAATTCTCGCCATCTTTAAATCACTGGCATTGGTCGCCACCGACGCCTCGTCATCCAACGCCCCAATCTCAACTTCCGCCCGGGATTGTCCAAGTGCCAGAAGCTTCTTCAGCGTGTCGGACTGAACAACGTCAAGAAACTCATCCAGCACATCTTCACCCACCTCTGGTGAAAGATCAGAGAATCCCTGCTCAAGCAACTGACGCGCTGTCGTTTCGAGTGCCATCTGATCAGATGGCATTGTTTCCGGTAAGAGTTGCAAGAGCGCGTGCACCGCTTCCCCACGCCGCGCCGCCTCTGAGTTGGGTGACCCTATCGCTGCGTCAGGCATTGGTTGCGGTGATTGGACCGCAGATTGCGTTCCATCGGACCTTGAACGCGCAGACAGGCCGACGGGCGTCAGGTTTTGAACCCAATCGGGAAGCGGCAGCGCCGTTTCGGCGACTGGAGTTTTGGCGGATTGCGTATCCACGACACCTCGCGGTGTTTTGCGATACCGCCAGATCTCGCCATCTCCATCAAAGGCAGGCAGTTCTTCCGACTGCGGGATTAACGCGTCGCTGATGATCTGGTGCCAGGCTCTTTCGTTCTGCACCTCGCGCGGATGGTACCCGCACAAGATGAGCCGGTCTGCGGCACGGGTCATGGCGACATATAGCAGTCGTTGATACTCCTCGCAGGCGGCGGCTTCGATTGCCTCCAGGCTCTTCGACAGGCTGGAATCGGCCATCTTCTTGTTGGGCAGAACGATAAATTCTTCAACGGTTGATTGTTCGAACTCGTCAACTGCGGCGGTGCGCTCGATGAGCTTCGGCAGGTGGCGAGCCGTGTAGGGTGGCGCACCGCTGTCCACAAGAAAAACAATTGGGGCTTCCAGCCCCTTGGCCGCGTGCACCGTCATGATGCGAACTTCGTTCTGATTGGTGTCGAACTCGCGTTTGATATCAAGCGAAGTCGCCGCCATCTGTTCCACAAAGGCCTGCAGCGACGCTCGCGGCCCACGATCGAACTGAATGGCTTCGACAATGAACCCGTCGAGTACGTCCTGAGCTTCATTGCCAAACTGCTGAATGAATTTTGTGCGCCCTTCAGCTTCGACCAAAACCGCTGCGAAAAAATCGTAGACCGAGACTTCGCGTGCCAATCCCACATAGGTCGTCAGTCTCTCGGCAAGCGGCTTGTGCGGGTGACTTTGTTTTGCCGCCTCAAGAATGGATTGAAAAAGCGTTTCATCGCCCCTGTCTGCGCACAGGTCGTAAAGCTCATCCTCGCTTAACCCAAACAGCGGTGACTTAAGGGCTGCGGCCAGAGAAAGATCATCATGAGGAAGCAGTGCAAACCGCGCCAGCGCCAGCAGATCGTCGACGATTATGTGTTCACCAAGGCGCAAACGGTCTGAACCGGCGACCGGCACATCAAGGCGTTTGAGTTCAGTATTAAGTGCATCAAAAAATCGGTCACGCTTGCGCACGAGTATCAGAATATCGCCGGGTTTGATGGGACCGTCTGAGGCCGCTAGGCGGTCGTTATCTTTAAGCCAATGCGAAATCTGAAGGGCAATGCGCCGCGCAAGAACGAGACTTGGATGGTCTGGAACCACGTGATCAAGCGGCAATAGCCAATCATCGGGAAGGGAAGCAGGCGTGGTGGGCAATGATGGCCAGATGTCCACAAAACCGGAATCGGATTCGCGCAGGGATTCGTGCACGGTTTTCTCACCGCTGCTGCTCAATCCCGTGCTGTTTTGTGGATTGGCAAAGACATCATCCACAGCCTCCAGAACATCTGCCACAGATCGAAACGACAGGTTCAGTTGAAGCGCCTTGAACTGACGGTCGCTGTGTCTGGCACTGTCCTGCACCCTTTGACGCTGGCGGTCGAACATTTCGGGCCGCGCGCCCTGAAACGAATAGATGGACTGCTTTTCATCTCCCACGGCAAAAACCGTCCGCGTGTTCGTGCGTGCGGAAAGCCCGGAAAAAAAGTCCTCGGTAAGAGCGTTTACAATGGCCCATTGCTGCGGGCTGGTGTCCTGCGCTTCGTCCACCAGCACATGATCAATGCCGTGATCGAGCTTGTACTGAATCCAGAACCTTGTATCGCCCCGGTTGAGGAGTTCGGATGTTTTGGTGATCAGATCCTGAAAATCGAGATAGCCTGCACGCCTCTTCATGTGCCAATAAGAACCGATCAGTTGATCGGCGACCCCCAGCATGGATCGTGTCAATTGAAGCAGATCGAAGAGCTTGAGCCGATCAACGATGGCAGCGACTGAATTTGCTGTTTCATGAAGCAGCTCGGTCAGCGCAGGGACATTTTCCCGCAGCGCTTTCGTTGCGACACCCTTGTCAGCTTTTGGCACATCGTCCGCACGCAACAGATGGACGCACAGCGCATCGAATGCCTCTTGCGCCGACTTTGATTGCGCATACGTCTCAATCGCATTTGCCAGCTTTGCGTCTGTCGGGGAACCGGCCGCGCGGGCTTCGTTGTTCAAGGAGGCGAGCCAGTCTGCCGATTTTCCGGCAAGCGTCAGCCGTTCCATATCCTGTGCGAGCAATCCATCCCGGTTGAGATTGTCAGGCAGGCCGGAACTGTCTCGAAGGGCTTCGAAGCAAGGCTGTGCGCCGCCTTCTACTGCCAACCAGTTGCTCAGTGCGTCACTCTTGCCAACGATTTCATCGATAAGAGTTTCAAATGTGAATTCACCAAGTTGGCGCAGCAATGATCGAATTGCTGTCGCCGTTTCGCCTTGGGGATCGCGATCCAGTTGCAGATAAAGCTGATGGCGCGCGTCCCGCATAAACTCTGCCTGCATCGCGCCATCAAGCACCTGAAACTGGCTTGGAACATTGGCCTCCAGCGGAAACTGGTGAAGCAAGGCTTCGCAAAACCCATGGATGGTTTGAATTTTCAGCCCGCCAGGAGTTTCCAACGCTTCCGCGAACAATCGCCGAGCACGCCGCCTGAGATCAGCGCTCGCCGGTTCACCTGTAATGTCGGCGATCTTGCTGTTCAGATCCTCATCACTGGCAAATGCCATTTCGCGCAAAATGCCAAATACCCGATTGGCCATTTCTGCCGCGGCAGCATTCGTAAATGTCAGGCACAATATCTTTGCCGGATCACAGCCGGGCGTTCGATTGGTTCCAAGCAGAAGCCGAACGACACGTCGCGATAAAACAAATGTCTTGCCCGATCCCGCATTGGCACTGACCCATGCCGACAATTGAGGATTGGAAGCACTCGCCTGCGCCTCCAAAGTTGCCGGTGGTATCTTTGGCTCTCGTTTTAAGGGAGGGGCTGCGTTCATTCGCTCTCCCCATCCGGAGCCGTGGACCATTCGCGCGCCCGCGCCAGATGGTCATAATCTCCATTGAACGCCGATTGCCGCAACGGACGGGCCCGTGACACAAAAGGTGTCGAGGCCTCACGATAGGCGTTCATGAGTTCTGTGAGCGATGCCCATGCTTCAGAACAGAAATCGTTCAGATTTTCGGTGTCCGACTTTCCCAGCCTGTCCACACCGAGTGTCGCTGCCGGTCGCAAGCGAACATAGGCCAGTTCGCTAACAGGTGCCGGTTCAATCTCTCTAAACGCCCCGCGCATGACCATGGCACCTTCCAAAGGCAATTGCGGTGCAAGAAGGCTGTTGGCCTGCTGTTTTGTCGGATTGGAGCCGGTTTTGAAATCGATGAGGGCAATTGAGCCGTCTTTCATCCTGTCGATCCGGTCAGCGCGTCCGCGTAGTGTGGTTCCGTTGTCGCCAATCTCGACAGAACCACTGAGTTCGAAGTGGGATTGCTGAACGTTCACGCTCCGCTCGGCATCCCAATTCGCGAAGAGAGGAAGCATTTGATCAAATCCCTCCCGCCAGACCGCCAAAGTTGCGGCGGGGAGCGTGCTTTGTTCAAACACCTCTCTTGCAGCTCTCTTCAGCCATTCAATTGCCTGAGCCTCGTTGGCTGGAATGCCGCATTTGCCATAGAGCTCAAGAATTGCATGGAAAAGCGTGCCTTTTTCGCGCGCATCAGCATCGCGTACCAACGCGTCCAAAGGCGCAAGATCCAGAACGCGCCGGGCATAGACTGCATAAGGGTCACGGATTAGCGTTTCGATTTCGGTGATCGAATAGGATTGAGGCCGCGCTTCAACTGGTGGCCTTGGAGCGGGTCGAACCGTCAATGCAGGGGTAGGATTTTCTTTGCCCGGGCCTGCCGTATCGAGATGCTTTGCGATTTGCAGGTATTTTTGTCCTCGATGGTGCATGACCTGTGCGCGTTTGTCGCCCGCCACAGCCAGCAGCCTCTGCAGCCAGCGTGAGGCAATGGTTGGCTTGTGCTCAATCCGTTTCGCACGGGACAAAACGACCTTTGCCGTGCCAAGCGCCATCTGAAAATCGTGTGCCGACAGACCAATGCGCCGTTCAGGAGGATCAAGCCCAATCTCTCGCTTCATGGTGCGGGAAAGAAACGGGTCGTTGCGCGCCGTTCCCGGCCACGTTCCTTCGTTGAGGCCACCAAGCACCGCGACATCCACCGACTGCAATCGCGCTTCAAGTGGACCCCAGACTGACACCCGACCATCAGTTGGGATTGTGCTGCGGACCGCATCGCCACCGATGGCGGCTTCGAGTGTCCCGACCCATTCGGCCGCGGTGCACCGGACTTTTGTATTGCTGATTTCAAGCTCTTCAAGCTGTTCTACAATCAGATGCAGCGTCGGGTTGGTGGCATTTGTGCCCGGCTGAGCTGCGGTGGTCTGATCAATCAGATTGCTGGTCTGCTGCGCCCAGTGTGGCAGCGCGACTTCATCCCCTGGCAGAGTTGGCATCTGGAAGGCGGCCACCACGTCATCGATGGCTATTGCGATAGCCTCTGCCTCATCCCATTGCGTCGGGGAAAGTCTCGCAACAGCTTTCGGGACGTGCCCGCTCTGCTGTTCCTGATCGCGCCGCCGTTTTAGTCGCCCCGCGAACGACTGCCCACCGACCCGCTCAATCTGACCACGCAGAACAATCAGTTCAAACGCATCCACTGCATCTTGTGCCAATGGTCCGTGTCCCTCTGGTATAAAGAGAGGGTTCTTCAGCAAGGAGGCGAGATTGATGTGATCATCTGGGGAGATGGCAGCGGACAATAATTGTCGCAGAAACCGGCCTTCCGGTGTGCGCCACAGCGGAACCCCGGCCGAGTCGTCGACCATGATGTCGAACCGTCTGAGTTCTGCTGAGACCCGTCGTGCCAACACACGGTCCGGCGTGATCAACGCAATCCGAACGTCGGGTTCTTCCAGCGCATCGCGAATGGCCACCGCGATTGCCTGGGCTTCCTGAGCCTCTGTTGTGGCCTCAATGAGCGAGACACCATCAAACCCTGAGCCGATATCGAATTCATCAGAATCAGATGGTGCAACGGCCCATTGTTCCGTGGCTTCGGCAGGTAGAAGAGCCCGCGAAACCATTTGCTCCCGCTGACGTTGTTGAGAACTCAAACCCGGCCCAATGTGGTGCACTGAGGCGCGATCCAGACCAAGGTGATCGAGCAGACGCGACAGTCCGAACTGGGGGTGGCTGACGGTGGAAGGCCCTTCTCGCTCACCGCTCAGCATTGACCACACGGTGCCGTCGGCATCCCGATCAAGCCCCGGCAGGACCACCGCCCCCTGATCCCGTTCTGCTATGGTTTTCAAAAGCCGAGCCGTTGCCGGAATAGACCCTGTGGAGCCCGCTGCAATCACCGGCCCACGCGGTGGCTGATTCAGATAGAGTCTGGCCTGCCGGTTCAGCGCTTCAACACGCGACACCATCGGATCGGACTTGTCCAGTGCGGCCAGTTCGTCGGGCCATTTTTCCAGCGCGACATTGAGAAACTCAAAAGTGAGTTTCCACCAGGCTGCGTGTTCGTCAGTGGCAATCGATTTCAGCTTTGCCGGGTCGATTTCCTCAAGCGTCAGACTGTCCATGAGGCTCGTCAGGTCACCAGCCAGCCACAGGGCGTCGGTCACACTTTCGGGAACGGTCAGACCTTCATCGGGATAAAGTGCTTGCGCATCCTCGCCGATGTTCTGGATCCATTGCAGGAGCAACTCCGACAGTTTCATCCTGCGATGCAGGGAAGAGACCGGTTCCGGTTGAGGCTGGCGCATACCACTACCTAGTGAGAATTCAGTATCATTCTCCTGAAGGTCGCCAAGCGTGTGAATTCGCGGAAGTAGAGTGGTCTGTGACGGTGCGCGGCGAATAAACTCCTGTTGCAGGGAACGCCCCGCGCGCCGGGTCGGGAGATAAATCGTCAGATCAGCAAGACCAAACGGATTGTCCGCCGATATGGGCTCGCCCGTCAGGCTGCCATCCAGAACCGCGTCAACCAGCGTCGGCAGAAACTGCACACCCGGGGGAATGGAATAAACATTGGGGTGACGGAGGCTCACCCCGGCAGCCCAATGTTTTTCAGGGCGTCTTCGGCCAGGTCAATGGCATCGGGGGTTCCAACGTGAAGCCACAGACCATCGAGCGGCAACCCAAATAGGGTTCCAGAAGCAATGCAGTCATCAAAAATCCTGTTGAGTGAAAACACGCTCTCGGCGATCCCGTGGAAAAGGTCGGGCTTGAATATTGCGGCGCCGGCATAGGCAAACGGTGCGGCATCAGCCCCGCCGCGCCGTCGCAAACGGCCATCGGGCGAGCGGTAGAAATCTCCTGAACCATCGAAGCCAACGGCACGCTTCATCGGTGACAGCAACAACAGCACATCCATGATGGATGGGTCCCAAAACGCGCGAAACGCATCCAGATTGGAATGGTCAGCATCCTGCCAGAATGTATCCGCGTTGAGGACCAGAAACGGGATTTCCCCCAGCAATGACAGGGCCTGTTTCACGCCGCCGCCGGAATCGAGGATATGATCCTCTTCATGCGAGATCGAAACACGAGGAACCTGGCGAGTTTTCACATGGTCGCTGATCTGTTGCGCCAGATAGTGCGTGTTGACGATCGCATGCTCAATACCGGAGCGCTCGAGCGCATCAAGTGCATGATCAAGCAGCGTTTTCCCTGCCACCTTGATCAGCGGTTTCGGGCGCTCCAGGGTGAGAGGATGCATGCGTTTTCCAAACCCTGCCGCGAGCACCATGGCTCGGTCAGGCACAGTGCTGGCAGAAACGTTGCCGGCAGCAATTTGATCAGGCGTTCGCACTCGCATCTCCGGTGTCGTGCTGACGGAAGGCAGTTTCATAAATCGGCCTCAGCTCGTCAAACACAGGGTGCGAGAGCGATTGCCGCAGATAGGTCATGATGGCTGGAATGCGCGGCAGATATTGATTCTTGCCATCCCGCTTGCTCAGCCGCACGAATCCGCCGAGGATTTTGGTGTTTCGTTGCGCGCCGGAAATGGCGAGCGATCGCCGAAACTTCTCTGCATTGACTGTACCGCTCAGCTTCGCGGTTTCGTCGAGGTAGGCCTCAACAAGGGCCTCTTGCATGGCGGGTGCGATATCGATGCGTGCGTCCTGAATGAGGGATGCAAGGTCGTAGGTGGACGGTCCGAGCAATGCGTCCTGAAAATCGATCAGGCCGATCTGATCCACAACACCTGTTGCCTCCGGCTGCCACAGGATATTTGGAGAGTGGTAATCCCGCAGGACGATGACCGGCGGATCGTCCCACAGAATCGCAATCAGCCGTTGCCAACCGCTCACGAACGCTTCCCGGTCAAACGATTGGTTATTTGGCAAAAACCAATCCGGATAGAGGGCCAGTTCGCACAACATGGCTTCGCGATCATAGGCGGGAATCCCGGATTGATTTAGCGTGTCCTCATTCCGGTTCAGCATGCTTTGATGAAAGTGCGCCAGAAAGCGCGCAGCAGTTTCATACCGTTTTTCGATTGGCGAACGATCTTCGTCCAAAAGTCCCTGCGACCCCAGATCTTCAAGAAGCAGAAAACCCTGGTCTTGATCCTCGGCAAAAATCTGTGGTGCTTTAAATCCGTGCGAGCGCAAAAGCTGGTCGATGGAGATGAAGGCCGAGACATTGCGGGTGATGTTGGCCCGCTTCATGTAGTCGAGAGCCGACGCGCTGACGGATGCCTCATCAATTGCAGGCGCATCCATCAGAATGCGCTGATCCTCGCCCACATGACGCACTGTTTCGTAACGCCGGGCAGAAGCGTCTCCGGACATTGGTGCCCGAAAGGTACCGCTTCCCCAATGGCGATACAGGAACGAACCTGCCGCGATCGTGCGTCTCAAGCGGCGATGGAAATCTGCTGGTGCGGAAACGCATATTGAACGCTCATCCGCCGAAGCAATCTCGATTTCAAGCAGGATGCGATCCTGCGGTAGAAGTTCCTCCGCCCGATCCGGCCATTCGATGAGACAGATGTCGCGACCAATCGCATCTGAAAACTCGACTTCTTCCAGTTCGTCTGCCCCGAATAGCCGATATAGATCGAAATGGCTGATCGCGTATTTTGAATTTGCGCTTTCATAGGGCTGGACGATTGAGAATGTCGGGCTTGGCACTTCAAGCGATGCATCGGCCATCAGCGTCTGAACAATACAGCGGGCAACTACCGATTTGCCGACGCCAAGATCACCCTCAAGACAGACCGTGTCTCCCGGTTGGAGCGCCAGTGCCAAAGATTGTGCGAACCCTTTCGTCTCTGCGAGCCCGCGGAGCCGGGTGCGCCACGCGTTGTTCATTCGGTCAGGCTGCTTTCTCGGCGGCCTGCGGATTGCGCGGCAGGGTCATGACGATTGTGGTGCCCTGTTTGACGGATTCATCAAAGGCGATTTCACCGCCATGCAGATCGACGAAACTCTGCACGATCGAAAGGCCAAGCCCGGCACCGCCTCTTGTGTTGCCTTTGGACTTGCTCTCGAAGCGACCGAAAATCTGATCGCGCTCTTCTTTCGAAATGCCGGGCCCGGAATCTGCAAGGCGGAACGTCACCGCCTCTTCACTTGGCTCGCAGATCAGGGATATCCAGCCGCCATCCGGGGTGAACTTGACCGAGTTCGTCAAAAGATTGAACAGGATCTGCCGGACCCGTTTTTCGTCCACACGGAATTCTCCGGCGTCTGCTGGAACCTCAATGTCGAGGCGTAGAGACCGCCCGGTTACATGATCTTTTACGCTCTCTTCGGCAGCAGAAACAATTTCCTGAACCGAAACGGTTTCGAACTCCAGATCCACGGTACCGGCATCAATGGAGGCGAGATCAAGGATATTGTTGACGATGGATAGAAGTACAGACGACGAATGCAGAATGTTGTTCAGATAGTCTTTCTGCGTGCTGTTCAGCGAACCAATATCCGGGTTCTCCAGCATTTCGGAAAAACCGATGATGTTGGTCAGCGGTGTGCGCAACTCATAGGAAACATGTTCCACGAACGCACTCTTGATGCGATGCGCGGCTTCCAGCGCAACATTGCGTTCTTTCAGCGCTTTTTCGATTTCCACACTGTCGGTCACATCAACAAATGTGATCATGAACTGACCATTCGGCAGCGGAACAAGCGCGTAGTCGATGACATTGTTGCCATTTTGCTCAAAACGACCGGACACGGTTTCGCGCTGCTCGGCAGACCCGGTGATCTGGCGCTGGACAACGTCCCATTCATCGCCATTGGCCGTTAGTGGCCGACAGATGCGAATGAACTCGGAAACATGCGTTCCCTCTGCAAGGTCTTCCGCGAGCAATCGCCAGATCGATTGTAGCGGCGGGTTGAAGAGCTTCAGCTTGCCGTCCGAGCCAAACACGATCACGGCTTCGGCCAGATGATCGAGGGTAACGGACTGCACCTGGCTCATCGCATTGTAGCTGCTTTCCAGCGCCAGCATTTCGCTCACATCTTCATAGACCCAGGTCACACCTCCCTGAGAATGGGGATTGGCCACCACGCGCAAAGCTTTGCCGTCAGGAAGATGCCAGTCGTGCATGTCGGGTTCAACCGCCATGTGGACAGCCGCCAGACCCGCAACCCATTTGCGGAAGTCGGCACGCTCTTCCAGCTTGCGGGTTTCGCGCAGCTTTTCCATGACGCTGGAAAAGTCAGGTTCTTCGTCAAGAAAGGCCGGGTCGAGACCCCACAGCCGCTGAAAGGCTGAGTTGTAGAATTTCAGATGCTTTGACCCATCGAAAATCGCTACCGCTGTTGCTAGATTGTCGAGGGTCTGGGCATGGGCTTCGATGGTTTTCTTCAGCGTCGCCTGCACAAGATCGATTTCACTTAAATCGATTGCGACCCCCGCACCACCTTCCGGCGTGGAAATGTCGACGATCTGCATCAACCGGCGATCACCGGAAACCGTGACCGGCGCCCTTTGGACATAGGGGCGCCCTTCCTGCTGCAGGCTATGTGCGATCTGTCGCGAACCGGTGTCCAGAAGCTCTATCTGGTTTTGCCGTGCTGCCTCATCATTCTCGGCGTCGACCGCAGTGGCATAGGCATTATTCACCCATGCAAGTTTTCCATTTGCGTCGCGCATCCAGGCCGGAAACGGAAAGGCCAGATGCAACGCGCGCAGAATATCAAACTGATTTGCGAGACTTTTGTGCTCGGATTGGAGCTTGGCAAGTGCCGCCCGTTCTCCCTGCAGGGAAACGAAGCGGACGAATGCCATGCCGCCGGATGTACGCCCCTGCACTTCCAGAACCACCGAGCGCTGGGTTTCTATTGTCAGATCAAACGCTTCTGCATTCTTGCGGAGCCGGTCTGCGGCGTGATCAAAAGCAGCGGCAGACTCCGGCTTCATCCATTTTCCGAAGCCAATGAAGGCGGCGTCCTCATTTGGCGCGCCACTCGACAAGGGAAGGGAGCCCAGAATCGTGGGTTGCTCGTCCCGACCATTCCAAATGACGGTTCTTTGGTCATTCGCCTCAACCAGCGCTTCCAGACGTTCGTTTCTGGCCTTCAGATCAAAATGGGCAGACGTCAGCTCGGCATGATCGACCGCCACTTTGCGGCGTTCCTTGATGAGCCATGTGGCGGCCAGAAGGGCAAAGCTGACGGCACCCGAGAAGATCGCAAACATGACGATCTGGAAGGAAGCGCCACCTGGACCGGTGAGGAGGGGAATGGAAATGGTGGAGGTTTCTGCCAGACCAAATGAAGTGCTGCCCGCCAGAAACGCAAGAGAAGACCAACCCAGATGCAGCGATCGCTTGATGCGATCCAGCATGCCTCTTCCCCCCGATTTTCTGCGTGGCTTGGTCGCCACCTGTTCCATTGGTTTTTGTGCTTCGCGCAAGGGTTTGCCGCCAGGCCCCGACATGCTGCAAGTCCTCTCACCCGCTGAAGGCCGAACGCAATAAGTTGTGACCCCAAGATTGGTTCGCGCGGAAATCCCGCGAACCCGAATCAGTTCAATTTACCCGGTTCGGGAATCCATCGGAAGCGGAGAGCAAAAAAATAAGCCGATGACGTTTGCCACCGGCTTATTGCGTTCAACTGCGACTGAAGATTCAGTCGGAAACTTGCTTCGAGTGATTCAGAGTCTTTCAGAATCGCGCAGGCGGCGAAGAGCCGACCGGCGCTTATGCGCCGCTCCCGCGAAGGCACTCGAACTGTGTTCGAGTTGCCGTGAGCGAGAAGTCTAATCCATGCCTGACAAAGTCGGATGCGGATTAGTAACGATAATGTTCCGGCTTGTACGGACCGGTCTGCTCGACACCGATATAGTCAGCCTGATCCTTTGAAAGTTCGGTCAGCTTTGCGCCGATCTTTTCAAGATGCAGGCGGGCAACCTTTTCATCGAGATGTTTCGGCAGGATGTAGACGTCGTTGTCGTATGCATCGCCTTTCGTCCACAGTTCGATTTGAGCCAGAACCTGATTGGAGAAGGAGGCGGACATCACGAAGCTTGGGTGTCCGGTGGCATTGCCGAGGTTCAGCAAGCGGCCTTCGGACAGAAGGATCATGCGCTTACCCGACGGGAACTCGATCATGTCGACCTGATCTTTGATGTTGTCCCACTTGTAGTTCTTCAGCCCTGCGACCTGAATCTCATTGTCGAAGTGGCCGATATTGCCGACAATCGCCATGTCTTTCATGTCGCGCATGTGTTCAAGGCGGATGACGTCCTTGTTGCCGGTGGTCGTGATGAAGATGTCGGCAGTGGAGACGGTATCTTCCAGCGTTGAGACTTCAAACCCGTCCATCGCGGCCTGAAGCGCACAGATCGGATCGATTTCGGTGACTTTCACGCGGGCGCCAGCGCCACGCAGGGAGGCGGCAGAACCCTTGCCCACATCGCCATAGCCACAAACAACGGCGGTCTTGCCAGCCATCATTGTGTCGGTGGCGCGGCGGATGCCGTCAACCAGCGATTCCTTACAGCCATATTTGTTGTCGAACTTCGACTTGGTGACACTGTCATTCACGTTGATCGCCGGGAAGGGAAGGAGTCCCTTTTCCTTCAGCTGATAAAGGCGGTTCACGCCGGTGGTGGTTTCTTCAGAAACACCCTGAATGGCGTCGCGCTGCTTGGTGAACCAGCCCGGAGAGGCGGCCATGCGTTTTTTGATCTGGGCGAAGAGATATTCTTCTTCTTCCGACTGCGGATTTTCGATGATGTCGGTTTCACCGGCCTCAACGCGCGCGCCAAGCAGCACATACATGGTGGCATCGCCGCCATCATCGAGGATCATGTTGGCCGTGCCTTCTTCAAAGAAGAAAATCCGGTCGGCAAAATCCCAATATTCTTCCAGGGATTCACCCTTGTGCGCGAACACCGGAATACCGGCAGCGGCAATCGCAGAAGCTGCATGGTCTTGCGTGGAGAAAATGTTGCACGATGCCCAGCGAACTTCCGCACCCAATGCAATGAGTGTTTCAATCAGGACGGCGGTCTGAATGGTCATATGCAGCGAGCCCGCAATGCGTGCGCCCTTGAGCGGCTGGCTGGCGGCATATTCTTCGCGGGTTGCCATTAGACCCGGCATTTCGGTCTCTGCGATATTGATTTCTTTGCGGCCAAAGTCAGCCAGGCTGAGGTCTTTCACCGCGTAGTCGGTAAATTCCGCCATGGGAACGTTTCCTTCGTTGCTGGGTCAGCGTCATTGCTGTTGTGAATTGCGCGCCGCTTGTAAACGTGTGCACTCAAGCATGCGGCGTCAGTTGGGCGTGCCTTATCAGGCGCGCCATTGAAGCGCAATACTACATAAAGATTTCTTTATATGTCATAGTGAGTGCGGCGAGTGCGAAATTAACCGATGGAAAATTGGCGCCGCTTTTATCGGGTCAATTGATCGACGAGAACGTCCAGTTCCTGTTCCAGCCGATGGGTCGGAACGCTGACGAAGCGTTCCTGCAATCCAAGCGTCACCACACCATGTACGGCCCCAAAATAGGTTCGAACCCGAGCATCGAGTTCATCGCCCACAATATCTGGCTTCAATTTCCCCATCGCTTCGCCAATAACGCCAAGGAGCCTTTGATTGGCATCCACATAGTCCTGCGGAATAGGCCTTTGATCCTTCTGCCGGTGTTCAAAGACCGAGGACCATAAATTGCGGTGTTCAACCGCAAAGGCCAGATAGGTCTTGGCAAGCACCTTCAGTTGATCAACGGGGTCCGTTGTTCCGGCAACGGCTTGCCTGAGATTGCTCAACAGCATGACCAGCGTCCCCATGTTGACCCGGTCAATCAGCGTGTCCAGATCGCTGTAGCATTTGTAGAGCATCCCCAGTGCACAACCTGCATCCGCAGTTACATCCCGCGCACGCAGCCCGGTCAGCCCATTTCCCGAGATCCGAATTCTTGCGGCCTCCAGCAATCGCTCCGCCGTTTCCTGTCGCGCCATTAACCGTTTGTTCATTCTGGGATCCATGTCTGTGAACATCGTTCACTTTTTTCTTGAACACTGTTCACGGAGCCGTATATTGGAATCGTGAACGATGTTCATAAAAAGTAACAGGAGACGCAGACATGTTCAAACAAATAATGACTCTGATGCGCGGCGCGGCTTCGCAGAGTTCGCAGGAGTTCGTCGACCGACACGCACTGCTGTTGTTACAGCAGCAAATCAGGGACAGTGTCGGTGCGGTAAAAACAGCACGCCATGCGGTTGCGGTCGCCATTGCGCAGAACCGTCAGGAAAAAGACCAGCATCAACGCCTCGTTGCTCAGATTGAGGAACTGGAGGCGCGGGCCACCATCGCAATTCAAAATGATGAACAGCAATTGGCGCGTGAAACCGCCGAGTGTCTGGCGCACATGATCGACGAGCGTGACGATTCAGAAACCGCCCTTGCCGCGTTTCATAGGGAAATCGAAAAGCTGAAGGCGCGGGTCCGTGATGCTGAGACCAGACTGCGTTCGCTGCAGCGTGGCGAACGTCTGGCCAAAGCAACGGACCGAACCCAACGCCTTCGGCAGCGCGAACCAGTCTCAACTCTCGGGTCGCTGACGGAAGCTGAAGAAACGCTTACACGACTAAGACAGCGCCAGGACGAAATGGAGCGAACCGAAGAGGCTTTGGCGGAAATGGAATCTGGGTTGTGCCCACAAAAAATTAACGAAAAACTAGCAAAAGCAGGTTGTGGGAAGCCGCTTAAGACAACCGCAGACATGATTTTGGAACGGCTCTCGAGCAGGCAAAATCATGATGACTGATATCAACGAAACAAAAGAAATTAGCAGAGAGGGACTTAAAATGAATGAGCCAATGACCCAAAATTCTTCCGCATGGATGATGTTCACTTATGCCAGCTTCGGCATCGCAGCCTGCATGATGGCCGGCGGAATCTACTTCATGGAAGCCAGCTTTTCCGCCAAAGGCTTCTACGCCATGGCAGCCATAATGCTAGTCCATACCTCCATCACGCTGACAAAAACAATGCGTGACCAGCAGGAATCAAACCGACTGATCAACAAGATCGAAGAAGCCAAAACTGAAAAGCTGTTGATGGACGTCAACGCTCGTGAAGCAGCGTAACCTGAGATCTTTTCGATGGCGGGGTGAGATTTGCCCCGCCAATTCATCTGTCACAATGGCAGATTGCTATTCAGAAAATGTGTAGCGTGCCAGTTCGGCACCCGATGCAGTATCCACTACCAGCACCTCAAACCCACCACTATCCTTCTTCACCGTCACCACAAGACGATTGCCCTGTAGGGTGGTGGAGACGAGAGAAGACCCTTTTCCAATCGTATACTGCCCGCCAGCAAGCTTGGACGGCTGGCTTGTAACCTGAACCATCTCGGCCTGTTCGGGATTATTCTCGTCTGATTGCGTGATCTTGTAGACAATTGCCGCCAACACGGCGAAAAGGCCGAGCAGCATGATGCCGAACGACACGGCGAGAAGCCGCACCATCTTGCGGCGGATGTTTTCGACCGCCGGGTCAAGAGGTTCTTCATTCACGTCTGGATTGGCCATGGCGTCCGAATGTCTGTGGTCTGGAGAAAACTATGCCGCGCCCTGTTAGCGATGATGTGACGGAAATGGAAGAGGGAGACGCACCGTCCGGGCCTCAAACCGACCGCATCACGGGAGAAGAGCTCGACTGGCACGAACTGACAGTGCCGGAGACGGCGAGTGGCAAGCGGGTCGATATGTTTGTGGCCGCCAATGCGCCAGATCACATTTCCCGGGCGCGTGTACAAAGCCTGCTTCGCCAGGGCGCCGTGCTTATCAATGATCAAAAGCCCAAGGGCACAAGCCAGAAATTGAAGGAAGCCGATGTGGTGCGCTTTGCCGTGCCCGCGCCGGTGGAAGCCTATCCGGAACCTGAAGATATTCCCCTCGACATTCTGTTCGAGGATGATGAGATCATTGTCATCAACAAACCCGCCGGTCTGGTGGTGCACCCGTCGCCCGGAAACTGGTCCGGAACGTTGGTCAACGCGCTGCTTTTTCATTGCGGCGAAAGTCTTGCCGGGATCGGCGGCGTCAAGCGGCCCGGTATTGTGCACCGGCTCGACATGGACACGACTGGCGTCATGGTTGCTGCCAAAACCTATCCCGCGCACCAGAGCCTTTCGGCCCAGTTTGCCGATCATGGGCGCACTGGTGCCTTGATACGCAAATACCAGGCAGTAGTCTGGGGTCATCCTGGTCGCGTTTCCGGCACAATTGATGCGCATCTTGGGCGTCATCCAACCAGCCGGAGAAAACGGGCGGTGGTGTCGGAAGATGCCAATGACGCCAAGCATGCAATCACCTGCTATGCGTTGAAGGAAGTCTTCCCCCATTCATCGCAAGGGGATGCCATTGCCAGCCTCGTTGAATGTGAACTTGAAACCGGGCGCACCCATCAGATCCGGGTCCATATGGCCCACATCGGCCATCCCCTGATCGGTGATCCTGAATATGGCGGCGGATTTGCGACAAAAGCCAACCTGTTGCCAGAACCGCTGGCTGATAAGGTCCGCGCGCTTTCCCGGCAGGCCTTGCACGCGGGCTGGCTGACCATCGGACATCCTCATTCAGGGGAGATTATGGACTTTTCCGCGCCACTGCCGCCTGATTTGACTGAAATCATTAACGGATTTCAGGCGCTTTGAACGCAGGTGAACAAAATTTCATGCTCAAAAACGTGATTTTTCCCGGTTTCGACCTATATGGTAGATAGCTGACTGGCGAGCCGACTACGGTCGCCAATATTTGGTTTGCCGCAATCGGGCGGGAACCGTTGATACTATTGGAGGGAGAGGGTGCTTATGGCCCAGTCCAATTTGCCGACCATTTCGTCGTCTGAAAATGGTCTTTCTCGTTATCTCGATGAAATACGCAAGTTTCCCATGCTGGAACCCCAGCAGGAATATATGCTTGCAAAACGCTATGCCGAACATGAAGACGCTGGTGCCGCTCACGAGCTGGTGACGAGCCATTTGCGCCTCGTTGCCAAAATCGCCATGGGCTATCGCGGCTATGGCCTGCCGATTGGCGAGGTGATCTCCGAAGGCAATGTGGGCCTGATGCAGGCCGTCAAGAAGTTCGATCCTGAACGCGGATTCCGTCTTGCCACCTATGCTATGTGGTGGATCAAGGCTGCCATTCAGGAATATGTGCTGCGGTCCTGGAGCCTCGTGAAGATGGGCACCACGGCAAACCAGAAGCGCCTGTTCTTCAACCTGCGCAAGCTCAAGGGTAAAATTCAGGCGCTTGGTGATGGCGATATGAACGCCAACCAGGTGGGCCAGATCGCGCAGAAGCTTGGTGTTTCCGAAGAAGAAGTGGTGTCCATGAACACCCGTCTCTCTGGCGATGCGTCGCTCAATGCACCCATCCGCGCGGCGGAAGGGGAAGGCGGGCAGTGGCAGGACTGGCTTGTAGATGAATCCGACAGCCAGGAAACCACGCTGGTTGAGCAGGATGAGCTGGAAACCCGTCGCGAAATGCTCAAAGACGCCATGGACGTTCTCAATGACCGTGAAAAGCGCATCTTTCTGGCGCGGCGTCTTTCGGATGACCCGCTGACGCTTGAAGAGCTCTCAGGCGAGTTCGACATTTCACGCGAGCGGGTGCGCCAGATCGAGGTACGCGCTTTTGAAAAGGTGCAAAAAGCGGTGGTCAACGCTGCCAAGGAACTGGCGCGCGGCCCGGCGCAGATCGAAGCGCACTAATTCGATAGGTTCGAAAAACAGGCTCACCCTGTCTTGATTGGCGGGGTGAGTCTCTCGATTTGTCAGCCGCAAGTTAATTTGCTGACTACTTCGACAGTGTGATTTTGCCCATATTTCCGCGCAGGCCGCCGGGAAGCGGAACATCTGTTGCCGAATAGTCCGAATTCAACACCAGCGTTGGCCCTTCGTGAAGCTTGAACATACGGGCAATTATGACCGTGTATGCGGAATTCTGGGCGATTGAACCGTTGGCATCGATGATCAGCAATCCGCGAGGAATGTAGATCGTGCCGAGCAGCGTATGAGCATTGTTGGATTTGATCCTGAAGACCATATCCTTCAATGCTGAAATGATGCCTTTGATACCCTTTTTTCCGCTGGACGCCGGCTTGTCGGGTGTCTGGTAGAAAAGCAGTCCCGCAAGTGGACCAGATTTGGGTGCAACGAGCGAGATTGTCGTATCAGGCTCGAAGGAAATATTGCTTCCTGCCCCTTCGAGATAGAACCCGGCGTACTTTCCCTGCAGCTTTGCCGAATCAAGAACGTCCAGCGGGCCTGATGACATGACATAGACGCCAGGGCGCAGATTTACATTTGAGTTGCCCGAAATGGTCAACCCACCGCAATATACGCCAGGATTGAGCGTCGTGACCTTGTTGTGAATAACGGTATTCTGGTAGTCGCAGGCATTGACGTTGACTTTAGGACGAACAGCAAGCGGGTCCTGCATAACAGGACAATCTGTCGTGGGTTGTGGCGAGAAGAAACCACGCTCTCGAACTGCGCCACCGGCGGAACAAATGAGGCCAGCGGAAATAGAAGAGTTCTTCTTCATGTAGATGCCGGAACGATGGCGCGAGTTTGAATAAACACCACATTTGTCGGCGCGAATCTTGGCGTTGTCCTCGAGATTGAGAGCCTTGGGCAGCCAGGTCTCCAAACTCAGAAGACAAAGACCGCCAGCATTGCCAAGTGCCTGCGCTGATGCCTCAGCCTTAATCGTAGACTGTGCAGGTTGGAGAAAGTTTCCAAAGAAGTTTTTCCGAACCGCCGTGATCTTGACGGTCAGCGAGCCGCTTTGTTTGTCCACATTCGTCTTGATGTTGGGGGTGCCGACAATCGAATTCGCGGCCATATCAAGATTGGCGATCACATAATGGGAAGCGACCGATTTAATTGTTGAAGTTGATGTATTGGACAGCACCATTTCGCGCGCTGCGGCAACGGCCGCGGCGTCGGCGGCTTCCTGAACGTTTGACCGGGCCGACGAGATGCCAGAATAGTCAACCGCAATTCCAGCAGCGAGGGCCGCAACGGGCAGTGTCAAGCCGGCATAGAGAGCAATCCCGCCACGTTTGTCGTTGAGGAGACGAGAAAAACTCTCACTTAGGTTGTGGGATATGTCAGCGGGTTGGATGCGATTTGATTTGATGAACTCTTTGAACCGAGTGAACGCCATTTCTTCCCAACTTGACCACGCGTTTTCTCAACGCTGATCGATTAATAGCAAAAAAAAGTTACCATTTTTGAAACCACTAACCGGACATCATGGATCGCCAGTAACGTTCTGATAACCTTCGCTCTTTCTCGAAAATTAAGTTTGACCGCCTAGAACTTCACCAATTCGGTTTGGTGGGCGAACCGATTGGCGGGGATAAAGAATGCGGTTTCGCAATTCTATTGCAGCAAAGCTTGCTTTCACGGTGGTGTTCACTGTGTGCATGACGATGGTTATGATGTCAGGTTTCTCCGTCTGGCAGGAAACCCAACGCTATTCCACCGTCAAGAAAAACGAGCTTGAGGCAACCGCTCGGGTCTTCGCGTCGTCTGTTTCAAATGCGCTCAGGGACGGTGACCTGCAACAAACGCTCAATTCGTTGCGCGCGATTGCTCATCTTCCGCACATCCAGCATGTGGAAGTGATCGACGGAAATGGTCGGCGCTTCGCGAACCTTGGTTCCGGAGTCGTCCTGAAAAGCCGCATGCAGCAGAATGCTGAAGCCTCACTTTTCGACCTTCTCACTGGAAAACCACTGCTTGTGGATGTGCCGATCGTCAATTCGGGCGACCCGATTGGCAAGTTGAGGCTGCTCGCGTCGACGAGTGATCTGAAGGAAACAGTTTTATCGGGGCTGATCAGTTCTTTGCTGATTGCCCTGTTGGCCGCCAGCGTCGGGCTGATTTTTGCGCTCAGACTGCAATCATCCATTATCTCTCCACTAAGGCGTTTGAAGGATGCAATGCTTGAAGTGCGTGAAACCCGCACATTTGATCGCAAGGTGGAAATATCTGCTCGGGACGAGACGGGCCAGCTCGTCGAGTCCTTCAACCACATGCTGTCCAATATTCGTGAGCGCGATGCGGCGCTGGAGAAACACCGCGAAACCCTGGAAGACACAGTCCGCCAGCGCACCGCTGACTTGTTGATTGCACGCGATGAAGCAAATGCGGCCAATACCGCTAAATCAGAGTTTTTGGCCACCATGAGCCACGAAATCCGTACGCCAATGAACGGCATGCTGGTGATGGCGGAGCTGTTGGCGGACGGCGAACTTCCCCCCCGATACCAGCGCTATGCCGATGTGGTTGTAAAATCGGGCAAAAGCCTGTTGACCATCATCAATGACATTCTGGATCTGGCAAAAATTGAATCCGGCCGTTTTGAAGTTGAAGCTATCCCGACAAGACCATCGGATATCGCAGAAGATGTTCTTGGGCTCTTTTATGAACGAGCTGTGTCAAAGGACGTTGATCTATCAGCCGCGCTTGCTCCTGATCTGCCCGATTCCATGTCGAGTGACCCGACGCGGCTCAATCAGATCTTGAGCAATCTGGTCAACAATGCGCTGAAATTCACCGAATCGGGCTCGGTTCAGATCACTGTTGAGAAGGTTACCGTCAACGACAGCGCTTCAAGCCCAATGATGCGGTTCGCTGTGCACGACACCGGCATAGGCATTGCTGAAGACAAGCTGGATCAGGTGTTTGAAAGTTTCACCCAGGCTGACCAGTCCACCACCCGCCAATTTGGTGGCACGGGCCTGGGCCTACCAATTTGTAAGAAACTTGTTGAGGCGATGGGTGGTGAAATCGGTGTTTTGAGCACCGTGGGTGAAGGCTCGGAATTCTATTTCACAGTGCCAATTGTCAATTCGGAAGCCAGAAAACCACGGCCTGAATATTCAGTCTTTTCCGGTCAGCGTGTCGCTGTGTTTGGTGAGCCGGCACCGTCTCGCACTGTGCTGGAACTGGCCCTTTGCCAGGTGGGTGCCAGGGTTGAAGCAATCGAGCCAAACGAGCCACTTGCTGGCGTTTTCCATTCGGTCTTTGCTCCCGCATCGGTGATCGAGAAACTTGAACCGGACACGCCTGTGATCAATCGCGTTGTGATCGCTGGGCTCGGCGACGTTGAAGTCGATAATCTCATTGCGTCCGGGCGCGCAAACGACATGTTGCTGCGCCCCTTCTCAACGCGGTCCTGTGGTGAGTTGATTGAAAATCTCTCAAGCCACGGACCACGTGGCGATTCACTCATATCCGGATCCCAAGGCAAGGCTGATGTAGAAACGGTCAGCTTCTCAGGTGCGCGGGTGCTCGTGGTCGATGATTCGCAGATCAACCGTGAAGTTGCCAGGGAAGCGCTCAACCGGCTGGGCGTCGAGCCTGAAATGGCCGAAAACGGACTTGAAGCGGTGGAACGGGTTGCCAGCGAACCGTTTGATTTGGTGCTGATGGACGGCAGCATGCCGGTCATGGATGGCTTTACGGCCGCGCGAACCATTCGGGAAAATGAAAAGGCTGGACAGTCAACAGGATCTCAAGTCGCGCCGACACCAATCGTTGCATTGACTGCGCATGCTACCGGTGATGCAGCGCATCAGTGGAAATCCAGTGGAATGGATGGCTGCATCGTGAAGCCGTTTTCCTTGAGCGACATTGAAGCGGTGCTTGAAACCTATTGTTCAACCGCGAAAACCAGTTCTGACTTTGGCCCATCGGACCTGCAGAACTCTGACCCGACGCTTCAAAAAGGTTTCCGGCCGACCGCGGATTCCGTATTTGATCAGGCAGCAATCGACAATCTGAAAGCCATTGCTGGCGACGGTTTCAGCACAATGATCACCCGTTTGTGGACCATCTATGTTGATAGCGCGCCGCAGGTCCTGTCCGACCTTGGTGCTGCAGTCAACGCAGGCAATCGTCAGGAAATCCTGTCGAAAGCGCACGCGTTAAAGTCGATGAGCAACAATGTTTCTGCCGTCAGCCATGCGGCCCTTTGTCAGCGCATGGAGGATGGGGCGCCCGACGCTGATCTCGGCGCACTCAATGCGCTGTTCGCCGAGATCGAAACCGGTTTTCGCGCAGTTCTGCGCGAAATAGAAGCGTCAGTTGGTGAGGGCAGATCTGGGCAAACAACCGCTCCGGTTCAGGCGGTCCCGCTGGGGAAGGCGTCATGATGAAATCCAAATCTACAGTTCGATCAACGACCTCAGTTCGAAGCAGGAACGCAATGAAGAAGTCGAAACTCCGGGGGCAGGTTCAATGAACGCCGCAACCATTCACGCAAGAAAATACCGATCCGTTCTGCTGATCGACGATGACCCGGTGCAGATTGCCATTCTGGAAGCCTATCTCCAGTCCGTGGGCGCTGAAAAGGTTCATGAAGCGAACAATGGCCGCGAAGCCCTGTCAAAACTGGAGCAGCTTGGCGACGCAATCGATCTGATTTTGTGCGATCTGAAAATGCCAGAGATGGATGGGATTGAGTTTCTGCGTCACGCCAGTGAGGCCGGGTTTTCAGGACCCATCGGCATATTGAGCGGCGTGGATAATTTCCTGATCGAGAGCGCCCACAAACTCGCCAAGATCCACAAGCTCAACGTGCTCGGCAGTTTGAAAAAGCCGGTTTCGCGCGAGGGGCTTGATGATTTGTTGTTTAGTGAAGCACCTGATGAATCCGACACGACCCCGCAAGCTGGTTTTCCGATCGACCGTGGCATATTGCACGACGCCATCGAGCGTCACGACATTGTTCCGCACTTTCAGCCCAAGGTCTGTACAAAAACAGGAATGATTGTCGGTGCTGAGGCTCTGGCGCGTTGGAGGCATCCAACCCTTGGCATGATCTCGCCTGGATCGTTCATTCCATTGGCTGAACTTTGCGATCTCGCGATGCCGCTGACCCAGTCCATCGTATCTCAAGTGATTGACGCTGCCACCCAGTGCCACAATGCCGGTCTTGATCTGAAATTCTCATTCAACGTCGCCCCACAGCTTCTTTCGAACCTGCAGCTTCTGGATACGTTTTTGCAAAGATTGAAGCTAGCCGGGCTGGAAACAAACCGTTTTGTCGTGGAAGTCACCGAAACCGGCATTCTGAAAGCGGATGCGGCAACCATGGAAATACTCGCGCGTCTTCGCATCAAGGATGTGGGCATCTCGATTGATGACTTCGGCACCGGATTTGCCAATGTCGAAACTCTGAGACAGTTTCCCTACTCCGAATTGAAAATCGACCAGTCCTTCATTCGCGGAGCCACACACGATGCCTTCTGCAAAGCATCTGTGGAGGCGAGCGTTAATCTCGCGAAACAGCTTGATTTGAAAATGGTCGCCGAAGGCGTTGAAACCGTCGATCAATGGGACATGGTTTCAAACTACGGCATTGACGAGGTTCAGGGCTTTCTGATTTCCGCTGCGCTGCCAGTCGACGATTTCATCGCATTCTGCCGTGAAAACGCAGGCGGTATTTCACTCAACAGCAGCGCCGCCGCGTGATATTGCGCTCAGGTTTTACACTGGGCATCCCATGGTCTAGGCAGAACGGGAAACCCCTGTGGATTTTCTTGCAATGCGATCACGACTGGTTTCTTCTTCAATCCTCTTCATAGCCACATCGCTTTTGGTTTGGTTTTCTGGGCCACCAGCGCTCGCTCAGGCCGTGTTTCAGCGAGAGCTGCCCAAGATTGACTGGTCGCTGCCGGAATCGCCGTGGAAACTTTCCTGCCCCCGTGTAAACGAGCAGACTGGCACACCGATTTGTGTGCTCTCCCAGACACTGAAAGTCGCGAAGTCAGGCCAGCATCTCCTGACAGCCCTGGTCCGGGTTCCACCTGAAAAAGACGGGAAGAAGCAACCGGCAATCATGCTGTTCACTTTGCCGCACGGGCTGTTTTTTCGCGCCGGTGTGAAACTACAGATCGACTCGTCCAAACCCTTTGCCATTCCCTACCAGTCGAGTGACGTGCGCGGTGCCTATGCCGGGCTTCACCTGACAAACACCATCCTGAATGCTCTGAAAATGGGCAGCATAATGAAAGTGACCGTGGAGGCATCCAGCAGGAAACCGCTCACAATGAATGTTTCATTGAAGGGTTTCACCGCTCATTTTGCCAAGCTTGTCGAATGATTGGTGACCGCCAAATGCAGGCTTGAATTGTTCCAAACGATCAGAGCGCGTTGACGGCTGGTGTCGACCATTGTGGAATTTGGCCCGAAAACCCGATTGACGTATGAGGGAGTGGGAGAAAATTTTTCGTGTTCCCGGTTCGCCCCCTTCATTCCAAGTTGACAGGAACGAAACGACACCGCAAAACCGGACCACCTTCAACAATGATCTGAAGGCAATATTTGTTCTGGGAGGTTTCCATATGGATCGTCGTTCATTTATCAAAAAGGCGGGCGTCGCCGGTACGGTTGGCACGGCAGCTCTTGCTGCTCCAGCGATTGCGCAAGAGCGCAAAACCATGACCATCGTGTCAACCTGGCCACGGGATTTCCCGGGTCTGGGTATTTCTGCGCAGCGACTGGCGGCTCGCATCACCGAATTGTCGGAAGGCAAGCTCACAACCGAATATTTCGCCGCTGGTGAGCGTGTTGGTGCATTTGACTCGTTTGACGAAGTCGCATCAGGCAACTCGCAAGCCTATATCGCTGCTGACTACTACTGGGTTGGGCGTCATCCTGGCTTTGCCTACTACACATCTGTGCCATTCGGCATGACCACGCCAGAATGGAATGCGTGGATCAAGTTCAAAGACGGACAGGCCCTTTGGGATAAACTGTCGGGTGAATTTGGCCTGAAAGCACTGCCATGTGGATCGACCGGAACCCAGGCCGGTGGCTGGTTCAATAAGGAAATTGAAAGCCCTGACGACCTCAAAGGTCTGAAGATGCGTATTCCTGGTCTTGGCGGCTCCGTGATGTCGAAGCTTGGCGCTTCCACGGTTTCACTGCCCGGTGGTCAGATTTACGAAAATCTCGTTTCCGGTGCAATTGAAGCGACAGAGTGGGTTGGTCCTTACAATGACTACTTCATGAAGTTCTATGAAGCTGCCAAATTCTACTACACCGGCGGCATGCACGAGCCAGGTGGTGGTCTTGCTTTCGGCATGAACGCATCCTGGTGGGGATCGCTTTCTGATTGGGAAAAAGCCGTTATCGCTGCTGCTTGTTACGAAGAGCATGCTGCTTCTCACGAAGAAAACATGGCAAACAACGGTGCCTACCTTGCACGGTTGGTTGCGGATCACGGCGTGCAAGTCCGGGCGTTCAACGACGACATCTGGGATGCCTTTGGTGAGGGTGCTGCTGAAGTGTTTGAAGAAACACGCGCGCATTCCGATCTTGCGGCTGAAATCGACAAGAGCTTCCAGGCCAGCCTGCGCGAAGTTGGTGGATTTATGTCCAAATTTGAGGGCACATTCGTAAACCAGCGCAACCGGGTGCTGGATCTCTAATCTGCACAAGATCAGCGACAATTGGAGCGGGGATATTCCCCGCTCTTTGCTTGTCAAAGCGCCATCAGAGCGCTGACGGGGAACGAAACCACGCCTTTGTGAATGGTGTGGCGTCACAGGGAACAGTACGCCAGCCCAGATGAAGCCTGATTGCGTCGGGATCAAGTTTGCCTTAGCGGCGAAGCGGCTCGACTTTTCCTTTGGCTCGGCTGTGTTTTGCAGGGAGGCTCCCGATGTCCGGGGATGATGCAACCGAGGTAATTTCCAGGGAGGGCAGGCCCGCAATCCTGGTACGTGGGTTTGGCTGGCTGTCACTCAGCATCCTCGTAGCCTTCCTTATCAGCAATGTTTTGGTGGTTGCCTACCGGTTCCCGGGGGCAGATCAGGCGTTCACTGGTGGTGGCACTCAAGCCTACATCCAGTTGGCGCTTTACATTTTGGCGATTGTCGTGGCCGTGGGTGGTGTTCTTAAAACGCCGAACCGTTCGCTGCGGTGGGACGCACGCATAATCTGCGATTTCAACATATATCTGGTTCGCGCCTGTTTCTGGACGGTTCTGTTTGTCGGGCTGATTGATTTCGCCATAGCATTTATGCGGGTTGAAAAACTGCTGACTGTTTTCTTGAGCGACGACACCGCACGCTCGATGGGTCTTGGGCGATTTGTTGGCCCTTATGTGCATGTGCCGTTGATGGTCGCGGGTTTTGTGGTTGCAATGTTCACACGGACCCTGGGATTTACCTGGCTTGCCCTGCTTATCGTAATCGCGGAACTGGCAATCGTCATTTCTCGGTTCGTTTTTTCCTACGAACAGGCATTCATGGGTGATCTGGTTCGATATTGGTACGCGGCGCTGTTCCTGTTTGCATCCGCCTACACCTTGCTTGATGAGGGCCACGTGCGCGTTGACGTTCTCTATGCCGGGTTCTCCAATAAAACCAAGGGGTTTGCCAACGCCATCGGATCGATCCTGTTTGGCATGACAACAGCCTGGGTAATCATCATCATCGGCTTCAATGGCAGGACGGCTGTGATCAACAGCCCGGTCGCCAGCTTTGAGGTATCTCAATCCGGTGGAACCGGCATGTTCATCAAGTATCAGATGGCTGCCTTTTTGGGTGTGTTCGCCATCACCATGCTGATCCAGTTTGTAAGCTATTTATTTGAGGCCGTCGCTGACTGGCGCGATGAACCCGGGCGGCGCGAACCAGCCGCCGTTGCACATTGAGGACCGGCTGATGGAACTGCTTTTTCTCGCGATTCTGGTTCTAATTATGGCCGTGGCCCTTGGGTCAGGGTACCCGGTGGCATTTGCCCTACCGGGCGCTGCAATCATTACAATTTCTCTGGCCGCAGCAACCGGCTATGTTTTTGAGGGAAACACCGACGCGTATTTTCATTCAGGTGGCCCGAGCCAGTGGCTGTCGGCGGGTGTAACCAATCTGCGCGGTGTTTACTGGGACGTGGACCGCGACACGCTGATCGCCATCCCACTGTTCATTTTTATGGGCATCATGTTGCAGCGTTCCAAGATCGCTGAAGACCTGCTGGTGACCATGGCACAGCTGTTTGGCCCGATACCGGGCGGCCTTGGTATTTCGGTGGTGTTTGTTGGGGCGCTGCTTGCTGCGACCACCGGCATTGTGGGCGCTACTGTTGTTGCGATGGGCTTGATTTCACTCCCGGCAATGCTGCGCAATAATTATTCCAAGCCACTGGCGACCGGGACAATCGCAGCGTCTGGAACGCTGGGTCAGATCATTCCGCCGTCGATTGTGCTAATCATCCTTGCCGACCAGTTGGCGTCTGCCACCGATCAGGCAAGCACCGCGCGTAAGGCTCTCCACAAAGAATCGACCGGCGAATTGTCCATGCCTTCGGCCTTCGATGTGGCATCGACCAGTGCGGGTGAAATGTTCCTTGGGGCGTTTCTTCCCGGACTTGTGTTGGTCGGGCTGTACATGGCCTATATCCTCATTTCGGCCCTGCTACGACCCAACACCGCTCCTGCAGTGCCCTATGAGGGTGATTTTGACGGCAAGTTCTGGGGCAAAGTTGCCCTCACGCTGATCCCACCTCTGGCGCTGATCTTCCTCGTTCTCGGCTCGATAATTGCAGGCATTGCCACGGTTAATCAGGCGGGGGCAATCGGGGCTGCTGGCGCTCTGGTGATGGCGGGATACAGGCTAACTGAAGGTTCTCGCACCACATATTACCCGGCCATTCTTGCAATCATCGCACTGGCCATCGCTGGTTTTGCGCTTTCCAACTATCCCATGAACGTAAAGGCAATACGCACAAGTTCCGATTCGTTCGGGATCTTTCTGGGGGCAGTTGCCACAGTGCTATTGTTGGCGGCGCTGGCATGGAGCGGTTGGCGAGCGCTCAAGATTGAAGACACGCTGCGTGGCGTGATGATCGAAACCGCCAAAACCACGTCTTTGGTGTTCATCATCCTGCTTGGTGCGGCGATGCTCACCGCTGCATTCCGTGCATTTGGCGGTGAAGAACTGGTACGCGACTTTCTCACATCGCTTCCAGGCGGATTCTGGACACAGTTCATCATCGTGATGGCGGTGATCTTTATTCTAGGCTTCTTTCTCGACTTCATCGAGATCGCGGTTGTGGTTGTGCCCATCGTGGCGCCCATCCTGTTGATGGACCCGGGTGCCAACATCACTGCCGTTTGGCTTGGTGTTATGATCGGCCTGAACATTCAGACGTCGTTTTTGACGCCGCCATTCGGATTTGCCCTTTTCTACCTGCGTGGCGTTGCCCCTGCTGTCGTGAAGACGCTCGACATGTACAAGGGCGTTATCGCGTTTATCTGCCTGCAATTGCTGGCGCTGTTCATTGTTGGCTTCTATCCGCAACTGGTGAACTATCTGCCAAACCGGGTTTCGTTCCTGTCTGAAACGTCTCCACCACCACGAAATCCGAAGCTCCAGATTTGTCTCGAAGAATATGTGATATCCGAGATTCAGTCAGATGGTGACCGCCTGAAGTCTGCCATCGCGAAGGTGAAGTCTATTGATCTGACGGTGCTGCCCAAACGGGAAGCGAAGTCCCTGACGGACGCATTTGCGCTCGGCGAAGAATTGTTCACAAAATATCCCAAGATCGGTGAGGCGGTGGCCGCCGTAGAAGACGCAAGCGGAGAATTCCGCCCGTTGCACCGGCAGGTTCGTTCCATTGAAGCGCGCATGCGCAAACATGATGCGGAAATCAAGGACATGAAGACGGCACTCAGCCGTGCCAAGGGGCGTGGCGATACCAATGCCGCAGAAAGGTCGCAGGCTTCCATTGACGCTGAAACTGCTGCTCGCGATGAGCTGGCGACCACGATACCGGCGGAGTGGAAAGATAAGAGCAAAGCTTTTGTCGAGCTCACAAAGGCGGAAGCAAAAGCACGCTCCGATTGGCGCCGGTCAGCGGATAAGTCCTATGAGCCGATTGCGGCCATGATCACCCTGCTTGACGGTGCTGCCGATCTTGAAGCCATTGGTCCGGCAATTGACGCGCTGGAAGCCAAGATCGCCGATGGCGATGCCGAGGAGCTTCAGAATGACATCAAAGCGCTGACCTCTCAGATCTCCGCCGCAAATGGCGATCGGAAAATCGGCAGCCCGTTGGCGAAAATCAGGCGCGCTCTGCGCAAGAAGCCGGACGAGCGTGATGGATTTGCCAAATTCTTCGAAGATTCCCGAAAGGCCTATCAGAGTGATCTGGCCTGGAAACTGGAAGCCGCAAAGGCGGTGTTGCCGGGTCTGAAGACCTATGAAGCGGAGATTCGCGATACGTTCGGCATCAGGCTTCAGCAACGGCTGCCAAGAGAGCACGCATTGTACATTGCGTCATGCAGCTCCGGTCACCGGGACATTTCGCTGAATTTCTAGACTTGGCGGTTGTCACCGGGGGCGAGAGTGTTTGTGTATTCGCGCGCAGCTGACCGATGGTTGGCTATGCAAATTGTGGAGAAGCGCAAAGCCGAGGCGTGTCAATCGCATTAAATGTGAGCAAGCAGGAGCCGTGAATGAGGCTGCCTTGAAGATGGCCAAACACCCTTCAAATTGGACTGACCGGTTCAGGCGTTGTAAGAAACTGTCAGTTTCAGATCAAGCGAGTTCAGAATTTTTGTCATTGTGTCCAGGGTCGGGTTGCCGCTTGAACTCAGGGCTTTGTAGAGGGAGTTGCGGGTTAGTCCGGTCTGCCGGGAGATCTCAGTCATTCCAACTGCTTTGGCCACATCCCCCAGCGCCGTAGCAATCACTTGAGGGTCACCATCCTCGAAAGCAGCTTCCAGATAGGCGGCTCTGGATTCCGGCGTCTTGATCTGATCCTGAATATTCCATTCGACGGTATCCAGAGGCATCCTAAATCTCCTTGGCCAATTCTTTGGCCTGTTTGATGTCCGACTGCTGCGTGGATTTGTTGCCACCGCAAAGCAAAAGAACCACTGTCTGATCCTGATAAGCAAAGTAGACGCGATAACCGGGGCCGTACGAAATTCGCAGTTCGTGAACGCCTCGCCCAACCGGCTTCACATCACCTGGATTTCCCAGTTCCAGGCGACGAATGCGCGTATCAATCCGAGCCTTGGCTCGGTGGTCCCTGAGTTCATCGTACCATTTCTTGTATCGACGCGTCTGCCTCACACGGATCATGTGTATAAATAAAGATACAAATGATCAAATGTCAACTACAAGATACAAGGCTGATCTGCAGATGAATTTGGCTTGAACTGAATATGTGGTCCACCGGACTTGTTTCGGCGGAAACGTCAGTCAGTTCTCACGCACGATAGAGATCACGCATTGTGGTCTACCCAAAGATGTTAAAACTTCGAAGAACTTAGCCACATAAACCCCGTCACCGAGAATGAACCCAATCAGGACTCACCTGCCTTTTTCTTTCGCGAGAACAGCTCTTTCAGATTGTCCCAAAGTTCAATCTTGGCGCCCTGACGCTTCATGATCGTGCCTTGCTGGATGATCGACAGGAAGTTGTTCCAGGCCCAGTAAATCACCAGACCGGCTGGGAACGAGGCCAGCATGAAGGTGAAGAGAACCGGCATCCAGGTGAAAATCATCTGCTGTGTTGGGTCCGGAGGCGTCGGATTCATGCGCATCTGCAGGAACATGGTGATGCCCATCAGCAGCGGCCACACACCAACAAGCAGCAGATCAGGAACGCTGTAAGGTAGCAGACCAAACAGGTTGAAAATCGATGTCGGATCGGGCGCTGCGAGGTCCTGAATCCAGCCAAAGAACGGCGCGTGGCGCATCTCAATTGTGACGTAAAGCACCTTGTAGAGCGCGAAGAACACGGGAATCTGAATAAGCACCGGCCAACAGCCAGCGGCAGGATTGATTTTCTCACGCTTGTAGAGCGCCATCATTTCCTGCTGCTGCTTCTGCCGGTCATCCGGGAAGCGTTCACGAATGGCCGTCATTTCCGGCTGGAACTTCTTCATGTTCGCCATTGAGACATAGGATTTGTTGGCAAGCGGAAAGAAGAAGATTTTCAAGAGCACGGTCACAAGCAGGATGGCGACGCCAAAATTGCCCGTAAGCTTGAAGATCCAGTCAAGCACGTAAAATAGCGGCTTGGTGATAAAGTAGAACCAGCCCCAGTCAATCAGGTTTTGGAACTTGGGGATCGACAGTTCAGTTTCATATTTGTCAACGACCGCCACGCGCTTTGCCCCGGCGAACAGCCGGTTGGTCACCGTAAATTCGCCCGATCCCGGGATGTTGACGGCCTCACCCAGAAAGTCGACCTGATAAAACGGGCGGCCTTGCGAGAAATAGCTGTAGTGGGTTTCGAACGGCTGCCCCGGCACAAGGGCCGTGGCCCAATATTTGTCGGTGATGCCCATCCAACCCTGCTGGGCGGTTGGCTTGGTGATCTGCCGCTCTTCTTCGACGTCTGAATAATCGACCTCGTCGAGGCCTTCTTCACCGACGCTGCCAATCAGACCTTCGTGAAGAACCCAGATGCCCTCAACCTTTGGCTTTCCGAAACGGGCAATGCGCCCATAGGGCTTCATGGCAAGCGGTGAGGCGTTTGCGTTGATCACCTTGTCTTCAACGGTGAACATATAGGTGTCATCAACCGAGATTGTGCGCTCAAAGGTCAGACCCTTGTCATTGCTCCAGGTCAGAACGATTGGCGATGTTGGCGTCAGCACGTCACCAGATTTGACTTTCCAGTCGGTGTTCGGCCCCGGTAGAGCGCCAAGCGCTTCGTTTGGAGACCAGCCGAATTCAGCGAAATATGCATCCTGCATTTTGCCCGGCGACAGCAGAGTGATTGTGTCACTCGATTTGTCGTACTCGACCCGATAGTCGTTGAGGTGCAAATCATCGATCCGCGCGCCATTCAGGCGAAGCGATCCGGTGAGCTTGTCTGTTTTGATCTCAATGCGTTGATCTGAAGCAAGTACCGTTTCGCGGTTTTCTGATACGACTGCCGCCGGTGCGGTGCTGCCGGGAACGGCACCACTCGGCGCGCCTGCCGTATCGGCTGTTCCGTCAGAACCGGTGGCTGGCGTGCCAGACGGTTTAGGTGCGGCGCGGCTCGCTTCAATCTCGGCTGCCTTGCGTTCCTGCTCAATCCTTGGATTGACCACCATAAACTGCCACAACATAAGAACGCCGATGGACAGCACCATGGCAAGAATGAGATTGCGATTGCTTTCCATTCAGGAAACCTCAAATGAACAGGGTTCGGCGCTTATCGGATTTCTGACGAACCAGTTCGCCAGTGCGGCCTCATGTGGATTAGACGGTGTCATCGCTGGCGTTTCAGCCCACGCTTGAGATCGTATATAAGGTCTTCAAATGGCTTGTACAGCGCTTCGCGTCGGGCAATCAGCACATAGCTTCTTCCCCTTGTCGCCCGTCCCGGTGCGACAGAGCGAACGACTTCCCTCAAACGGCGTTTGATGCGGTTGCGCTCCACGGCGTTGCCCTGCCTTTTTGTGACGGTGTAGCCGAACAATGCCGAGCCTGATGGAGAGCGGATCGACAACGCTTTGGACTGCAGGGTGAATGCGGAACAGGAAAAGCGCGGCGAACCGCGCAATGCAAGAAAGTGCGATCGCTTCTTGAGCGTCACAGTGTGCGTGCAGGCTTCCGGGGTTGAGCTCGTATTGGCTGTCACAGCGGAAACCTGTTGCCAGTCAGATGTTATGCGGTCAGTTTTTTCCGGCCATGGGCACGGCGGCGGGCAACAACTTTGCGACCAGCGGCTGTGGCGATGCGCGAACGGTATCCGTGGCGGCGTTTACGAACCAGTTTGCTTGGCTGATAGGTGCGCTTCATAGCTCAAATCCCGCCAACAGACGGGCCCTTCGAAGTTATCCAGAATAAAGTCAGGATGATTTGAAATCGGAGGGACTGCTGCAGCTTTCACCCTCCGAAAAATGTTGCAGGCTTATAGAAATCGCGATTGCCGACGTCAAGGCTGGATTTGCGCGATTGCGGTCACAAGGAACCTCAATTTCAATGCAATTTTTGCCTGACAAAACTCTTCGCTCGGTCCCAGCGGGCTATCCAGTTGCACAAGCTTTTGAATCGGCCCCTCGGATCGCCGTCCAAAGCGGTGAGCAGATTGGTGATGGCCATGCGATCCCGCCAAAGGTGATCGATCATGCTGTGATGCGGTGCTGCCAGAGAGTCTGCGATCACAAACGAGTTTCGCTCCTGCATGGTGGTCGAAGCGTGGATCATCAGCTGAACGCCCGGGGAATATTGCGCGAACGCCTCGTCATAGACTGTCTTCCAGGTCAAAGGCCTGTCTTGCGAACCAATGGAGATGAGAACAGCAATGCAGCGCCCGTCGAGGCTCATCGCATGGATCTCGCACTTCTTTTCATTTGCAAGATCTGAGACGATCTGTCTGGCGAAGGCGGTAATCTTCTTGTTGGAATAAAGCGCTGAGCCGCGCCGCCCCTTCCAGCTTTTAATTTCAAGGTTCAGGAACGATTCCATCAAATTGCGAACGTCGTCCGGCCTGGCGCTGGAGGTGAAGGCGAGCTCACCCTGCTGTTCAAGCTTTCGCCTCAACCGGGCATATTCCTTGCGCCGCTTTCTTCCCACGGCTGTGTTGATCCACGACTGGCTTTTGTCCGGCATTGCCAGGAGGGCCGCGCGCTCGAAGGAGCCTGTTTCGGCTTGCGGCTTCGTTGCCACGGTTAGAGCCTGGGTCCACGCGTTGAAACTGTCGGTTTCCTTTGGGAAGTGCGGCAGCATCATCAGCCCGGGCAATCCGATTTCCGCGGAACTGGCAAGGTGAATGAAGCGATCAAGTGCTTCTTCATGGTGATCCGTGTCCAGAAGTGGAGTTCCCAGAGGTGAAAACTCGCTGGACCAAACACGCAACACAGGCTGGCGCCAAACGCCCAGCTTGATGATGGACACTGGGAAAAACAGCCGCAATTCGCGGGTTTCGCCAATTGTTTCCCAAAGGCAAAGAAGCATGGGCGGTTTTCCGGTAATCCGGTTCAGCGCGCCTTGAAGAAATGTCGGTTCGAAGAACAGGTTGGGGTCAAGGCTTCGCTCTGCCAGCGCATGTATGCAGTTCTCCAGTTCCCTGATTGCGCGGGCCGGGAGCGCTTCCATTTCCCACAGTGATGTTCCCAGCGATGACGATGCGCTTACAATTGGCGACCACGCATTTTCTCCCCGGTAGGGGTCCGACAGAGACGGGAACAGCCGTTTCTTTTCGCTGGTGCGGCTGATCGCCTGATCAAACGGGTTCATTCTGCCGCCTCCGCAGAGGCCACAGGTCTTTGATCTCCAATGATGAACAGATGAATGCCGAGCCGGCGCTTGGCAATCGCATAAAGCGCGGTTGCCTCGAACATCATGGCAATGCTGGTGGAAATTGCAGCGCCATAAAGCCCGTAGATCGGAATGAAGGTGATGTTGAGCGCCACATTGAGGAACAGCGTCACACCATAGATGCCGGCGCAGACTTTCTGTTCTCCCGACATGGTCAAAACACTCTCAGCAGGGCCAACGGCTGACCGAGCGACGATACCGATCACCAGAATGAAGAGGAGTGGATAGCCTTGGGTAAATTCTTCCCCAAACAGCAGCAAAAGATACTCACCGACCAGCAATAGCAGCGCGCTCAGCGCCACCGACGGCCAGAATGTCCAGCGCACGGTGTCAGAGATAAAGGCCTGATACTGGTTGTGGTCCCCTGCGGCCCGATACTGGGAAAACCGGTGCGCGGCACCAGCTTTCACCGCGAAATAGACGAAATGTACGAGTGCCAGTGTCTTCACGCTGGCGAAATAGACTGCGACCTGATCTGGCGGCATGTAGTGGCCAACGACCAGGATATCGACGTTGGTTAACAGGTTGAAAAAACCTTCTACCAGAAAGATCGGCAGGGCGATCAGGGTCCATTTCAGCGGGTGAACGGTTCTGCCACCAGCGGGAACCACCTTCTTCAGGCTGCGGCGCAGTGAGAGGAGTTGATAGAGGCTTGCCACATAGGTTGCCCCGATAGTGGCAATCAGAGCCGTTTCGGCTGTTGCAGAATATCCAAGGCTCAACGCACCGCCGAAAGCCACCAAAATGAGCATGGGCCGAATGATGAAGGTGGGTGTCAGCGCAATGTTGGGCCAGTTGAAGGCGCGGGCGACACCATCCTGAACCTCAGACAAGGCAAGCATGGGAAGGCAGATCGCACCCAGATAAAGCGGCAGCACATAGTAGTTGGTCAAAAGGTCGGATAAGAGGAAAACACCGGAGATTCCGACAATGGCAATCAATGTCGCTGCACCAAATGAATAGCTGAGACTGCCGCGCACAACACCGCGCAGTTCATCTTGCGAACCCGCGGCCTGATATTCGGGAACAAGTCGCACAACAGCAGTCTGGAAGCCAAGACAGGACAAGCCGCCCAATATCACCGCACCAACCCATACAACGACAAAGATGCCGTATTCATGCCCGCCCATCCATCGTGCGAGCAGCACCTGGCTCACATAGGCAATCGCGGCGCTCAGAATGCGAATGGTGAAAGCGAAAAGGGCGGTTCTCTGGGCAACGGCCCTGTCGTCCCTGCCACTGACAATCTGATCAGCGAGCTTGGTCACTTGCGAAAACTGGTTCGGGTATCGTCGTTGCAGCGAAGATGGCACCGCCCACGCGAGCAGGCGCGAAGCTGTTATGGCCATCTTGAGCGCTCCTGAGTTCCAACCTCACGGTTCTGCTGATGGAACCGTGCACGTCATTCATTGGCAGGCTGTGTACCGGATTTGATTTAATATTCCGTTCCTTGCAACCGACCATGCCCGGTTTTCGGTCGTTCCAGTCGCAGCTATCGGGTGGCGGAACCCGGCGATTTTCAGTCTCCTTGGCGACGAACAACAATGGAGAATGATGATGAATTATCGTGTGTCAGGGCTGGACCCTCAACCGTTCGAGCACCTTTTCGGCCTGTCCGACAAGGAACTTGCGACCAACAATGCCGTGCGAATGACGGCGGATGAGGCGTTCGGATTTCCCGACCGCATTGAAATGCGTGAAGTTTCGATCGGGGAGAGTGTGTTGCTGGTCAACCATGTCAGTCTGCCAGACGCGTCGCCTTATCGGGCAAGCCATGCGATCTTTGTGCGCGAAGGTGCAGAGAAAAAATGGACCGGGGAAAACGAAATTCCGCCCATTCTGGCGAAACGTCTCCTGTCATTGAGAGGGTTTGACCGCGATGCGATGATCGTTGATGCGGAAATTGCAGAAGGGGATGCCATTGAACCAACGGTCCTTCGTCTGCTCGACAATCCCGAAATTGAGATGATCCACGCCCACTTTGCCATCCGTGGCTGCTTTGGTGGCCGGATCGAACGCGCTTAGGGGGCAGGCTAAATCGCCGGTGGTTCAAGGCTCCGGATTCAACCAAATACAGCCCCGTTCCCGATATTGTGATGGGTGTTAACAATGCCCATTAACACCCGGTTTCCCTTGTTGGCATAAAGAACACCCGGAAGCGCGTTCCTGCGCGCCACGAAGGAAGTGTTTAAATGGCAACCGGATATCCGGCACTGGCGCACAGGTCTCCCGGCGTTGAAAGCGCTGATGGTAAGTCGCGTCTTGCCTGGGTCGACGTTGCCAAGGGCATCTGCATCATATTTGTCGTGATGATGCACACCACGCTGGGCCTGGAAAAAGCTGCTGGTCAGATCGGCTGGATGAATGCGGTTGTCGCCTTTGCAAAGCCATTCCGCATGCCAGACTTTTTCATGATTTCCGGCCTGTTTCTAAGTGTCGTGATCGCGCGGAACTGGCGCAAATATCTCGACCGCAAGGTTGTCCATTTCTTCTATTTCTATGTGCTTTGGGTGGCCATTCAGTTTGCATTCAAAGCTCCGGCCACCCTGCTTGGCGGAGAACCGGCCACCAGTATTATTCAGGATTTCCTGATCACGTTTGTGCAGCCATTCGGCACGCTCTGGTTCATCTACCTGCTGCCTGTGTTCTTTGTCGTCACCAAGGCTCTGAGGTCAGTACCGGCCTGGGCCCTGCTTGGCGGTGCAGCACTGCTTCAGATCGCGCCCATTCATACCGAATGGGTTCTTTTGGATGAGTTCTGCAGCCGCTACGTCTTTTTTCTGGGCGGATATTTGTTTGCCGCCAATATCTTCAGGCTTGCCGATTGGGTACATCAAAACGCGTGGGCTGCGTTCATGGGCGTGTGCGGATGGGCCGTTCTCAACGGTATCCTCGTGGTCACCGGGTTTGCTGACCTGCCTCTGATATCTCTTGCGCTTGGTGCGTTGGGAGCCATGGCGATCGTGGCGGTTGCCGCTCTCCTGACCCGTATGAACTGGCACGGAATTCTGCGAACGCTGGGAGAGCATTCCATCGTGGTCTATCTGGCTTTCTTCCTGCCAATGATCGTTTCACGCATCGCTTTCTTGAAGTTCGCCCCCTTCATTGACGTGGGAACGGCTTCAGCGATCAGTACGGCGATTGGCGTCGCCGCGCCGATGGTGTTTTACATCGTGATCAACAGGCTGGGTGTGCTGTCATTCCTGTTCAAGCGTCCGGATTGGGCATATTTGCGCGGCACAAATGCCCAGCCGCGCGCAGCAATTCAGCCTGCCGAGTGATCAGCCACCCTTCTGCAGGGCTTCAAGAATGCGCGCCCAGGATCTGGCGCCCTTGTGAAAGCTCGTCAGATTGTACTTTTCGTTTGGCGAATGAATTCGGTCCTCTTCCAGTCCGAAGCCGACCAGCAGCGAATCCATCCCCAACTGGGATTTGAAGTTTCCGGTGATCGGGATCGAGCCGCCCATGGCAACCAGGGCGGCTTCCTTGCCCCACTCATCAGTCAGAGCTTTTGCGGCAAGCTTCAACTGCGGCATATCATAATCAAGCTGAAGTGCCGGGGATGCGCCATGATCAATGAACTCGGCAGTGCAATCCTCGGGCAGTCGCGCATCGACAAAGGCTTTGAAATTCTCCCGAATTTTAAACGGGTCCTGGTTTCCGACCAAACGGAAAGAAACCTTTGCTGAAGCCTGTGACGCAATCACGGTCTTGAAGCCTTCGCCGGTGTATCCGCCGATCATGCCGTTTACCTCAGCAGTGGGTCTGGCCCAGATCTGTTCAAGAACAGAGCGATTGGCTTCGCCGGACGGCATGGAAAGGCCTACATCGCCGAGAAACTTCGCTGCATCGAACCCAAGACCTTCCCACTGGGTGCGAATGTCGGCGGGAATGTCCTCAACACCGTTATAGAAATCATGGATGGTGACCTGACCCGATTCATCATGCAGATCAGCCATGATTTTCGACAGAACATGCAGCGGATTTTGAGCAGCACCCCCATAATGGCCGGAATGAAGATCGCGGTTCGCGGCAGTGACAATCACTTCGCCTGTCACCATGCCTCTCAAAGCGGTCGTGATCGCCGGCGTTTTCTCATCAAACATGCCCGTATCGCACACAAGTGCGACGTCGGCCTTCAGTTCGTCACCATGCTCTTCAAGAAACGGAACAAGGCTGGGAGAACCTGATTCTTCTTCGCCTTCGAACAGGATTGTCACCTTGCACGGCAGCGCGCCTGTCTCTGATTTCCATGCCCGGCAGGCTTCAACAAAGGTCATGAGTTGCCCCTTGTCATCCGCCGAACCGCGACCGGAAATCTGCTTGGTGCCATTCACCTCTTTGATGTGCGGTTCGAAGGGAGGCGTTTCCCACAAGTCCAGCGGATCGGCCGGTTGAACATCATAATGACCGTAAAAAAGGACATGCGGAGCACCTTCGGGCCCGGGATGATGTGCAACGACCATCGGATGTCCGATTGTATCACGCACAGAGGCGTCAAACCCAAGTTCGTTTAGCTCATCAACCAGCCATTGGGCGGCTTTCCGGCATTCCTGAGAGTAGGCAGGATCTGTGGAAATGCTCTCGATGCGCAAAAGGTTAAACAAGCGGTCGGTAGCCGCTTCGAGATTGCCGTCTATTGCAGTAAGTACCTGATCAAGCTGTGACATTTGCTGTTCCAAGGCTGAATTGAACCTGTCGGTTGGTAACCGAACGCGGCGCAGAATTCCAGACTGGATTGCTTATCGCAACGAAAAAGGCTGCCTGAGGCAGCAACCTCAGACAGCCTTTCACACTAAGCACGATAACACTCCAGGAGAGGGAATGAGTGTTATCTTGAAACCTCTTCACTGGGTGGGGGACAATCCTGAAAGAGGTTATCCGGAGTGTGTCCGGGATACCGGCAAAATGGGTTGGAACATCGTCGCCTTCAAGACACGCCGATACACGTTGGCGTGAGCATTCTGTCGCAGATTGTGAGCGCGATATGACTGCCCATCACCCTGTTGATGAGCCCGTTCCAAGGCGCAATGCAGTTGCAATCGCATCACCCGTCCGCCATCGTGATCCTTCACCACGACAATCACGGCCACGGGGCACGCGACCATGAAAAAGGGCGACCACTTATTCCTCGTCGATGGATCAGCCTATATCTTTCGCGCCTACCATGCGCTGCCGCCATTGACGCGCAAATCCGACGGGCTGCCAGTGGGTGCGGTTTCCGGGTTCTGCAACATGCTGTGGAAGCTCTTGCAGGACGCAAGGGACACCTCCGTTGGTGTCGTTCCCACTCATTTCGCCGTCATATTTGACTATTCGTCGAAGACATTTCGAAACGAGCTCTATCCCGAATACAAGGCCAATCGCGAAGCGCCGCCAGAGGACCTGCGCCCGCAATTTGGTCTCATCCGCGAAGCCACCAAAGCCTTCAACGTGCCATGTCTTGAAAAGGAAGGTTTCGAGGCGGACGACCTGATTGCGACCTATGCCAGACAGGCGAGGGAACTGGGCGGGGAGGTCACCATCATTTCCTCGGACAAGGACCTGATGCAGCTCGTTGGGCCACAGGTCATTATGTACGACCAGATGAAAGACCGTCGGGTCGGAACGGACGAAGTTGTCGAAAAGTTCGGCGTCGGGCCGGAAAAGATGATCGATCTTCAGGCACTTGCCGGCGATTCCACCGACAATGTACCCGGTGTGCCGGGGATCGGACCGAAAACCGCATCACAGTTGCTTCTGGAGTATGGTGATCTCGATACGCTTCTGGAGCGGGCATCGGAAATCAAGCAGAACAAACGTCGCGAGAATCTGATCGAATTCGCCGATCAAGCGCGCCTCTCGCGCGAACTGGTCAAGCTTGACGATCAGGTGGACCTCGACGTGCCACTTGAGGAACTGGTGCTTGAAGGTCTCGATGGTCCGAAGCTGGTTTCCTACCTTAAAGCCATGGAATTCACCACGCTGACAAAGCGGGTGGCGAGCGAAACAGAAACTGACGCAGCGAACGTCGAAGCCGTAACGATCACGGTTGATGGCTATGACGCCCAGCGTGGTCCCGATCTTGATCAATCGTCCGCTTCTGGGTCTTCTTCATCGGATGGTTATTCCACGCCCCAGGAACGAGCAGAAAAAGCCATAGCGCTCGGCAAGGATGGCGCCATCGACACATCCAATTATGACTGTGTTCGCGATCTTGAGGCGCTTGATCGCTGGGTTGAGATGGCAAAAGCCTGTGGAACCGTCGCATTTGATACGGAGACCAATTCGCTTGATGCAATGCAGGCAGACCTTGTTGGTATTTCGCTTGGCTTGCGCACCGCGGATGGAACTGTAAAGGCTTGTTACATCCCGCTGCTCCACAAGGCTGGAGAGGGGGATCTGCTGGGTGGCGGGCTCCTGCCGCATCAGATTCCCACAAGGGACGCGCTGGAACGACTGAAGCCGCTACTCGAGGATCGGTCGGTTCTCAAAGTCGCGCAGAACATGAAATATGACTGGCTGCTGATGTGGCGCTACGGCATCGAAGTGGCCCCCTTCGACGACACAATGCTCATTTCCTATGTGCTGGATGCCGGTCGTGGGAAACACAATATGGATGATCTGTCCCGCAATTGGCTGGGACATGAAACCATCCATTTCAAGGACATTGCCGGAACGGGGAAATCCGCAAAGACGTTCGATTTCATTGATCTTGATGTGGCGGCCAAATACGCCGCCGAGGATGCAGATGTGACCCTGCGCCTTTGGGAGGTTTTGAAACCTCGCCTGGTTGCGGAAAGCCTGGTGAGTGCCTACGAGCGTCTTGAGCGCCCTCTGGTGGATGTGATCTGCCGCATGGAGGGGCGGGGGATCGCAATTGACCGGCAAATACTGTCGCGCCTTTCAGGGGACTTTGCACAGGCTGCCGCAGCGCTTGAAGCCGATATCCATGAGCTGGCGGGCGAACCATTCAATGTGGGGTCTCCCAAACAACTTGGCGAGATTCTCTTTGGCAAGCTCGGTATGCCCGGCGGCACCAAGACGAAGACCGGGCAGTGGTCCACGGCCGCCGGTGTGTTGGATGATCTGGCTGCGGAAGGTCATGAATTGCCGCGCAAGATCGTTGATTGGCGCCAGTTGACCAAGCTGAAGTCCACCTACACTGATGCACTTCCAGAGTTCATCAACCCGGAAACGAAACGGGTTCATACATCCTATGCGATGGCATCGACTTCGACCGGACGCCTGTCTTCGTCTGACCCCAATCTGCAGAATATCCCAGTTCGGACAGCCGAAGGTCGCAAAATTCGAACGGCTTTTGTCGCTGAAAAGGGCAACAAGCTTCTTTCAGCCGACTACAGCCAGATCGAACTGCGGGTGCTCGCTCACGTGGCCGACATTCCCCAGTTGAAGAAGGCGTTTGAAGACGGGATCGACATCCACGCGATGACGGCGAGCGAGATGTTCAACACGCCGGTTGAGGGCATGGATCCGATGGTGCGCCGTCAAGCCAAGGCAATCAACTTTGGCATCATCTACGGCATTTCCGCGTTTGGACTTGCAGCACAGCTTGGCATCCCACGCTCGGAAGCGAGCGATTACATCAAGATGTATTTTGAGCGGTTTCCCGGCATCAAGGATTATATGGAAAACACAAAACAGTCCTGCCGCGAGCAGGGCTATGTGGAAACCATCTTTGGCCGCCGCGCGCACTATCCAGAAATCAAGTCCCCCAATCCACAGCACCGGGCGTTCAACGAGCGGGCCGCGATCAACGCGCCCATTCAGGGATCTGCCGCCGATATCATCCGCCGCGCCATGGTGCGCATGGATGGGGCGTTGCGCGATGCTGGACTAACGGCGCGCATGCTGTTGCAGGTGCATGACGAACTGATTTTCGAATTGCCGGAGGATGAGGTCGAAGCGACAATTCCGGTGGTGCAGAATGTCATGATGAACGCGCCCATGCCCGCCCTGTCGCTCAGCGTGCCCCTCGTGGTGGATGCGCGAGCAGCGGACAATTGGGATGAGGCCCACTGACGGCGGTTGGTTGCCCAATGCTCGAATGTCGCGTTCGTTCCGCGGCAGGCCGCATTTGGTCTATCGCAGGCGGGCGCTTCGCGACAATGTCATCACCGACAATGATCTATTGCGGGCTGTGACGAGGAGACAAAGCTATGCCGCTTGCTATGAACAAAGAGGTGTTCATCACCTGTGCCGTGACAGGTTCCGGCGGAACACAGGATCGTAGCCCGCATGTGCCCAGAAGCCCCGAGCAGATCGCCAACAGCGCCATTGAAGCGGCAAGGGCGGGTGCAGCGGTTGTGCATTGCCATGTGCGGGACCCGGAAACTGGTGCACCGGCGCGTGATCCAGCGCTTTACCGGGAAGTCACTGAGCGCATTCGTGCCTCCGACACCGACTGCGTTCTCAATCTGACCGCCGGCATGGGCGGCGATATGGTGTTTGGCAGCACGGAAGCACCATTGCCGGTCAACGAAGTTGGAACGGATATGGCCGGCGCCGCTGAGCGCGTCGCGCATGTGGCCGAATGCCTGCCCGAAATTTGCACCCTCGACTGCGGCACCATGAACTTCGCGGAAGCCGATTATGTGATGACCAACACGCCGGGCATGCTGCGAGCCATGGGATCCATGATGACCGAACTTGGCGTGAAGCCGGAAATTGAGGCGTTCGACACTGGCCATTTGTGGTTTGCCAAAGAACTGGTGAAGGAAGGCGTACTGGAAGCCGATGCTCTGGTTCAACTGTGCATGGGCGTGCCGTGGGGCGCGCCAAACGATCTCAACACACTGATGGCGATGGTCAACAATGTACCGCAAGACTGGACCTGGTCCGCGTTCTCGCTAGGTCAGAACCAGATGCCCTATGTGGCAGCAGCGGTGCTGGCTGGTGGCAATGTGCGGGTTGGTCTGGAAGACAATCTTTTCCTCGGAAAAGGCGTTCTTGCCACCAACGCACAACTGGTCGAGCGCGCCGTGACGATCATCGAAAATCTCGGGGCACGCGTCATTGGGCCGGATGAGGTTCGCCAGAAACTCAGTCTCACCAAACGCGCACCCGTTGCGAAGGCAGCCTGATGAAGGCGGCAATTGTTGGTGGTGGAGTTATTGGTGGTGGCTGGGCTGCCAGGTTTCTGCTCTCCGGTTGGGATGTGGCGATCGCGGATCCAGACCCCGAAGCGGAGCGCAAAATTGGTGAAGTGCTCGCGAATGCCCGGCGCAGCCTGCCCTCGCTCTATGACACCGCTCTTCCCGCTGAAGGCAATCTGACCTTTCACCGCACGATCGCAGAAGCGGTCGAAGGGGCCGACTGGGTGCAGGAAAGTGTGCCGGAACGGCTCGACATCAAGGCAAAGGTGTTTGCCCAGATACTGGCAGCGGCACCTTCAGATGCCGTAATCGGTTCCTCGACGTCAGGGTTTAAACCATCCGAACTGCAGGACGGTCTGGAAGATCCGTCCCACATTTTGGTTTGTCATCCGTTTAACCCGGTCTATCTGCTGCCACTGATCGAAGTGGTGCCCTCTGATGCCACGTCGGCGGCGATCACAGACCGGGCAATGGAACTGCTTGATGCGATAGGCATGAAACCCTTGCGGGTGCGCAAGGAAATTGATGCGCATATTGCCGACCGCTTTTTGGAAGCCGTTTGGCGCGAAGGTCTGTGGCTGATCAAGGATGGTATCGCCACTACTGAAGAAATCGACGATGCAATTCGCTATGGGTTTGGTCTCAGATGGGCCCAGATGGGCCTGTTTGAAACCTACCGTGTCGCCGGTGGTGAAGCCGGGATGCATCACTTTATCAGCCAGTTTGGGCCGGCCCTGAAATGGCCTTGGACCAAATTGATGGATGTGCCGGAACTCACCGACGAGCTGGTTGACCAAATTGCGTCCCAATCGGACGCCCAGTCCGGCAAGCACTCCATTCGCGAACTCGAACGCATTCGCGATGACAATCTTGTTGGCATTTTGCGGGCACTAAAACAGACAGATTGGGGAGCAGGTGAGCTTCTCAATCAAGTCGACCGCAACCAGATCGAAGCCAATCTGGATGGCGCATTAGATGACGAAAAACGCCTGATCACCGTGCGCCGCGCCGTTCCACAAAGTTGGACCGACTATAATGGTCACATGAACGAGACCCACTATCTGGAAGTGTTTGCCCAAGCCTCCGATACGCTCATGGAGATGATCGGCGCTGATCAGGCCTATATCGCGGGCGGGCAGAGCTATTTCACCGCGGAGACGCACATTCGCCACGTGGACGAACTGATTGCGGGCGAGGCGATCTCAGTGACCACACAAGTGTTGGGCGGAGATGGACGCAAACTGCATCTGTTCCACACCATGTTGCGGGCTGATGGCGCGATTGCCGCGACCGGTGAGCATGTGCTGTTACATGTGGATTTAAGCACCCGTGCAGTTTCGCAGCCGGGTGAGGAAATCAAATCAGCGATGGCAAAGGTTGCGAAGACTCAGGCCAAGCTGCCGGTGCCGGAGGGTGCGGGTCGCTTTGTCGGTCAGAAACGATAGCGTGCTTCAGGGACCTCAACCGGCCCGTTGATACTTCCACACCACGGCTGATGGGATATTACCCCAGATTCGCCGCGAACGCGTGGCGATGATCGCGTCATCGCGCGGAACCGGAGAGTAAACCTGGTAAGTGAACTGCACGAATGATCCCTCCGGAACAATAATGTCCAGCGCATCGCGGGCAATCTGAGCACGCTTGTGCTTCGGCTGGTTGATGAGCGGAAGCCCGGATACGACCGACGTAAACATCGTGCCATCCGCCTTGAAATCTGCAACCGCTTCAAAAGCATCTTTCTGGAGGATGGTTGCCTTTGGATATTTCTTCGCCAGATAGTCAGCAAAGCCATCATCCAGTTCCAGCAGCACCAGATTTTCTTCGCTCACCCCGGCCTTTACGAGTGCCTTGGTTATGGAACCTGTGCCAGGGCCCAGTTCCAGCAATTTTCCATCAGGTTGAATGTATGCGTTCTCAGCCATCACCCGCGCCAGATGCGATGAACTCGGAGCCACTGCTCCGGTGCGGCGCGGATCGGAAAATATTGCCTGCGCGAATTTCAGCGATCCCTGTCGATTAAAGCGGCTCGCAATTTTTTCGCGCAGTTTAACGCGGACAGTCATGAAATTAGCCCCCGAGGCAATTGAATGATTGTATCGGCCTTATCAGATGAAATCAGTGTGGCGTGATCATATGGTGACAATTTGGCGGAACAGTCCGGCATTCCTGCCAAATAACATACCGGCACCAATCGCTCACCATTTGTGATCAAACCACATTGATTTCAATGCCATACGATAGTCGTAGTAGCGATAGATCATACCCAGTTCTTCCACGGACTTCCGATTCGAAACCCGCTTGTTCTCGCCATAGAACGATCGGGCCATCGGTGAAAGTTCAGCTGTTTCAAAATCCATCTCTGGCGGCGGTTCCCGGCCCATCAAGTCGTGCGCATAGGTGACAACATCCTGAGGCGGCGCCGGCTCATTGTCCGTGATGTTGAACACACCTTCAGATTTCTTTTCAGCGGCAAGCTGAACGGCCTGTGCAATGTCGTCCACGTGGATTCGGTTGAACACCTGACCCTTCTTGACCAACCGACGTGATTTTCCAGCTTCAATTGTGCGAAAAGCGTTTCGGCCAGGTCCATAAATGCCGGAGAGACGCAAGATGGCTAGCGGAATCTCTGACTTTGCGCACCATTCCTGCCAGGCCTGTTCGGCAAGCACACGGTTCTTGGAACGTTGAGAAACCGGTTTGCATTGGGTCTCTTCGTCGATCCAGGCACCGTCGTGGTTGCCGTAAACTCCGACTGTGGAGAGATAGCCGACCCACTGAAGATCGGGCATCGCGTCGCGAAGTCCGTCACCAAGTTGCGCAAGCACCGGATCGATTTGCCCGTCGGATTGTTTGCGCGGCGGAGCAATCGAAATGAGAAGATGAGTGGTGGAGACGATCTGGTCTGCTAATTCGAAAAGTGTGGTTTCATCATTGAACAGAACCGGTTCGATACCGATTGCTTTCAAACTATCGAACTTCTCTTTGTTGCGGGTGGTTCCGACCACCTGATGACCATTCGCAATCAGTCGCTGCGCGGCGTGGCGGGCAGAAAATCCAGCCCCAAAAATGAAAAACCGCAAACCGTCACTCATCTGTTTTTTGCAATTGTCGTTTTGCCCATCGGGCCGCATCCCGAACACCATCATCCGGTGAGGCGCAGTGCGGTTCCGTCAGGCCGATGTAGTTGGCTTTGCCCGAGTTTCCAATTGCAATCAGCACATTGCGCAAAAAACGATTGATGCCGATTCGTTTGATTGGGCCGCCTGAAAATGTCTGGCGAAATCCGGCATCATCCAGCCGGACCAGCTCCGCCAACTTTGGGGATTGCCGGTCGGATCGGGACTGGAGCTTTGTTTCGCTCGCACTTTGGGCAAACTTGTTCCACGGACAGACCGCCAGACAATCGTCACACCCATAGATGCGGTTTCCCATCTGCTCTTTCAGATCATCTTTAATGACCCCCTTATGTTCGATGGTCAGATAGGAAATGCACCGCCTTGCATCGAGTTGGTATGGGGCCGGAAAAGCCTTTGTCGGGCAGACATCGAGACAAGCCGTGCAACGACCGCAATGGTCCGCTTCGCTCGAATCCGATTCCAGCTCCGCTGTTGTGAAGATCGCGCCTAGAAAGGTCCATGACCCGAGTGATCGGGAAACCAGGTTTGTGTGCTTGCCCTGCCAGCCAAGACCAGCAAGCGCAGCGAGTGGTTTCTCCATTACCGGCGCCGTGTCCACGAAGACTTTCACATCCCGTCCGGACCTGGACGCAAACTTTCCCGCAAGCACTTTCAGTTTGCCCTTGATGACGTCGTGGTAGTCGCGATTGTGGGCATAGACTGAGATTGTGCCGTGACCGCGCTTGTCGAGAGCCTGCAGCGGGTCGAACTCCGGTCCATAGTTCAAGGCAAGCATGATGGCGGATCTGGCCTCGGACCAAAGCGTATTTGGACTGGCACGCCTTTTCAGCGTGTCAGCCATCCAGCCCATCTGGCCATGACGGCCAAGCTCAACAAACTGATGGAGACGTTGGGCGATCTGATCCGGAAGCGCGGCAGGGGCAATGCCGCAGGCATCAAATCCCAGCGCCTTCGCATCCGACTTCAACCCGTCGGTCAATGAAGCTTGTGCGGTGGGAAGAGCGCTCAAAAGTCCAGATCGGAATAGTGGGAGGTCGGCGGCAGACCTTTCACCCGTTCTGCCAGGAGTGAGCGAAAGGATGGTCGCGATTTGATCCGCGCATACCAGTCCTTAAGCCCGGGTTCCTCGTCCCAGCTCACCTCTCCAAGGTAATCGAGAACCGAGAACGAAGACGCGGCGGCAAGGTCGGCATAGGACATTTTCTCACCGGCAAACCAGTTTCGTGAAACTGCAAGCCAGGCAAAATACTTCATATGATGTTTCAGGTTTGTCTTGGCGGCGCGAATGACGCCGGAATCAGGCGACCCGCCACCCTGCTCAGGTGGCAATTGCCGCTTCAGCGCCCGCTCGCGAACCAGATAGTGGGTGACCTCATCTTCAAGCTTTGTGAGAGACCAATCGACCAACCGCCGGGCTTCCGCCCGCTCGATGGCCGTTTCCGGCAGCAATCGGCGTTCCCGCATTAACGGCCCACGTGTCTCATCGAGATATTCAGCGATTGCCGACGCACCACAGATTGGGCCTGATGCTCCATCCTGAAGAACCGGCAATGTGCAGGCCGGGTTAAGTTCCAGAAATACCGGCCGACGTTCAAAGACGTTTTCCTCGTGCAGATTGGCCGCTTCCTCATACTCTTCAAGCACCAGACGAATGAAGCGCGATGCAGAAGAAAGCGGATGATGAAACAGTGTCAGCATGAAACTTTTAACGGGCGCGACCCGGCAAAACTGTCCGGCTTGTCAGATGTTGCGAACCTCTATAGGTGCGGGAAGGATATGTGACAAGCACGGTCATTGTTTGTCAAAGATCCGCCAAACAGGGGGCCATCCACTTGAGTCTTGAGCAGATCATCGTCCTTGCAATTGTGCAGGGGCTGACCGAATTTCTCCCCATCTCCTCGTCTGGCCATCTGATTCTGATTCCTGCCTTCACGGGCTGGCCGGATCAGGGCGTCGTGACCGACGTCATGGTGCACGTGGGGTCTCTTTTCGCGGTGATTGCCTATTTCTGGCGGGATGTGGTGCGGTTGTTTTGGGGCGGGCTTGATCTGCTGCGCCTGCGGTTCAACGATAATTCGCTTCTGGCGCTCTACATTCTGCTTGCCACAATTCCTGCAGTGGCGTTCGGGCTCTACCTTAAGACATCCGGTTGGGCCGACGCCATGCGCGGCGTTGAGATCGTTGCCTGGAACGCAATCATATTTGGCGTACTGCTTTACCTCGCTGACCGTTTCGGCGCGACCACCAAGGTGATGGAAGATATGAAACTTCGGCCGGCGCTTATCATTGGTGTTGCGCAGGCACTGGCACTCATTCCCGGCACCAGTCGATCGGGGATCACGATGACGGCGGCACGAGTGCTTGGATTTGAACGGGCTGAAGCTGCTCGCTTCTCATTCCTTCTGGGCATTCCGGCAATTGCTGGAGCCGGTGCGTTCACCGTGCTTGACCTTGTTCAATCCGGTCAAAGTGTGTCGTCAGGCGCCATTTGGGCCGCCGTGCTCACCTTCTTTTCCGCGCTGGCCGCCATTGCTTTGCTCATGGCACTTGTGCGCCGGACCACCTTTCTGATTTTTGTGGCCTATCGGTTGGCTTTAGGACTGTTGTTGTTTGCAATGCTCTATGATTGGTTTCCAGGTGTGTTGCCGAGCCTGGCACAATAGTCGGTGTTCTGAATTGGGAGATGGTCCGTGATTGCAGTGATTTTCGAGGTTGAGCCGCACCCTGACCATAAGGACACATATCTGGCTCGTGCTGCGGATTTGCGGCCATTGTTTGAAGATCTTGATGGATTCATCTCGATCGAGCGGTTTGAATCCATAGTCAATCCGGGAAAGCTGGTTTCACTATCGTTTTGGCGGGATGAAGCCGCAATCGAGAACTGGCGAGCGTTCGAAGCTCACCGCAAGGCGCAGTTTGCCGGACGCAATCATTGGTTCAAAAATTACCGGCTTCGGGTGGCATCGGTTTTGCGTGACTACAGCAAGGACAACCGTGAAGAAGCACCCGCCGATATGAGGGCAGCCAACGGCTAGCGCAATATGGCAAGGAATCGTTAACCACCGAATAGGTTAACAGTGTCCTTTACCGGACTTTAAATTGCCATCCATTACGATCAAAACCAGAATTAGTATTGCGTCTGGAATTCGGTTTTGGCCAAAAAAGCAAAGAGCAGGCGGCGCGTTGAGCCGCACTTTGGCGATGCCAAATCGAATGGTCGAGGGACCTCGCGGTCCCGTTCGACCAAAAAATCCGGAACGACACGGCGAAAATCCAAACGAAAAAGCAGTGGGCTGGGGCGTTTGTTCGGCTTTGTTCCGCGTCTCGCCTATTGGGGCCTCGTTATGGGGCTTTGGGGCGGCATCGGTGCAGTTGCCCTCATAGGCTACTATGCGGCTCAATTGCCCCAATCGACCACCTGGTCCGTGCCCAAACGCCCACCCAATGTGAAAATTCTGGCTGCTGACGGCAAATTGCTTGCAAATCGTGGCATTACCGGAGGCGAAGCCGTGTCTCTTGCCCGAATGTCACCTTACATTCCGCAGGCGGTGATTGCGATTGAGGACCATCGGTTTCATTCCCACTTTGGTATTGATCCCATCGGCTTTGTGCGAGCCATGTCGGCGAACCTTTTCGCCGGTCGGCTGGTGCAGGGCGGATCATCCATATCTCAACAGCTTGCGAAAAATCTGTTTCTGAAACCGGAACGCACCTTGCGCCGCAAGGTGCAGGAACTGGTGCTGGCGTTCTGGCTTGAGGCGAGTTTCTCAAAAGATGAGATCCTCGAAATGTACCTCAACCGGGTCTATTTCGGGTCTGGTTCCTATGGGGTGGCGGCGGCATCCCGCCGCTATTTCGGCAAGGTTCCCCGAGATATCAATCTGGCGGAAGCCGCGACACTTGCCGGCGTTCTAAAAGCGCCATCGCGATTGTCGCCTGCTAGGAACCCTGAGAAGGCTGAAGAACGGGCGCAAATCGTTCTGGCCGCCATGCGACGCGAGGGCTTTATTTCAGATCGTGAGGTTGCAAAGGCGCTGTCGACACCGGCGTCCAATGCCAAACACTATTGGAGTGGTTCGCAGCACTATGTGGCAGACCATGTAATGAACCGGCTGGAAGAGCTGGTGGGTGACGTGAACGAAGATATCGTCGTCCGCACCACGATTGATCAGTCGCTGCAGTCTTCCGCAGAAACGGCGCTCCGCCACGTGCTCGACCGGGAAAGCCGGAAGCGCAATGTCAGTCAGGGCGCCATCGTTTCCTTAACCGGCAGTGGTGCGATCTCTGCCATAGTTGGCGGAAGAGACTATTCGGCAAGCCAGTTCAATCGTGCGCTTGATGCCAAGCGACAACCTGGCTCGGCTTTTAAGCCATTCGTTTTTCTAGCCTCACTGGAACAGGGTAATTCTCCCGAAACCATCCGCCACGATGGGCCCATCAGGATCGGCAAATGGCGCCCGGAAAATTATTTGCGCAAATATCGCGGGCCGGTCAGCCTACAAAAAGCGATGGAGGAATCCATCAACACCGTTGCCGCGCAGCTTGCCATGGAAGCTGGTCCGCGTCGGGTAGCAAAGACGGCGCGACGGTTGGGGATCACCTCAAAACTCAACGTCAATGCGTCCATCGCTCTTGGAACGTCCGAGGTTTCACTGTTGGAATTGACGTCTGCCTATGTCCCGCTGGCGAATGGCGGATATCGCGCAAGGCCCTATCTCATCCGCTCCGTGAAATCGGCGAGCGGTAAAGTTCTCTTCCAACGCAAAACGCCGGGCGCACGCCGTGTTATAAAAGATCGCGAACTGATCATGCTCGACACAATGCTTGCTGGTGTGGTGGCAAATGGCACCGGCAAACTGGCTTATCTGAACGATCAACGGGTTGCGGGCAAAACCGGCACAAGCCAGTCATTTCGCGATGGCTGGTTCATTGGATATGTGCCTGGCCGGGCAACAGGCGTCTGGCTCGGCAACGACAATGGCCAATCAACGAAGAAGGTAACCGGCGGTTCGCTTCCAGCTGAAATCTGGGCAACCACAATGTCGGGCGGTGCAACCGAATCTGAAGAAGTTGTACCCCAATCCAACGAGGGATTCGCGGTTCTACCGGCCAAAGTGCCGGTGCCGAGACGCCGCCCCACCGATCTCGATCGCAATGTGATTGCGAGGCTCGAACAGCGCGAAAGACATGAACCAGCGAAGAAGAGCATCACAACACTCATCAAATCCCGAAAAGAACCGCCCAAACCCGTGGGTTTCCGGCCAATTCCAAAGGTTGATGTGGGGCGACCGTGACCACATCTTTGAGTCGAGGCTCACCAAATCTGAATTCAGTCTTTTATTCCGATTTGGATCAACTATTTAACCTCACCAGAAAAAGCGCTTTGCGGGCTTAGAACCGCTTTTTGTTCCAACGCGATACCGTAAGCCGAGGCTATGATATGACCGCAAAAATCCGTTCCCATGTCGGCGATCTGCCGGATCTTTCCAATTATCAAGCTCCACGATTGAACGCGGTTGCGATCGACACGGAAACGCTCGGCCTCATTCCGCACCGTGACCGGCTTTGTGTTGTTCAACTCTCGCCTGGTGATGGTACGGTAGACGTGGTGCAGATCAGGAAAGGCCAGACTTCGGCACCAAATCTAGAGACGCTGATCACTGATCCGGCAATCACAAAGCTCTTCCACTTTGGCCGCTTTGATATTGCCGTATTGGATCATGCTTTCGGAGCGCTGAGCACGCCCGTCTATTGCACCAAGATTGCCTCGAAACTGACGCGAACTTACACGGATCGCCATGGATTGAAGGATCTGTGCAAGGAACTGTTGGACCTTGACTTATCCAAGCAACAGCAAAGCTCTGATTGGGCGGCGGAAAGCCTCTCCAAGGCCCAGTTGGAATATGCCGCTTCGGATGTATTGCATCTTCATGATTTGATGGAGAAGCTGGAACACCGGTTGCAGCGCGAAGATCGCAAGAGCATCGCGCAGGATTGTTTTGCCTTTCTTCCCACCCGCGCGAGGCTCGATCTCGCAGGTTGGCCGGAACAGGATATTTTTGCCCATTCCTGAATTGTGGGCTATTGGATTACGAGATGCCTGATCGGGCTGAACGGGTACAGGTCCGATCACATCTGTATCAGTAGCGCGGTGATTGGTCATTGCGTCGTAATTTCAACAAATTGCATCCTCTCAATGGAGCGTGGGGGAAGCAAATTCGGGATGGATAATGCGCGGATTGGGGCTGTCGCTTGAACCAACACACTTCCATATCGCTTGAGGGAAGGCTTCGGTCTTCTGCCAGCCATGCCGATACGGTCCGTCGTGATGAATTGTCAGGCGACGGTGTTGCTGTGGGCTCATCAACTTCAGCTGGTGGTGCGCTCAACCTGCGGGATCGGTCTGAGTTTCAGCGCGCAAAGCGCCATTCAGCCCGAGTGCATACACTTCGCAGAGTATTGCCGATTGTGGCGGTTCTTCTCGTTGTGACGGTTTCGGCGGCGGCAATTTTGTTCTCTGTGAGTTTGCCGGAGGGTGTTTCGGTTGAGCGGATCGGCATTGCCGGTGGCAAGCTGGTGATGGACAAGCCTGATCTCAACGGCTTTGACAAGAACAATCGGCCGTTTGAAGTGAGAGCCGCGACAGCGACACAGGACCTGAAAAACCCCGCGATCATTCAACTGAAAGAAATTGACGCAAGATTGCCACTAAGTGAGTCCACATTTGCCGATGTGGATGCGTTGACGGGCATCTATGATCGCGACAATGAGCGACTTCAGCTCAACAAAGACATCCGGGTGAAAAACTCGGACGGGTTGGAGATTTTGCTTGAGAAAGCCGACATCGACATGAAGTCGGGAACTCTGGTGAGTGATCGACCCGTCAGCGTGAAGTCCGGTAGAACCCAAGTCCGGTCTGATCGTTTGGAAGTCCAGGACAATGGCAAATTGATTATCTTTGAGCATCGGGTGCGAATGGTGATTGAACCCGCAAATGACAAACCAGACACTAAAGGCTCAACGTCGGATGGGTGACACCATGATCGGTCGTTTGGCATTCCGCATCATTGTATTCGTACTATTCGCACTTGGCGGACTGACGAGCGCCGCAGCTCAGGCGCCGGGTTCAGGCGCATTTTCCGGATTTCAGTCGAACAGTGACGATCCCATTCAGATCGAGGCTGACAGGCTGGAAGTGCAGGATGAGAAGGCAGAAGCCATATTCAAAGGCAACGTCAAGGTTGTTCAGGGAACGACCGTGCTCACCACCAAGGTTTTGCGGGTTTACTATCTGAGGAACGGTGAGCAAACATCACCTGGCCAGAACAGTCAGATCGAGCGGTTGGTTGTATCCGGGGGGGTACACATTCGAACCGAAGATCAGGTGGCTACGGCGGATTCCGGTTCGTTCAACATGAAGACCGAAATGGTGGAACTGGTTGGAAATGTTGTGCTCATTCAGGGGGAAAACATCGCAAAGGGTTGCAAGCTGATTGCCAATTTGAAAACCGGTGTTTCGCAGCTTGAGAGCCGCGATTGCCCGGGATCGAAAGAGTCTGGCGGGCGGATCAAGATCCTCCTGACACCCAGTTCAAACAGCGAACAGTAATTCAGGGGCTGCATGAAGTTTCTGAAAACCCTATCGCGCGCCCGGGGCAGCATCGGCCGGGTCGCCAATCGAAAAATACCCAAGCCGCCATCTCCGCATGAATTGTTTCAGGCGCAGGCAGATACTGCACGGACACAAGCCAATGCGGCCCCTCCCGTTGCGCCGGTTGCAAACCCGTCCGTCATGCCGACGCGTGAACCCGCATCCCGAGAGGGTGTTTTGTTGGTCAAGGGACTGCGCAAGACCTACAAGCGCCGCACTGTTGTGGACGGCGTTAGCCTCGGCGTGCGGCGCGGGGAATCGGTTGGCCTTTTGGGGCCGAACGGTGCCGGAAAAACCACATGCTTTTATATGATTACAGGGCTCGTGCAGCCCGATGCCGGCCAGATTGCGCTCGATGGGCACGATGTCACGAGCATGCCCATGTATCGCCGTGCGCGGCTGGGTATAGGCTATCTTCCGCAGGAGGCATCGATTTTTCGCGGGCTGACCGTGGAAGACAATATCCGAGCTGTGCTGGAAGTTGTCGAACCGAGCCGCAAGGAACGCGCAAAACAGCTTGATGCTCTGCTTGATGAATTCAAGATCGGCCATTTGCGCAAATCCCCGTCAATCGCGCTCTCGGGCGGGGAGCGCCGACGTTGCGAGATCGCCCGCTCGCTGGCCTCACGCCCGGCCTTCATGCTTCTCGATGAACCGTTTGCGGGCATCGATCCCATTGCGGTGGGTGATATTCAGGAGCTGGTGCGACACCTCACGCGGCGCGGAATCGGTGTTCTGATCACCGATCACAATGTTCGCGAAACCCTGGGGCTGATCGACCGGGCATACATTATTGCAGCCGGCAAGGTTTTGACCCATGGCGGACCGCAGGAGATCGTGGCCAATCCCGATGTGCGACGCCTTTATCTGGGCGACCAATTTACCCTTTAGACAGATGCCATTGATAGGCTAGAGTTCAATCAAGCAAAACGCGGACCAGTTTTGCACGACGGGACTTAAAAATGGCTTTGAAGGCGCGACTGAACATTCGTCAGTCGCAAAACCTCGTAATGACACCGCAACTGATGCAGTCGATCAAACTGCTTCAGCTGTCGAATATTGAACTGTCCGCATTCGTTGAATCTGAAATTGAACGCAATCCCCTGCTGGAGCGGCTGGAGGTTCAGGACGAGGCGCCAGAGGAAAAACGGTCTGGTGAACCCGTTGGAGAGCCTGTCGCAGAGCCCGCTTCCGGAGCCGATCAGGAGACCAATGGCGAGGCAGAACTTCCCGACTGGATGCCAACGGAGCTGGAGACCAATTCTGCTGCGATCTCCGACCGGTTGGACAGCGGTCTTGAGAACGTTTTCCCCGATGATCCCGGTCATACAGACGCCGAAAGACCCGGCGTGCGGGATCGTTCGACATCGCCAATTGGCGAACCCACAAGTGTCGGATCTGGAGAACCAATCAATCTTGAGGCATTTGCTGCCCAGGAAATCACACTGCGCGATCACTTGAGCGCTCAAGCCGCGTTGCTGGCGTTCACACCACAAAAATCGGTCATTGCGTCCGATCTGATCGATCGTGTGGATGAAGACGGGTATATGCGGGATGATCCGGCGAAGATTGCAGAGCGCCTGGGGGCGTCTCAGGATGATGTGTACGCGGTTCTGGCCGCGCTGCAGGGGCTGGAACCCACCGGTGTCTGCGCCCGATCATTGCAGCAGTGTCTCGCCTTGCAACTAAGAGAGCGCGACAGGCTTGATCCGGCTATGCAGGCTCTGATCGATAATCTTGACCTGTTGGCAAAACGCGACTTCGCCTCCCTTAAATCAATCTGCGGGGTCGATCGCGATGATCTGGTCGACATGATGCAGGAAATTCAAGCGCTTGATCCGCGTCCCGGCAGCGCCTTCAGCGCCTCGGTGGCGGCGCCGGTTTCACCGGACGTCTTTGTTCGCGAAGCCCATGATGGGAATTGGCACATTGAGCTCAACCAGGAGACCTTGCCGAGGGTTCTGGTCAATCGCGACTACTACTCGCGCGTGTTTCCAGCCGTTTCGAATGAAACGGAAAAGGAGTTCATGGTCGACTGCCTGCAAACAGCCAATTGGCTGACCAAGAGCCTGGATCAACGGGCACAGACCATTTTGAAGGTGGCGACCGAGATCGTCGGACAGCAGGACATGTTTCTCGTCCACGGCATCCGGCATCTGAAGCCGCTGAATCTCAAGTCGGTGGCGGATGCCATCAAAATGCATGAATCAACAGTGAGCCGGGTGACATCAAACAAGTTCATGATGACGCCGCGCGGTCTCTTCGAGTTCAAGTTCTTCTTTACCTCAGCCATTCAGGCGACCGACAATGGCGAGGCGCATTCTGCGGCATCGGTGCGGGATCGCATCAAACTCATGACCGATGAGGAGGATCCGGCAAAGGTGTTGTCCGACGATGCCATTGTCGATGCTTTACGTAACGATGGCATCGACATCGCGAGACGCACGGTCGCCAAATATCGCGAATCGATGCACATACCATCGTCCGTGCAGCGCCGACGTGAGAAGAAGGCGCTTGCAGGAATCAAGTGATTCGTAACTGTCCCCAAGAGCGCGTTCAGGGCTCTTGACAAGCAGATCACGCAACCATAGGAACGCGCAACTTGGCTCCGGGCCTTTGCCGAAAGGCGGCTGGATACAACCGGCAAGCCTTCAGTCCGAACTCAATCTATCCACCGGGCAAAAATAAAAAACACACAACAGCTTCTACCAAACGGCACGAACGGTTAAGGTGATTTGATTGCAAATCAGGCCTTCCGGCCCTCGGGTCTTGGAGAGCAGGTGCGCCGGACAGGCGCAAATAACAACGATTAATCAGATGGCAGCGCACCTGTGCACCATCATAAAAGCGATGTTGGAGAACCTGAATGAGCCTTCGCATTTCCGGAAAACACATGGATGTTGGCGATGCTTTGCGATCAAGAATTGATTCGGACATCTCAGCAGCGGTCGAAAAATATTTTGATGGCGGGTTTTCCGGACATGTGACGATTGAAAAGCAAAGCGGTGTTTTTGAAACAGATTGCGCTCTGCATCTCGATACAGGAATGATTCTCCAGGCGCGCGGCAAGGAACATGACCCGATTGCCAGTTTTGAAGCTGCTTACACCCGGGTGGAAAAGCGGCTTCGTCGTTACAAGCGTCGGCTGAAAGATCATCACGCCAATGCAGGCACTTCGAAGCAGGAAGAATTTGCTTACACCGTGATGGCGGCTCCTGAAGAGGAAGAGGAGGTTCCGACCGACTTCAGTCCAGCGGTGATTGCTGAGACTAAGAAAAAAGTGAACACGCAGACCGTTGCCATGGCGGTGATGCAGCTCGATCTAATGGACGAGCCGGTGCATATTTTCCGCAATGCCGGGAATGGCACCATCAACATGGTTTATCGCAGAAGCGATGGAAACATTGGCTGGGTTGATCCCTCCTCGCTGGAAAACGGGAACAGCTGAGGCGGTTGATTGTCCGGAACGCAGCGCTTAAGCGTGTGCGACCACGAAAGGCAAAATCATGAATTTGAGCGATATGCTGATACCGGAAGCAGTGCTTCCGAATCTCAAGCCGAATTCCAAAAAGCAACTGTTGCAGGAACTCTCAGCCAGAGCAGCCGAGCTGACTGGCCTCTCTGAGAGGCTTGTCTTTGACACTCTATTGCAACGCGAGAGATTGGGCTCCACCGGAGTTGGCAACGGCGTCGCAATTCCTCATGGTAAAATTGCAAGCCTTTCTGGCATTTCCGGTATTTTTGCACGGCTGGCGAAGCCCATTGAGTTCGACGCTCAAGACGATCAACCGGTCGACATCGTTTTTCTGCTGTTGGCACCGGAAGGTGCTGGTGCCGATCACCTGAAGGCCTTGTCGCGTATTGCCCGGGTGTTGCGGGACAAGTCTATCGTGGAAGCACTGCGTGAAACGGACAACGCCGATGCAATTTATGCGATTTTGACTGAGTTCGAACGGTCAAACGCGGCATAAGACAACACGCAGGGTCTCTATTGTGGCCCCTGCCGCATAGAACCCAACACATCGCCCACAAGATAAAGCGATCCGCAAATCAGGATCCGGCAATCCGGATTCTCGCTGGCTTGTGCCCAGGCATTGCGAAAGCTCTCGTGCGAATTGGCCACCAAACCGGCTTTTGTTGCGTGTTCGGCCAGCACACTCGGGTTAATTCCCGCATCGCTTGAAACAATTGGCACGGTGTGAACCTGTTTTGCCAGGCCGCTGAAGTATTTGAAAAACCCTTCCGGGTCTTTCGTGTTGAGCATTCCGCAGATCAGGATCAAAGGTCGCGGAGACCGTTCTTCCCGTTCCACCATAAAGGCTGAAGCCACCATACCGGCATCCGGATTGTGACCGCCGTCGAGCCATATTTCCATGCGCTTGGCGCGATCTGCATCAACGACGCCCAGAGATCTGGGTTCAAGTCGCTGCAACCGGCCCGGCCATTCGGCCTTTGAAAGCCCCGTGTCGACTGCACCGGCGAACATTTCCTTGGCAATGAGCCCGGACTGCTTTGCCGCAGCAATCGCCAGTGCTGCATTGTTGATCTGGTGTGTACCGCGCAACGCTGGTTGCGGCAGGTCCATAAAGCTGTCGAGGTCCTGGTAAGCCATGCCGCCATTTTCCACATGGCCACCAAAATCCTGCCCCTGAAAAATGATCGGTGCGGAAAGTTCGTCCGCGCGATCTTCGATCACCTGTCGTGCTGCGTCGCGTTGAACGCCACAGACCACAGGGCAGGCGGGCTTGATGATGCCGGCCTTTTCAAAGGCAATCTGTTCAATTGTGTCACCCAGAAACCCCTGATGATCCATTGAAACCGGCGTGATGACACACACACCAGGGTTGGCAATTACGTTCGTGCAATCAAACCGCCCGCCAAGTCCGACTTCCAACAGCAACACGTCCGCCGGATGCTCACTGAAGAGCAGGAAGCCTGCGACCGACAGGATCTCGAACAGTGTGATCGGTTCCCCGCGATTGGCTTTGGCGGCACGGCGGATTGCATCTTCCAGCGTGTCATCATCCACGAGCTGACCACCACCTTTGGCACCAAGACGATAGCGTTCGTTCCACCGCACCAGATGTGGCGATGTATCAACGTGAACCGACAGGCCTGCGGCTTCAAAAATCGACCGCAGGAAGGCGATTGTCGATCCTTTTCCGTTGGTCCCTGCAACATGCACCACTGGCGGCAGTTTCAGGTGCGGGTTGCCGACCCGCTCGAGAATGCGCAGCATTCTGTCGAGGGAAAGATCAATCGCCTTCGGATGAAGACCGGAAAGAGAGTTGATCAGCTCATCGAGCCGGGATGCGGACGTCATGTGACGGCGGTGGTTTCTTCAGCCGCCTCTTCGCTTGATGCTGTCTCCGAACCCTGTGCATCGCCGTCTTTCGGATCACCAGCATTATCTGATGGTTCAGCGTCCAGCGGACGATCCAGCAGGCGGGAATCGGGAAGTTGGTCGGTCAGAATGCCAACAAGCCGGGCAATTGTTTCTTTCAGCTCCAGTCGCGACACCACCATATCGATCATGCCGTGCTCCGCCAGATATTCAGAGCGCTGGAAGCCCTCCGGCAGTTTTTCCCGAATGGTCTGCTCGATCACCCTTTGACCGGCAAATCCGATCAGGGCGCCGGGTTCTGCAATGTGGATGTCGCCGAGCATTGCGTAGGAAGCTGTGACGCCACCCGTCGTCGGGTTGGTCAATACCACAATGTATGGAATGCCAGCATCTTTGAGCTTCTGGACAGCGACCGTCGTGCGGGCGAGCTGCATCAGTGAAAGAATGCCTTCCTGCATGCGCGCACCGCCTGAGGCGGAGAACAGGATCACCGGCAGCTTGCGCTCCACGGCCGTTTCCATAGCCTCGATAATGGCTTCGCCTGCGGCCATCCCCAGGCTGCCACCCATAAAGGAAAAGTCCTGCAGAATCGCCATCATTGGAATGCCGTCGCACTTTCCAGTGGCAGCCAGAATGGCATCTTCCATCTGCGTTTTAGCTTTGTTGTCTTTCAGACGATCTGTGTAGCGGCGCTCATCCCGGAATTTGAGCGGATCAACCGGCGCGGTTGGTGGTTCGAGTTCTTCGAAAGCGCCATCGTCGAAAAAGCGCTGCAGGCGTTCGCGACCCGGAATGCGCATATGGTGACCTGACACCGGCACCACATACTGGTTCTGCTCCAGGTCCTTGTGAAAGACCATCTCGCCGGATTCAGGATCCTTGATCCACAAATTTTCCGGCATATCCCGGCGGGACAACAGGCTGGAAAATTTTGGACGGACGTAATTGGTGATCCAGTTCATGCGGTCTTCCTGACAGCGTTTCTGTGTTTCGCCGGTTTCACGGCAGATTGTGGCTCGGTTATGGCGTCTCAGGCAGCCTTTGCAGCGCGAACACCAGCGGCCAGACTGCTTACAAGCGAGGTCACGGCACCGACAGTTTTATCGGTTGCCCGGCCATCGGCGTCGAGCGAATCCTTTACAGCGTTCACCAGTGCAGTGCCAACCACAACACCGTCGGCTGCACGACCGATTGCGGTTGCCTGTTCCGGCGTGCGCACGCCAAACCCGACGCAAATCGGAAGGTCCGTCTTGGTGCGGATATGCTCAATGGAGGCAGCAACGGCATTCGGATCGGGCGCTGCCGCACCCGTGATGCCTGTGATGGAGACGTAGTAGAGAAAGCCGGACGTGTTGTTCAACACGGCCGGAAGGCGGGCTTCGTCTGTGGTTGGCGTTGCCAGCCGGATGAAGTTTAGCCCCTTGTTTAGTGCGGGAATGCAGAGCTCCTCGTCGGTTTCCGGTGGCAGATCGACGATGATCAAACCGTCAACACCAGCCGCTTTGGCATCATCGAGGAACATTTCGGAACCATAAATGTAGATCGGATTGTAATAGCCCATCAAAATGATCGGCGTTTCCTGATCGTCCTGCCGAAATTCCCGCACCATATCCAGCGTGCGACCCAGCGTCATCCCGGATTCAAGTGCTCGCAGACCGGCGGCTTGAATGGCTGGTCCATCGGCCATGGGATCAGAGAACGGCATTCCGAGTTCAACAACATCAGCACCTGCATCCGGCAGCGATTTCAAAATGCTGAGCGCCACATCATAGTCGGGATCGCCAGCCGTTATGAAGGTCACGAGACCTGGTCGGCCTTCCTCGCGAAGTGCCGCAAAGCGGGCATCAATTCTTGTGGTCATGATTGTTCTTCTTCTTACAAATTGACGCCAAGCGCCTCACCCACGGTGAAGACATCTTTGTCGCCACGACCGCAAAGGTTCATCACGATGATCTGTTCTTTGCCCATGGTCGGAGCGCGTTTGATGACTTCTGCAAGCGCATGGCTTGGTTCAAGCGCAGGGATGATCCCTTCGAGTTTGCACAGAAGCTGGAACGCTTCGAGCGCTTCTTCATCAACAATCGGCACGTATTCAACACGGCCCGATTCCTTCAGCCAGGAATGTTCCGGCCCGATTCCCGGATAGTCGAGACCAGCCGAAATCGAGGCACCTTCCTCGATCTGACCATCACCATCCTGCAACAGATAAGTCCGATTGCCATGCAACACACCCGGACGCCCGGCGGTCAGCGAGGCGCAATGCTCATTGGTGTCGAGGCCCTTGCCACCAGCTTCCACACCAACGATTGCCACATCCTTGTCATCAAGGAACGGGTGGAAAAGACCAATGGCATTTGATCCACCACCCACAGCGGCCACCAGCATATCAGGCAACCGACCTTCGGCCTCCATCATCTGATCGCGCAGTTCCTTGCCGATCACGGATTGGAAATTGCGAACCAGTTCGGGATAGGGATGGGGTCCTGCAGCTGTGCCGATGAGGTAGTAGGTGTCATGCACATTGGTCACCCAATCGCGCAGCGCTTCATTCATGGCGTCCTTCAACGTGCCTGCACCCGAGGTGACCGGTATGACCTCCGCACCCAGCAGTTTCATGCGGAACACGTTGGGTGACTGCCGGTCGACATCCTTGGCGCCCATATAGACCACACACGGAAAACCGAAGCGTGCAGCAACCGTGGCTGACGCGACGCCGTGCTGCCCGGCACCGGTTTCCGCGATGATGCGGGTTTTGCCCATGCGCTTTGCAAGCAGGATCTGACCAATGCAATTGTTGATCTTGTGGCTGCCCGTATGGTTCAGCTCGTCTCGCTTGAAGTAGATTTTGGCCCCGCCCAGATGCGTGCTCAGGCGCTCCGCGAAATAGAGTGGGCTAGGGCGACCGGTATAGTGCTTGTTGAGATGATCAACTTCAGCCTGAAACTCAGCGTCGCCCTTCGCAACTTCATAGGCCTCCTGAAGTTCAAGAATGTTTGGCATCAGGGTTTCGGCGACAAAGCGGCCGCCAAAAATGCCAAACAACCCGTCTTCATCCGGTCCAGTTCGTAGCGAATTTGGTGATTGCACATTCATTGCAATGGTCTCCACACCGCTCCTGTGCGGCCTGTCGTTCATGGAAATTGTTTGGACCTACGCCTGCGTTTCTGCAAGACGATTCAGCAGTTCCGCGATCATTTTGCTGTCTTTCTCGCCGGGAGCTCGCTCAACTCCGCTGGAGATATCAAGGCCAATTGCAGAGTTAGTGGTCTTTCCGACAAGGTTTGCTGCCTGCGCCACATTTTCGATGTCGATCCCACCTGACAGAAGAAACGGCAAACCGGGGTTGGCGTCTTCCACCAGCGCCCAGTCGAAACTAACCCCATTGCCGCCCGGAAGTTCAGATCCCTTGGGTGGTTTTGCATCCAGCAACAAGAGATCGGCGGCATCGCGATAGTCACGAGCCCGCGCCACATCGTCGGCCTCTTTAATTGCGAGCGCTTTCATCACAACCACGCCATAACGCGCTTTCACCGCGCGAACCCGGTCGGGCGCCTCTTTGCCATGAAGCTGCATGATGTCCGGCCTAAGGTGATGATTGATGTCATCGAGGAGTTGGTCGTCAGCATCAACCGTCACGGCAACGACCTTGATGTTCGAAGCTTGCGGACGGAGCGACCCGGCTTGCTCGGGTGAAACGTAACGCGGGCTTTTCTCGAAAAAGATGAAACCAACATAGTCCGCACCGCCCACGGTGACCGAGGCGATGGTTTCCGGCGTCTTCAAACCGCAAATTTTGATTGGAACGCTCATGCGCGTCGCGTGCCAGAATTTGAACGCCAAGTCCAACGATTTGGATGATCTAGCTCTGCACGCCACCCACCGCGTGAAGCAGCGCCCCATTTGTGCGCAACCATGCTTTGGACGTCTCCATATGCGGGCAGATTGATTTCACATGCGCCCAGAAGCGTGGGGAGTGGTTCATCTCTCTCAGGTGGGAAACCTCATGGGCGGCGAGATAATCAAGCACGTCAGGTGGCGCCAGAATGATGCGCCAGGAGTACGAAAGCCGTCTCGATGAGGAGCAGGAGCCCCAGCGGCTTGTGGTGTCCCGGATGGAAATTCCGGCTATCTTGACGCCAAGTGTTTTGGCGTGGATGTGAGACCGCTCCGTCAGTGCCGCCCTCGCTTCCTTCTTGAAAAAATCAGTCAGTCGACGCGCGACATGTTCGGGCTGCCCGGGAACAATGAGACTGTGCTGATTGTCGACCATTTGATGTTTCACGATGCCGCGCATCTGACCAGATGTGCAAATCAGGTGTTCGACACCTCGAAACGGAACAAGCGCTCCTTCCTCAAGTTGGATCACATCGGGAAGGCGTGACAGACGCGCAGCAGCCCAGGCCTTGTTGCGGTTCAGAAACTCGCGAATGTCCCGCTCCGGGGTTCGCGGAGGAACGGTGAGTTTCAGCCCTGCGGAGCCAGGCATCAGGCGCAATGTGAGCCGTTTGGTACGCGGGTTTTCGACCACCGCCACCGGCCTTTTCTGGCCATCAATGTCGATGTCGACGCTTCTGGTGGTGGGTCGTGGGGGCTTTGTCGCGCCGGATTTTTTGGTGGGAAGCTGAAACCAGGAAAAGCTCATGCGCACCGTTTAGCTGATTCTGAACCGGATCAAAAAGAAGGGGCCCGAAACGGGCCCCTGAAAGTTGAATTTCTGGAGATCAGTGTCTTGAAGATCAGACGCCGGGAATGGACTTTCCACCACCCGATTTCTTCTTCGACTTGGCCGGTTTTTCCTCAGCCACGTCGGTCACATCCTTGGCCGAAGTGTGGCTGTTCATGAACCGATCGAACTCTTCCTTGTCCTTTGCCCGGCGCAGTTCGCGGGAATATTCCTCAAACTCGCGGCGCATTTCTTCAAGTTTCCGGCGCTCCTCGTCGAGGCGAATGAGCTCAGCTTCACGCCATTCGTCGAATGCAACATTGCCAGAGCCTGAAAAGCCACGCGACGGGCGATGATGGGAGCGGCGCGAACAGCCCCATGCACCGGAGCGCATTTTTTCGCCTGCTTTGTCGGTTGCCACATTCACTTCGGACTTCAACTCATCAAGCCGGTCGCCCCAGATAATGTAGGCGATCATAGCGAGCCCCAACGGCCACCAGATCACGAAACCGATAATCATCATGGCGATGGTAACGGGCGTCCAGGCTGGTCGAATGAGTGTATTGGTCATACGGGGGTCCCTCTGCTGTGGTTGTGTCATCACATCGCGGTGAATACCGCTTGCTCAAGAGGTAGGGGTGAACCGGCGCATTTCAAGCGTCCGGCCATGTGAAATAATGTTAAGACTATGAAAATATTGAATAATTTCAATATGAACGCGCGAACGGCACGCGCGTTCCCGTCATGATTTCAGCACAATTCAGCCGTCGAAGCCCTCAATAATGATCAATTCGCCTTCTGAGATTGACTGCCGGATTGCACGCGCCGCTGAATAGGCTTCTGAGTTGTAGCAATCAATTGCGGCCTGAATGGAGGGGAATTCAATGACCACATTGCGCGACCGGGCGTCGCCTTCGCCGTCACGCACAGTGCCACCACGCACCAGAAACTTCGCACCAAACTCTTGATAGGCTGGTGTGGCGGTTGAGATGTAATCCTTGTACCGCTCCGGATCGCTCACATCGATGCGTCCAATCCAATAGCCTTTGGTCATGCTCATTTCCTTCGTTGATCTGTTTTTGATCGACAGCCTAGCTGATTGAAGCGACGATGTCCTCAGCAGCCTGTCTCGGATCCGCAGCTTGTACAATGGGTCGACCAATCACAACATGCGAAGCCCCTGCGGCGATTGCCCGTTCAGGGGTCATGACGCGTTTCTGGTCGCCTGCATCACTGCCGCCAGGCCGTATTCCTGGCGTTACCAGCGCCATACCATTGCCGATGGCACTGCGAATGATCTCGGCTTCCTGGGCTGAGGCAACGAGCCCGCCCATACCCGCATCTTGGGCCTGTCTTGCCCGCTTCACGACAAGATCTCGCGCTGAACCCGCATAACCCGCGTCCGCGAGATCATCGTCGTCCATCGAGGTGAGAACTGTCACGCCGAGCAGACAAAGACCTGAACCCTCTGCAGCCTTCACCGCAGCCGCCATCGCCTTCGGATAGGCATGGATGGTCAGCATGGTGACGCCCATGCGGATGATGTTCTCCACTGCCTTTTCGATCGTGTTGTCGATGTCGAGCAGTTTCATGTCGAGGAATACGTGATAACCGCCTGCAACAAGATCGCGCACGATCTGAAACCCACCGTCAAAGGCAAGCTGATATCCAACCTTGTAGAAGGTGACGGAATCCCCAAGCCGCTCCACTAGCTCAAGCGCTTCAGGAACCGTCGGAACATCAAGCGCCGTTATCACCCGGTCTCTGGGCGTTCTGGGTTCAATCATCATTGCAGTCTCAACAGGTTTGGAAGATCGCCGAATCAGCGACGTGATCAGCCCCGCGCATACCACGAAGCATGACGCAGGAGCGAGGCAACCATATTGCTCAACATGGATTTCGCGCGATCATTGGTGAGTTGATCAAGATCATCGAATGCGCTGCCTGCACTGCCAACGGCGACCTGTTCTGTAATTGCTGAAGCCCCGACACTGACCAGTATCTGCCTGACCTGTGCCAGACCGCGAATGCCACCCAGCGCGCCCGGAGAAGCCGAAGCAATTGCATAGGCACGGTTCTGATACGGCTTCACCGCTTCGCCATTGACGCTGATGGGACGGCTGATCCAGTCCATTGCGTTCTTCAACAGTGGTGCAAGTGAGCTGTTATATTCCGGGCTGACAATCACCACGCCATCGTGGGCAGCAATCATCTGGGCGAGTTTCACCGCATTCTCGGGCACGCCACTCGATTGCTCATCATCACCATTGTAAATCGGCAGCGGATAGTCGTCCAGTGAGATGCGGGTTGGCGCGCCGTTTTGCTGGTCGATCTCCCTGACTATGGCCGCCGCAAGGCGTGTGTTGACCGATCCAGACCGGCAGGAACCCGGAATAACAATTATCTTTTGTTGTGCCATGTCACCCCACATTGCAGCACCGCATTCATCGCGGTTGCGTGTTGAATATGAATACTGTTCTTTTGTTCTGGAATAGAGTCGAGATCAACCATGCAGAAAGCGGATTTTCCCTTATGACACCACACATTGAGGCTTCCTCCGGAGATTATGCCGAAACCATCCTGCTTCCGGGGGATCCGCTGCGGGCAAAATGGATCGCTGAGACATTTCTGGACGATGTGAAATGTGTGAACAGGGTGCGCAACTGTTTGGGGTTCACCGGCAGCTACAAAGGCGTGCCGATCAGCACGCAGGCAACCGGCATGGGCCAGCCGTCAACCGCCATCTATGTCCACGAACTCCTCAACATGTTTGGTGCGAAGACGCTTGTGCGAGTGGGAACCTGCGGCGGGTTGAACACGGATGTGAAACTGCGTGATGTCATCATTGCCATGACAGCCTGCACGGACAGTGGGATGAACCGCGCGCACTTTGCGCCGTTTGACTTCGCGCCATCCGCAGATTTCGGTCTTGTGAGAAAGGCTGTCGAGATCGCAGAGGAAAAGTCCATCCGTCATCACGTGGGACCGATTTTTTCAAGCGACGTTTTCTATTCACCTGATGGCATTGCCACCTATCAGACGTTGATGGATCACGGCATTTTGGGCGTCGAGATGGAAACGAGCACGATATTCACGCTCGCTGCACGATTTGGCGCACGAGCGCTTTCCATCTGTTCCATGAGTGACTGCATCATCACCGAAACCCAGATTAGTGCTGATGAGCGCCAGCAGACACTCACCCAGATGATTGAACTTGCGCTCGAAACCGTGGTGGCGGATGCGAGCTAGAACCGCTCAAGCCTATGAACCCCGCGCCATTCCGCGGTGCCTTAGGCTTGGAACGGCAATCACGCCCTACAGATCGTTGATGTAATTCACGAACGGTGTGACGTTGGATGCGTTGTAGGCGTCCTGCACCTGCTGTTGGGTCATACCATAGGCCAGATCAGCGTCGGAACCGGTCAACGTGATTGTAAGCGACTGAGACAGGGCGTAGGCATCACCCCAGCTTGTTTGCGCATTTGTCAGATCAGTCTGCACACTTGACCAGTCGCTTGAATTGTAGTCATCGCTGGCATCGTTGATGTCGGTGATTGCGTTGTTCACATCGGTTTCGATCTGCTGCCACACATCCAATATCTGCTGGAGTTTGGACTCAACGGTTGAGACCTGATTGGCAAAACCCTGATACTGGTTGGCGAGCGCACTCAGTGCCGCCATATCGGATGTGTCATTGTCCATTTCGGTGGTTAACTGCCCAACTGTCTCGTAGGCATCGTAGAGCTTCACCGCATCAAGTGCGATCATCGCCACTTGAATGAGAATTGTCGGGCCAAACAACAACCAAACAAGTCCGCCCTCAGGCCAGGCAGCGACCGTTGCAAGCGTTGAAACGCAGGCCTCCGCCACCGCCAAACCGGTCAGTTGACCAATATCCTCCCAATAATCCTTGATCTGCTCATTGAGATTGTCGATCGACTGGTTGAGCTGGTTGATCTGGTCCTGATCGGCATCAGATGCCTGCACTGCCTGGTTCACCACTGTGTTGAGCTGGGTCGCCATGTTGGGGACCGTATCACTGAAATCCTGTATCGCGGTGATGGTGCTTTGCAAAAACACGGTGATCAGGTTCAGTGTGCTGCTCAGTGTGTTGAGATCCGCGTTGAGCGCACTTTTTGCCGAGTTGCTGGTTGGGTCGCTGATGAGGGTGGAAGTGTTGTTGAGCGCGTCTGTCAGCGTTGCTGTGATTGTGCTTTCATAATTGTTGATCTCAGCCGGAGTTGCCTCAAGTTTGACGATCACACTGTTGGCCCATATCAACGCTTCCCGCGTCGCGGCCTCATAGGCGCTTGTAATATCCGACCAGTTCGATGGGTTGGTGTGCAGATTTGGCAGCTTCGACGCCATGACGGCAGTGCAAAACGACGCGACAAATAAAACGTCTCGTTGATATTGCAGTTGAGCGCTCTGGGCAGATTGGGCGTTGTTCGCCAAGGCGGCGCTGATGGACATGGAGGTCTCCTCTTCTATCCATGAATTGTGAAAGTGCGTTCAAAGAGCCCGCCAGATCGGAAACCTAGCGAAACGACGTCAGAGCGAGTTCAGATATTGAATGATCGGCGTGTTGGTGCCGTTGTTGATTGCGGCTTCAAAATCATCCTGGCTCATATTCAGATTGACGTCCGCATTGGAGGCCTGAATGTTGAACGTCAGCAACAGGCTGATCCCATATGCCTCCTGCCAATCGGTCAGCGCTGTATTGAGATCATTCTCCAGATCCTGCCATTGGCCGGTTCCGAAATCGTCGCCACCGGTGGTAATTTCATTGGCAGCGTCTTCAATTGCTGTCTGAACAACCTGCCATACGGACAGGATTTCCGTCAGGGTGTTTTGAACCTGAACTGCCTGAGTGGAAAAGGTGGAATATTGCTGGGACAAGGCGCTGAGCGCGCCCATGTCCGCTGTTATTCCGGTAATTTCTTTCTGGTCGCCCTCAATTGACTGTTTGGCAGTCTGAATATTGCTCCATTGAACGAGGATGAAGCCACCGGCTAGCAAAACGGCGGGGATTGTTTCCATCCATATTGTTGCACCCTCGGGCCAATCCGCAATTGTTGCCACAACCGCAACGATAACATTCAGTACAGCAACACCTGCGGCCACTCCGATTGCAATCCAGTAGTTCTTTATCGAGTTGTTGAGGTCAGCGATCGAGTCATTGAGATTGTCAATCTGCTGCTGATCGGCATTAGACGCATCGATGGAATCCTGAACAATGGTGGCAAACTGGGTAGCCATATCACTAACGCCGGACTGAAAACCGTCGAGTGTTGTCACCATGCCTTCAACATAGCCAACCACCAGACCAAGGTCAGAGGAAAGCTGCTTCAGATCATTGTAAACATTGGTGCGGGCCGTGTTGTCATTCGGATTGGAAACCAGCGTTGTCGTATTGCTTAAGGCGTCCTGAAGCGCGGAAGTGATGCTATCGTTCCACTGGTTCACTTCTTCGGGCGTGGAAATGAGCTGAGCCAGTGCGGTGTTCGCCCAAACCAATGCATCGGAATTGGCCTTGTCATAGGCAGTGGTGATTTCCTTCCAATTGTCGGGATTTTCGTTCAGTGCAGGCAGGGAACTGGCCAACACTGACGCGCAAAACCAGGTGACGAACACAACATCCTGTTGATAGCGCTGATGCGCTTGCTGCAGTTTCTGTTTGTTTTCAGATAAAGACGTAGAAATAGCCACAGTATATCCCCCAAAACAACAACATCCGCTTTCCCCAAAGCGCACGTGGCTTCAATTGATCAGGAGTAAAGTTCCGCACATCATTTGGATGTGTGTCAATCTATTTGAGAGATACTGCAATCAGCGTGTGACGTATTACACACCAACGGAAAAGCGCTCTTGCGGCGCAAAGGGCAATACAATTGTTGACCGAAGTCTTTGAGTCGAATGTGCGGTGCTCTAGTCCGCCAACCCGTCAAAAAAGGTCTTCATCCGCGCGAAAAACCCTTCGGATTCCGGGCTGTTTTCCTTGGACGATTCCTGTTCGAATTCTTCGAGCAGCTCTCTTTGTCGACGCGAGAGTTTCTGTGGGGTTTCGATCGCAACCTGGATGTACATGTCGCCAAATTGCGAAGAGCGCAGTACCGGCATGCCCTTGCCCTTCAGGCGGAATTGCTTGCCGTGCTGGGTGCCTTCCGGCACCTTCACGCGGGTCTTGCTGCCGTCAATGGTGGCGACTTCAAACTGACCGCCGAGTGCAGCCGATGTCATAGAAATCGGGACCCGGCAGAAAATATCGGCCCCGTCGCGCTGAAAGAACTCATGCGGTTTGACCGACAGGAAAATGTAAAGGTCACCCGCTGGGCCACCTTGCAGACCGGCTTCTCCTTCGCCCGCGAGTCGAATGCGCGTACCATCTTCAATACCGGCGGGGATGTTGACGGAAAGTGATTTACGTTGAGTCACCCGACCCGTGCCGGAACAGTCCGTGCAGGGATCGGAAATAACCTCACCACGCCCATGACAGTTTGGGCAGGTGCGTTCGATTGAAAAGAAGCCCTGGCTTGCACGAACCCGACCACTGCCGCTGCACATGCCGCAGGTCGATGGCGATGTGCCGGGCTTGGCGCCACTTCCGGAGCAGGTTTCGCAGGTGACGGTTGTTGGAACTTCAACCTCTGCGGCTTTGCCCTCAAACGCTTCCTCAAGCGTGACTTCCATATTGTAGCGAAGATCAGCACCACGCTGACGGCTACTGCCACCGCCGCGACGGCCGCCCATCATTTCCCCGAAGATGTCTTCGAAGATGTCGCCCATTCCGCCGCCGCCGAACCCGCCGCCAAATGGACCGGCACCGCCCCCGCCCTGTTCAAAGGCAGCGTGGCCAAAACGGTCGTAGGCGGCGCGTTTTTGCGGATCTTTTAGGGATTCGTAGGCTTCGTTGATTTCCTTGAACTTGGACTCAGCTTCCTTGTTCCCCGGATTACGGTCCGGGTGATATTTCATCGCCTGCTTGCGGAAAGCGCTTTTCAGCGTCTTTTCGTCAGCATCCTGCGATACGCCAAGTGTTTCGTAGAAATCGGGCTTCGACATCGGCCGTTATCTTTTCAATCAGTACGCATGTTTGGCAGCGCTGCCCGGACAGTGAAACGGGGCAGTCACATTGACCGCCCCGTGTGCAGTTCTCTCAGCGCAAGACGGTCAACGTCTTACGCCGATTTCTTTTCGTCTTCGTCGTCGATTTCCTCGAAATCAGCGTCGACAACGTCTTCGTCCTTGGCTGCATCAGCGGCAGCGTCGGCCGCAGCGGCAGCTTCTTCATCGGACTGCTGCGATTCGTAGATCGCCTGACCCATTTTCATGGAGGCTTCTGCGAGCACGGTTGCCTTGGCGGTGATCTCAGCCGGGTCTTCTGAATCCAGAACACCCTTCAGATCTTCCATGGCAGCCTCGATTGCCGTCTTGTCTTCTTCTGAGACCTTGTCGGCATGCTCCTCGAGAGATTTCTCGGTTGAGTGAAGCATGGCTTCAGCCTGGTTCTTGGCCTCAACCAGCTCACGACGCTTCTTGTCGTCATCAGCATTGGCTTCGGCGTCCTGAACCATCTGTTCGATCTCGTCATCCGACAGACCGCCAGAGGCCTGAATACGGATCTCGTGGCTCTTGCCTGTGCCTTTGTCCTTCGCGGAAACATTCACGATGCCGTTGGCGTCGATGTCAAACGTCACCTCAATCTGAGGAACGCCGCGCGGCGCAGGTGGAATGCCGACCAAATCAAACTGACCAAGCAGCTTGTTGTCGGAAGCCATTTCACGCTCACCCTGCGAGACACGAATGGTCACAGCATTCTGATTGTCTTCTGCGGTGGAGAAGGTCTGGCTCTTCTTGGTTGGGATTGTGGTGTTGCGATCAATCAACCGTGTGAAGACACCACCAAGCGTTTCAATGCCGAGAGACAGTGGAGTGACATCGAGAAGCAGAACGTCGGTTACGTCGCCCTGCAGAACGCCGGCCTGAATGGCAGCGCCCATGGCAACAACTTCGTCAGGGTTCACACCCTTGTGGGGTTCCTTGCCAAAGAAGTCCTGAACGGTTTCCTGAATTTTTGGCATACGGGTCATGCCGCCAACGAGAACAACCTCGTCAATCTCACCAGCAGAAAGACCAGCGTCCTTCAGAGCGGACTGGCATGGGCCGATGGTGCGCTTCACAAGATCAGCAACCAGCGCTTCGAACTTGGCGCGGGTGAGCTTCAGCGTCATGTGCTTCGGACCGGAAGCATCTGCGGTGATGAAAGGCAGGTTGATCTCGGTCTGGGCTGAGGAGGAGAGTTCGATCTTCGCCTTTTCAGCGGCTTCTTTCAGACGCTGCAGGGCAAGCTTGTCGCCTTTCAGGTCAATGCCGTTTTCTTTCTTGAATTCGGCAGCCAGATAATCGACCAGCGCCATGTCAAAGTCTTCACCGCCAAGGAACGTATCGCCATTGGTCGATTTCACTTCAAACACGCCGTCGCCAATTTCCAGAACGGAAATATCGAACGTGCCACCGCCAAGGTCGTAAACGGCGATGGTCTTGCCGTCGTTCTTTTCCATTCCATAGGAAAGGGCGGCAGCCGTTGGTTCGTTGATGATGCGCAGAACTTCAAGACCGGCAATCTTGCCTGCATCCTTGGTGGCCTGACGCTGGGCATCGTTAAAATAGGCTGGAACGGTGATAACGGCCTGCTCGACCTTCTCACCAAGATAGGCTTCAGCGGTTTCCTTCATCTTCTGAAGAATCATCGCAGAAATCTGTGAAGGTGACATGGCTTCGTCGCCGGCCTGCACCCAGGCATCGCCATTGTCAGCCTTGACGATGGAATAAGGAACCAGATCCTGGTCCTTTTTGACGGTCTTGTCTTCAAACCGGCGGCCAATCAGGCGCTTCACAGCAAAAAGCGTGTTTTCCGGGTTGGTGACCGCCTGACGTTTGGCAGGCTGCCCAACAAGACGCTCACCATCGTCAGTGAAGGCCACCATGGACGGTGTGGTACGTGCGCCTTCTGCATTTTCGATAACTTTTGGATTTTTGCCATCCATGACGGCAACGCACGAATTGGTCGTGCCCAGGTCGATGCCGATTACTTTCGCCATTACTCTTTCATCTCCTTTTCAGCGAGCCAGCCGGACCCTCCTTACCCGCCACGCAGGCAAGGAATTCGGCATCCCGGGCATCGGAAGCTGTCTCATCACGACGGTAAAACAGAAACCGGTGCCCCCACTGGCCCCTTTTCACGAGTGCCACATCGAAACGTCAGGGGGATAAAATAGATCGGCCCTGCCGTGTGCTGGGCGCTATATAAGAATGCGCTCCGGTTGGCGCAAGCCTTTGAAAAGTACTCGCCACGGTAAATCTTGTCTCAGGGAGACTGCCAGACAAATAGGTTGTTTTCGCGGGGGAGTGCACAGCCACACTATGAAGGCTGGATATGCCAGCCCTGAATTTGTAGGTTCGCTTGGAAATTCAATCTGAAAGGACATGAAATGCGCCTGATTGTACTGGTTGTGGGCCTGGGCTTGATGTTCTCCGCGATGAACGTCGCGAGCGCTCAGTCTGTCTACACGCCAAAACGCGGAAGTGCTGAACGAACGGCAATTTTGGACGCTGTCCGTCCGATCCTCGAATCCGTGACACGGGGACAGGTTGTATTTGTGGTTTCCCGTATGAGCGTCTTGGGTGACTGGGCCTTTATTCAGGTTGACCCGCAACGCCCTGGTGGCGGAGCCGTTGATCTTTCCCGCACCGGTTTTGGCAAGGAAATCGAATATATGGACGGTCTAACCACCCACGCCTTGCTTTTTCGCCGTCAAGGGATCTGGCGCCTCATCGACCGGGTTATCGGGCCCACTGACGTTGCCTATCTGCATTGGCCCGATGTCTATCTGGCACCCCGGGCGATATTCGGTCTCGATTGAGTTCAGTGGCGGATTTGTTTGGTAGCGCAGAAGCTCTGCCTGAAGGCGTGACACATTTTCCGAACCACTTTGACCGCGACCAACAGCAATCCCTGTTGGAGAGCATTAGAGCCGTTGTTGCAGATGCACCGCTCTACACACCAAAAATGCCCAAAACCGGAAAGCCGATGTCGGTTCGCATGTCCAACTGCGGTGAATTGGGCTGGGTCACGGACAAGGACCACGGCTATCGCTACCAGGGTCATCATCCGGAAACCGGAGAGCCTTGGCCGGCAATGCCTTCTGCGTTCGTTGAACTGTGGAACGCTGTCTCAGGATGCGAAGCGCCATCGCAAGCCGCGCTGATCAACTTTTACACGACCGCGTCGAAGATGGGGCTTCATCAGGATCGGGATGAGGAAGATTTTTCTGCGCCTGTGGTGTCGATTTCTCTTGGCGATGACTGTCGGTTCCGCATCGGCGGGACTTCGCGTGGTGGCAAAACCCAAAGTTTGATTCTGAAAAGCGGCGATGTGCTTGTTTTTGGAGGAAAATCACGTCTTGCCTATCATGGCGTTGACCGCATTTACCCCGGCACCAGCGATCTTTTGAAAGACGGAGGTCGCGTTAACGTCACGTTGCGGCGGGTTGGTTAGTCGGAAATAAGCCGGACCACCGCCCCCAAAGTCTCATCGATATTATGGGTCACGTGATCGATTGTCGTGTGGTCATCAATCTGATGTTCCCAGCCCTCTGCCGAATGGTCAGAATCAGGGTGCGGTAAGACAAGCACCGTTGCCATGCCGAGTGCGTTTGGAACCATAAGATTGCGCGGCATGTCTTCGAACATGATGGCGGTTCGAGGATTGATATCGTGATCGCTCAAGAACTGTCGATAGGGTTCCGCTGCGGGCTTTGGCACAAAGTCGGCAGCCACAATGTCGAACACGCCGTCGAACAGATGGGAAATACCGAGCTGGTCCGTCGTTCGCTTTGCATGTTCAACGTCGCCGTTCGTAAAGATGTGTTTTCGACCCGGCAGTTTGGAAATCGCATCGCCAAGCACCGGGTTCTCCGGAACCGGCGAGTAATCAATATCGTGGACATCTGCGATGAAATGGTGCGGGTCCACGCCGTGCTCATCCATCAGGCCGCGCAGCGTCGTGCCATGGGTTCGATAAAGCTGCTTTTGAACGATGCGTGCCTTGTCTTTTGCAAGTCCCAATTCGCGCGCCACATAATCGGTCATCTTCCAATCGATCTGAGCGAACAGATCGCAGTGGCGGGGATAGAGCGTGTTGTCGAGGTCAAACACCCAGTCAGTGATTTTAGGTAGCCTGCGGGCAAACCCGTCGGACAGAGGGTTCACCATATCAGCTCCCCGTATCATGCACGATAAGTGTGCCCGCGCCATGAGATGTGAAAAGCTCCAACAAAACCGCGTGTGGGGTTTTACCGTTCATGATGACTACCCCTTCCACGCCTTGTTTGAGGGCCGAAATGCAGGTCTCGACCTTCGGGATCATACCACCGGAAATAGTGCCATCTTCAATAAGAGCGTTTGCCCGGCTTATGGTCATTTCCCGGATGAGGTTGCCGTCCTTGTCAAGAACGCCGGGTACGTCTGTCAGGAAGAGTAGGCGTTCGGCATCCAGTGCTCCGGCCACTGCGCCCGCGAATGTGTCTGCGTTGACATTGTAGGTCTCGCCGTCCGAGCCATAGGCAACCGGTGCAATGACCGGGATGAGGCCGGAACCGGCTAGCATGTCCAGAACTTCGGTGTTGACGGTGTCGGGTTCGCCCACAAACCCGAGATCAACAATCGATTCAATGTTGGAACCCGGGTCGCGAACGGTTCGGCGAAGGCGGGTTGCTGAAACCATGTTGCCGTCTTTTCCGCAAAGGCCGATGGCGCGCGCACCTTCCGCGTTGAAGGCAGAGACGATTGCCTTGTTGATTGAGCCGGCAAGCACCATTTCGACAATTTCAACGGTCGCCTTGTCCGTCACGCGTAAGCCGCCGCGAAACTCGCTCTCAATCCCCATGCGTTCAAGCATTGCCCCGATCTGTGGGCCCCCGCCGTGAACCACAATCGGATCGACTCCGGATTGACGCAGCAAGGCGACATCACGAGCAAAGGCTCTGGAGAGCGCTTCGTCGCCCATCGCATGGCCGCCATATTTGATGACGATCGACTGACCTTCATGTTGCTGCATAAAGGGAAGTGCTTCAGACAACAGAGAAGCTTGAGTTTCACCATCGATTTTCAGATCGGTGTCAGTCATGTAGTTTGCCTGCGCTAAAATTTCTGGCGAACTCATAGACACATTCATGGTCTGATGGAAGCAAGCGATTGTCCGAGCGCTTAAATCGTCTTTCTGGTGCTGACGATTTGCTTGACTTGCCCAATCCTGTCCAGCAAACCGGGCCCATGGGAATTGATCAATCAGACAGGGCTGCGTTTGTTATCGCTGTCGATGGCCCTGCCGCGTCGGGGAAAGGAACGCTGTCACGTCGGCTTGCCAATGAATTGGGTCTTGCCCATCTCGACACGGGCCTGACCTATCGCGCCGTGGCGCAAGCGATGATGTCGCGCGGCTTGCCGTTGGATGATGAACAGACCGCCACTGAGATGGCCCATGGGCTTGATCTTGGTGCGCTCGATCGCGAACTCCTTTCAGCCCATGGCATCGGTGAAGCGGCCTCAAAGCTTGCCGTGATGAGCAAAGTGCGCGCGGCTCTGGTGGAGGCCCAACGACGCTTTTCCAACCAGCTTCCAGGTGCGGTTCTGGATGGGCGCGACATTGGAACGGTTGTCTGTCCGGATGCGCAGTTGAAACTCTATGTTTCGGCAAGTGCCGAGGAACGCGCGAACCGCCGCTGGAAAGAACTGAACCAGAATGGCAACGGCCCGGGCTATGAGCGAGTTCTTGAAGATCTGAAAATTCGCGATGAACGCGACATGGGACGCGAAGATTCTCCTTTGAAGCCGGCGGCGGATGCCCACTTGCTCGATACAACAAAACTGGATATAGAAGCCGCGTTTCGTGCAGCCCTTGGACTGGCGATGGAAGCCAAATCCAAATCCGAGGGACACGACAACTAAACGGACATTTCATTCTTCAATGCGGATTGGCCCAAACGCTGATCTGCTTTTTGTGTTTCGTCCGTCAAACCAACTGCCTGATATTCGCTGAACATGCGCCAAGCCGCCACGCGGTCCAGCCAAATTGGCACACCGAAAATCAGGCTGATGATCAACAACAAGGCGCATTTGTTGGCGGCGAAAACCGCTGACACCAGGAGTTATAATTTGTCCGCAATGAGCATGAACCCAAGTACAGAAGATTTTGCTGCTCTTCTGGAAGAAAGCTACGCCCACAATGATGTTGCAGAAGGCACCGTCGTCAAAGGCGTAATCACCGGATTTGAAAAAGATCTCGCGGTGATCGACGTTGGCCTGAAGGTTGAAGGCCGCGTTCCCCTGAAAGAATTTGGCGCGAAAGCGCGTGACGGCTCCATGAATATTGGAGACACTGTCGAAGTTTACCTTGAGCGTGTCGAGAATGCGCTCGGTGAAGCCATGCTGTCGCGCGACAAGGCGCGTCGCGAAGAAAGCTGGATCAAGCTGGAAGCCCGGTTTGAGGCAAATGAGAAGGTCGAAGGCATCATCTTCAACCAGGTCAAGGGTGGCTTTACCGTTGATCTTGATGGCGCAGTTGCCTTCCTGCCGCGCTCCCAGGTCGACATCCGTCCGATCCGTGATGTCAGCCCGCTGATGAACACGCCGCAGCCATTCCAGATTCTCAAAATGGATCGCCGCCGCGGCAACATCGTTGTGTCCCGTCGCACCGTGCTTGAAGAAAGCCGTGCTGAACAGCGCTCTGAAATCGTCCAGAACCTCGAAGAAGGTCAGATCGTCGAAGGCGTCGTCAAGAACATCACCGACTATGGTGCGTTTGTTGACCTTGGCGGCATTGACGGCCTGCTTCACGTGACTGACATGGCCTGGCGCCGGGTCAATCACCCATCGGAAATTCTCACCATCGGCCAGACCGTCAAGGTGCAGATCATCCGCGTGAACCAGGAAACCCAGCGTATTTCTCTTGGCATGAAGCAGCTTGAGAGCGATCCATGGGAAACCATCGGCACCAAATATCCGATCGGCATCAAGATCGATGGCCGCGTCACCAACATCACCGACTATGGTGCATTTGTTGAGCTTGAGCCGGGCATTGAGGGCCTGATCCACGTTTCAGAAATGTCCTGGACGAAAAAGAACGTTCATCCTGGCAAGATCGTTGCCACCTCTCAGGAAGTGGAAGTGGTCGTTCTGGAAGTCGATCCCGGCAAGCGTCGCATCTCGCTCGGCCTGAAACAGAACCTCTCCAATCCATGGGAATCCTTCGCTGACACCTATCCGGTCGGCACCGAAGTGGAAGGCGAAGTCAAGAACAAGACCGAGTTCGGTCTGTTCATCGGCCTTGAAGGTGATGTGGACGGCATGGTCCATCTCTCCGACCTCGACTGGAACCGTCCTGGCGAAGATGTCATCGACGACTTCAACAAGGGCGACATGGTCAAGGCCGTTGTTCTTGATGTGGATGTGGACAAAGAACGCATCTCGCTGGGCATCAAGCAGCTTGGTCAGGATCCGATGGATTCCGCAGCCGGCGGCGACATTCGCAAGAACGCCATCGTTACCTGTGAAGTCACCGATGTGAAGGACGGCGGCATTGAGGTCGCAATCGCCGATAGCGAACTGTCCGCGTTCATCAAGCGTTCCGACCTGTCACGTGACCGCGATGAGCAACGTCCTGAGCGCTTCTCCGTTGGCCAGAAGGTCGATGCCCGCGTCACGATGTTCGACAAGAAAAATCGCAAGATTGGCCTGTCGATCAAGGCGCTGGAAATCGCCGAAGAAAAAGAAGCTGTTGCCCAGTACGGTTCGTCCGACTCTGGCGCTTCACTCGGCGATATTCTGGGTGCGGCCCTCAAACAGCAGGGTGGCGACGACGAATAATCGTCCAACCAGTTTTCAAGACTACAAAAGGCCGGGGCAGTTGCTCCGGCCTTTTTTGTGCAAGCACGACTCTTGCTGAAAGCTCGATTGGGATGACAATGAAAACGCGCGGTTACTGTTTTTGTAGGAAGACAAGCTGGGAATTTGCTGGGGAACCCACCTGGTCATGTTACTGCCACTGCGATGATTGCCGCAGAAACTGTTCCGCTCCGGTTGTCGCCTGGCTCGGTGTACCGCTGAGAAACTTCAACTGGACAGGCAAGCCACCCAAAACGCTCGAAAGTTCGCCGGGTGTCTTTCGGCATTTCTGTCAGGATTGCGGTGCACCAATGGGCTTTGAGGCCAACCACTATGCGGGCGGTATGCATCTTTATGCAGCTTCACTTGAAAAACCCCAGGACTTCGAGCCCACATTCCATGTGAACTATCAAAGTAAATTGCCCTGGCTTCGGATGGAAGATGATTTGCCGAAATATGAGGGTACTTTGCTCCACGCGCCCAAGGATTTGAGCGATTATTCAGAGTAGCGACCATGCTCGCGGGTATTCAAAAGTTACACGCGGAAGCAACCCTTTCCTTTACGTCACCCCGGCCTTTAGGGCCTGGGTCCAAAAGCAGATACAAAACTACAGATTGCGACCCTGAAGGCCGCAATGATGGTGATCTACTAACGGTGCGAAGAGATTCTGACATACTTCAGTATTCGTATCCCTTGTAACGATTAGGCTCGCCGCGCGCCGATTCTTCACCGATGAAATCCGCCCAATCATCCCCCGGTCGCCAGATGCCGTCCATCAGAGCGAACGCGTCCGCTTTACTCAGGCCGTGCCCCGTTTTCGCATAACGGTAGAAGAATGCGGTGACCCTGGCGTTGTAGATGCAATGCACATGTACGTTTGTATCGGGCAGATTTTCGAGCGCATCACAAAACTGATTGAAGTCCTCATCTTGCGGGTTTTCAAACTCCACAGGAATATAAACATACTCCATGCCCAGTGCGGCAACGGTGCCGGCTTCATCATCCAGCGCACCCTTATTGTGGTGTGGACCCAAATTGATGATGTGGGTCACGCCCAGAGCGTTGATATCGGCGAGTTGCTCTTCTGTGGGCTGGCCCGACAGAGTGATCCTGTCGCTGACGCGCCTCCAATTTATTATGTCCGGCAAATCCTTCATCGGCTCAATCTCGTCTGGTGGGTTCGTTGTGCTATCCCCGGAATGATCTCACGCGACTTTGCTGAAATGCCGTTCAAAACCGACATCCGACTGCACGGATGACTTTAGCCTGAGAATTTGGGGCAATGAAAAACCCCGCAACCTTATCAGGTCACGGGGCTCTTCGAACTGTTTGCGATGTGAAAAGGAGCAGGTTCAGCTCTGTTTCACCACAATCTTTGCGCCGTTTTTCACACGGGAATAAAGATCAATGATGTCCTGATTGATCAACCGGATGCAGCCAGATGAGGCCGCTGTTCCAATCGAGGCCCATTGCGGTGTGCCATGCAGGCGATACAGCGTGTCCTGACCATTCTGAAAGATATACAACGCCCGTGCACCAAGCGGGTTGTTCAGGCCCGGCTTCATGCCGTTCTCACCGCCATATTTTGCCAGATTTGGCTGACGGGCAATCATCTCTGCCGGAGGTGTCCACTTTGGCCATTCGCGTTTCCATGCAACATTGGCGGTGCCCTGCCATTCAAAACCGGCACGACCGACACCAATGCCATAGCGCATTGCCTTTCCACCAGGCTGCACGAGATAGAGAAAGCGCTGTCGCGTATCGACAATGAGCGTACCGACCCGTTCCCGCGTTGCGTAACGCACTTCCTGACGCAGAAAGCGCTTATCCATCTTTTTCACCGGAATTGCCGGCAGTTTGAAACCACCATCAACACGCGCTTTGTAGTCTGTGATGAACTTCTTCGATGGATCATTCCGCAGGCTGAAAATACTGCCGGTGCTGGTGGAGCCTCTGCGTGATGCAATGCGCTCTTCGCGTTTCTTGCGGGCTTCGGCGCGCTTGGCTGCGGCTACCTTACGGGCTTCTTCCCGCCGCTTACTTGCGGCAATGCGTGCCTTTTCGCGCTTCTCGATGCGGACGGCCGATAGTTTGGCCCGACGTGCGCTGGCTTCTTTGCGCTTCAGGTTACGTTCGGCGCGCTTGATGTCGCGATCCATCGATTTGATGGTCTTGCGGGCATCTGCGATCGTCTTCTGATAAGCGGCTTTGCGCTTGGATTTCGAATTTTTGCGATAGCGTTTCAGACGCCGCTCGGCATTGCGGATCTTGCGCTCTTCCCTGCTCACCTTGCGCTTCAGCGCTTTCAGTTCGCGTGCCGCTGTTGAAGCTGATTTCTCGGCTTTTTTCTGCTTGTCCACAGCAGCATCAATGCGCCCACCGGAATAGGTGGAAGTGCTGTCGCTGGTGGTGGTGCACGCTGCCAGAATCAGGCTCAGGCCCAAAACAGCAAACAGGCTCAAAAATCGTTGTGTCATGTTCAATTCGTTTTGTTGCAGATCCTTGCCGGGCGACAAAGGCCCCAAGCACGCACCCGGTGGATCATTTCTCAGAATGGCGGCGCCGAAACGGGAAAGCCTCGAAGCACCAGATATTTATCTCCTGTTAAGGTTAACTATGGGTTTCCATGAAACTCAAATAACGAATGCGAAATCAGCACACCGGGCACATGAAAATACCCCTGTGAGACATATTTGCATCTCTTCAGGTAACTCTGATGGTCGGATCATGCTAAGGCGACACCATGCCGATAATCGATCCTGTCGAATCAGATCCTTTCACGGACGGTCGCCAATCCGACAATGCCATGCGCATTCGCCGAGGGCTTGAACGGCATTTTGCCCATCATGAGTGTGTTTTTTTGCCGGAACTTGCGCTGAAGACAGGAAGGCGGGCGGATCTCATTGCCATGGATCGCAAAGGATTGTTCACAATCGTGGAGATCAAATCCTCAATCGAGGACTTCAGGGCGGACAATAAATGGCCGGACTATCTGGCGTTTTGCGACCGGTACTATTTTGCGACCCATCCTGGTGTTCCGCAGGACATCTTTCCCGCTGAGGAAGGGCTGATCATTGCTGATCAGTATGGGGCGGAAATTGTGCGTGAATGCGTGGAGCGAAAACTACCGGCTGCCTCACGCAAAGCGCTGACATTGAGATTTGCCCGCGCCAGCGCGCAGCGGTTGGCGCAACTTACCCGATTTGCCGAGAAACAGGGGCTGACCCCGACATTTGAGCGGGGCGACTGATTTTTGTGAAGTGAGGCGTGAGACTTTGAACCCGAATGTCCGGTAGTTCAGCGGCGAACTGGAAAATGGTGGAGCCAGGCGGAATCGAACCGCCGACCTCTTGCATGCCATGCAAGCGCTCTCCCAACTGAGCTATGGCCCCGATCATTTGTTCGGGTGCGCCGGGCAGCGCACCGGCAGCTTTCTAATAACCTCGCCCTGTCTAATCAAGCTGCAAATTCATCAATGGGCGACTATTTTCTCCTGAAGTTCTGCGGGCTTGATGAGTTCGCCGATCCAGCAGAAAAAGTTAGATATCTTCCTTCTCGTCGCCGCTTACCGGAATGATGTCTGACATGTCGTCTTCATCATCATCGTCGTCATCGAGGAATGTATCATCGTCCTCGCCGGTTTCGTCGTCCACTTCCACATCAGGGATGCCGGCGGGAATTTCATCCTCGTCGGTCGCATCGTCATCATTGTCTTCTTCAGCATCTTCCAAAGAGATGATTTCCGGACCGTCCGTATCAACTGCTTCTTCGGCCACTTCTTCCTTTTCGGCCGGCTCTGCAACTTTCTCGTCTTCAGGCTTGGTCAGTTCTTCGATTTCAAAGACGGCGCCGCATTTCGGACAAACAATCGGATCGCGATTGAGGTCGTAATATTTCGTGTTACACGACAGACACAGGCGTTTCTCACCCAGCTCAGGTTTGGCCACAGTTAAACCTCTTGGTTTTTCGCTGAACAACCCACGTTCCGGTTCAATCGGCGGGGTTCATTTTATGCAGTTTCAGGCTGCTCAAAACTCTGGCGGACCCCATAACGTCGAAGCTGACGCGTGTCAAAAACAAATGGCGGAAATTAAGCGATTCCTGCGTGATCGCATGTCGCGCTTTATTGGAGGCTGTGTTATGCGCGGCTTCACAAAGACACAGACCATGAAGTTCACCACGTGAGCCACCAACACGCCTCCCTTCAGCCAGCAAAATCATCCAGTTCAAATTCGTTGAAAGGCACAATCTCTGTGCCCGGTGATAAATCGATTTCACACCGGTCACTCATTCTTGGTGCGGTCGCCAGCGGCGAGACTCGGGTCACCGGACTGTTGGAATCGGAAGATGTGTTGAACACGAAAAACGCCATGCAGGCTTTGGGTAGCAAAATCACCAAGTCCGGTGACGAATGGCGAATATCCGGCATGGGCAATGGCGCGTTGCTCGAGCCCGAAGCACCGCTCGATTTCGGCAATTCAGGGACCGGAATTCGGCTGACCATGGGTCTTGTGGCGCCCTATGATTTTCCGGTGTCCTTTGTCGGCGATGCGTCCTTGTCGGGCCGACCCATGGGGCGGGTGCTCAAGCCGTTGCGCGGCATTGGCCTGCAGGTCGATTGCCCCTCGAACGATGACACCTTGCCGCTCACTACACATGGCCCCGCAGCGGCGGCGCCAATCGAATATACAGTGCCTGTTCCTTCAGCACAGGTGAAGTCGGCCATTCTGCTGGCCGCTCTCAACATACCGGGGACCACAACAGTCATTGAGCCGGTTGCAACGCGTGATCACACCGAACGTATGTTGGCGGGTTTTGGTGCGGACATAGAGGTCGATGAGCGTGAAGATGGTTCAAGGATCATCAATGTTTCGGGCCAGAAAGACCTGAAACCTCAAAACATCACCGTGCCGGGTGACCCGTCCTCAGCAGGGTTTCCGATCGCCGCCGCGCTGATCGTGCCGGGCTCGGACGTGACCATTCGTGATGTGTTGCTGAATGAAACCCGAACCGGGCTTCTTCAAACGCTCATGGAAATGGGCGCGGATATTTCCATTGAAAAAAAGCGCCTCTCGGGCGGAGAGGATATCGGAGACGTGCGTGTTCGCCACAGCGCACTCAAAGGTGTCGAGGTTCCTGCCGCGCGCGCGCCTTCCATGATTGATGAATATCCGGTGCTTGCAACCATCGCAGCATTTGCTCAAGGCGAGACAAAAATGCTGGGTCTTGAAGAGCTTCGCGTGAAGGAAAGCGACCGGCTTGCTGCGACGGTTGCCGGTTTGCGGCTAAACCACGTGGATTGCGAAGAGGGTGATAACTGGCTGTTGGTACGTGGTGGTGGCCCATCTGTGCCTGGTGGCGGTAAGGTTACGACGCATCTCGATCATCGCATCGCGATGAGTTTTCTGGTCATGGGGCTGGCTTCGCAAAAACCGGTCGAAGTTGATGATGCGAACACCATCAATACAAGCTTTCCAGAGTTCATTGATCTGATGAACGGTCTGGGCGGGAACATTGCCCGTGTCTGATCAGGCGGTATTGGTTCAGCGTCTTGACCACGCTCATGATTTACCGCTGCCTGAATATGCAACGTCAGAGGCCGCCGGGCTGGATCTGCGTGCCGCAGTGCCGGTAAGTCAGCCTGAAACGATCCGGCCCGGTGAGAGGGCGCTGATCCCGACCGGTCTCCAGATCGAACTGCCGAAGGGATTTGAAGCGCAGGTGCGTCCGCGCTCGGGCCTCGCGTTCAAGCATGGTGTCACCGTGCTCAATAGTCCCGGTACCATCGATTCCGACTATCGCGGCGAGTTGAAAGTTCTGCTGATCAATCATGGTCATGAACCTTTCGCCGTAGAGCGTGGAATGCGGGTTGCGCAAATGGTCATTGCGCCGGTGGTGCAGGTGACACTTCAATCGGTCGAAGCCCTTAGCGTATCGGAGCGCGGCGAAGGCGGTTATGGCTCAACCGGGACAGGCTGAACCGGAACCTGACGGTACCCATATCGCTGTCATTGGCGGCGGAATTTCCGGGCTGTCCGTTGCATTCGAGTTGCTGAAAAACGGCCACGAAGTGGCGGTCTATTGCGATGAGAAGCAACATCCCTCTGCAAGTGCTGCTGCACTTGCCTATCTGGAACCCCGGCCGGGTACAGGCCGACTTCGTGAACTTGAACATGCCGCACTTGTGGCCTGGCCAGACCTCGCAAGGGAAGTTGCCGATATCAGCGGGTTGGAGACTGGGTTTGCACAGGTCGGCATGGTGCGACTGGGATTTGCGTACGAGCAAGACGCGTTGCGAACACTGTTTGCGCAACACGAAGAATCCGGATTTTCACCGAACTGGCTTACGGAAAGCGACGTTTACGAGCTGACCAATGCACAGCCTGAAGGCCACTTATTAGGTTACGTCCTTCCAAAAATTGCGCAGGTTGAAGCGCGTTACATGTGCGCTGCCCTTCGCGCAGCCATTGCAGCTCTGTTTGGGCAAGTGGTGGATGCAACGCGCATCAGCGCAGTCCAACGAGACAGCAAGGGCCGCTTTGTTCTTCAGGCCGGCGAGCAGCAGTTCTTTGCTGACAAAATTGTTGTCGCCGCCGGATTTGGTGCGCTCGATATCAATGGTCTGGCGTCCGTTTTGCCTAACCCGAGGCCCGTGCGCGGCGTGAGCCTGGAGTTTCGCTCACCAGTACCCCTTACTCGCCACCCCATTCTAAAGAGAGGAAACCTGACAATCTGTTCGTTTGGAAGATCCGTGTTTGTGGGAGCGACACATGAAGAGGGCGAAGCCCGCACAGAGGTCGCGGATCAGGTGGTAGCCGCACTTTCAGAAGAAGCAACTGAGCTCTGGCCGGAAATTGCAGGGATGGAACGAGTCATAGTTCGTTCGGGCGTGCGGGCGCCAATTGGAGACGGGCTTCTCAATCTGGGTCGTCTGGCTGATCACCCGGACTTTTACTATTCCTTGAGCCATGCAGGGGCAGGTTTTCTGCGTGCGCCCATCATCGCGCGGGAGTTGGCGCGAATGATCTTGGGAGCATCGCTGACAGATATGTATATTGAACCGTTTTTCCGCGAATTGCGGACAGAGAAAACTACCAGCTGATTGGTTGTCTTTCGCGAAAGAAGCCGCCCGTTGGACCATCATCATCAAGCGTCGCGAGCCAGATGGCCGTGTCCGCCCCTTCTTCCGGGCTCAGCGAGGCAGAAGCGCCGCCCATGCGCGTGCGAACCCAACCCGGACACATTGCGTTGATCTTAACTGTATCCGGCAGGTCGTGGGACAGCGCCAGAGTGAGCGCGTTCAAAGCAGCCTTCGCAACGCCGTAGGCTCCCGGGCCGTGCAAACCTTCCGAAAACGCACCCCAACCAGAAGAAAGGTTCACAATTCGCCCATATCCACGCTCGACCATTCCCGGTGCAAAGGCACGAATGAGTTCGTACGGTCCGTCAAACATCACAGACATCGAAGAGCGGAACTCGTCGGGATTTGCAAGCGTCGACCCATGATAGAGGACCCCGGCATTGTTGATCAGAACATCCAGATGTCCGATCTCGTGGGCCGCGCTTGCGATGCATTCGGATGATGAAACATCCAGCAAGATCCCAGTGCCGCCCAATTCGTCGGCCGCATCAAGCGCATCGGTTTTGCTGCGTGCGCCGACATAAACTTCGCATCCGCGATCAATCAAGCCGCGGGCGATGGCTTTGCCGATACCCCGATTGGCACCTGTAACCAGAGCTTTTCGGGGCATCGTATGTCCGGACTGATCAGTCATACATGTTCTTTTCTGCCGGATCGTCGCTCAGATACTCAACAAACTCGAACTCCAACCCATCGGGATCAATGTAGTAGACGTTTTTCCGAAACGGATGCTCGTCGCCAAACACCCTTGGCTCGAAGCCGGCATCGGTCATGCGCTGAACAAGCCCGTCAAGGTCATCCACCTCGAAGGCGATATGTGCGAGCCCGGCGGAGTTTCCCTGCAGGTGGCGCTGAACGCCGGTACCGCGATCATTCAGCGTGAAGTAACTGTCGTCATTTCCCACATGCACCCAATTGCGCTTGGTGCCGTACCAGTCGGCTTCACCACCACCGCGCACACCCCAATCAGGAAATGCTGTCGTCAAAAAATTCAGGGTTGGTTCGATTTCGGTGACAACAATGTTGGCGTGCTCAATACGCATCATCGGAATTCTCCTTCACGATCCTTCGGTTTTGGCAACGTCGAGGCGCGCACGGCGTCGCGTCACCGTGCACCAATGTAGGCACGGTAATTAAAAAAGCAATAGATTATTTTATTGCCGTGCCTACAAAAGAGAAATGCCTAGTTTCCAGCCTTCAGCGTTTCAAATCGAAGGCCCTTGGCGGTGCGTTTGGCAAAGCCTTTCCAATGGTTGTGTTCCGGCTTTTCGCTGCCGTCCTTTTCTTTCGCCCACACACTGTCATTGGAGTTGGGAACCAGATCCAGATATCCGTCCATGTTGGCATCCGCGCGAAGAAGCTTGCCAAGCCAGGCTGTCACGAAATGCTGAGCGACATTGTTCATGCGATCGCTTGACCACACGGCATCGCTGTAATGTTCAGTCAGGTTGAACCCGAGGTCCTTGTCGAACTTGTTGGCTTCCGCAGGCGCAGGCATCGGAGCACCGGCATTGTGATTGGCATTATCAAAGGTCAGCAGCGACCGGTCCACATTGCTGGCCGCCTGCCAGATTGCGCGTATGCCATTCTCGTAACCGGACGTGTCGTCAACAGAGCCCGCGATAAACAACATCGGAATCTTGACGCCCTTCAGCGTGTCAGCGCTCCAAAATCCGAAGTTCATTCCCCAAGGGCCAAAGGCGATGGCGGTTTTGATGCGATCATCAGGAAGCGCATTGTGCGTGTCACTACCGCTGAGGTGAACACCAAGGGTTCCATGTGGACCGCCCCAGGGATAGTCGACCGACTTTTGAGTTACACCACCTCCAGCGGTAATGATCGCGCCATATCCGCCCATGGAATAACCAATGAGTGCGGTGTTGGATGCATCCACGCGACCATTCAGAAAGGATCCGCTGTCAGAACCCATCTTCGCAATCTGGTCAAGCACAAACAGCTGGTCGAACGAGCGATTGACCAGCGTCGATCCAAACGCCGCTCTTGTGCGATAGGTGGAATCGGTATGATCAATGGAGGCGACCACATACCCTTTAGAGGCGATGTTCTCCGCGAGATGGGATAGCAGGAACCGGTTTCCGGGATAGCCATGCGAAATCAATACAAGCGGATGATTGGACCCATCGGCATCTGCATCCCGGACAGCCTTTCCGACCAAATCAACTTCTGTTTTGCCGTCCCGCAGATAGGCTTTGAGGTTCACATTGCCCGAAGAACCCGCCTTCGCTGGATACCAGATTTCAACCGTGAGCGGTCGATCGTAGACGGGTAGAGTGTCGGGTTTTGCAGCCTTGGGATCGATCTTCAGAATATCGATCTGATTCGGATTCACCATCTCAACGGTGCGCACGCCAACAGAATGCTTGCCATAGGCTGCAAGCTCTGGAGCATCCGGGCGCTGCGTATCGATCCGGTTCTCGGCCTGTACAGAATTATAAGCGGTCATGGTGCACAAAACAGCTACAAAAGCAAATCCAATCGTGTGGCGCATTATCATACCTTTCAATGGTTTATCAGCCTAAAGTCCCTCTTGCTGCGAGGTTAGCATGATTGGCTGGCATTGATTTTGATTTTTTTGTGACGCAGTCCCAGTTTTGGCTTGGCCTCACAAATTCACTGTGCTTCTTTAGTGGCAAGTTGGGCAAGAGACCCGGCACGATTGTGGAGGAATAGTATTTGGAGTTTTTCCAGCTCTCTTTGAGCGGGCTTGCGAACGGCTGTGTGTATGGGCTGATCGCCCTCGGATTTGTGCTGATCTACAAGGCAACCGAGGCCGTTAATTTTGCTCAGGGCGATTTCATGATGCTTGGCGCATTCATCTCCCTGTGGCTCACCAACGACTATTTTGTCGGTCTCAACTTCTGGGTCGCGGTTCCAATCGCTGTGATCATGATGGGTGTCTTCGGCTATCTGCTTGATCTGACGGTTTTGCGGCGCATGTCGGGCGAATCCCAGATTGCCATTGTGATTTTGACCATCGCGCTTGGTTTTATTCTTAGATTTGCCGCGGGAGCGATCTGGGGTCACGAACCATTGTCGCTAGAGAGCCCGTTTGCCGCCAAAGACGTGCGCTTCGGCGGTGTTGTTCTTGGTCTGGATGAGATCATGGTGGTGGTGGTCACCGTCATTCTCACCCTGGTTCTGTTCCTGTTTTTCAGCCGGACCAAGCTTGGCGTGGCCATGCAGGCGGCATCTCAAAACCAGCTGGCTGCATATTATATGGGCATTCCGGTCAAGCGGGTTCAAAGCCTCATCTGGGCGCTTGCAGGCGCCGTGGCTGCCATTGCCGGCGTGCTGTTTGCCTCCAAAGGCGCCATTGATCCAACCGCCGGCCTGCTGGGCATCAAGGCGTTTGCAGCTGCGGTCATCGGCGGGTTCGGCAGTCTGCCGGGTGCACTTTTGGGCGGGCTTATCATAGGATTGGTGGAACCATTCTCCGCTCGCTACATGACGGCGGGCTGGTCCCAGATCGCGCCCTACGCAATCTTGCTTCTTGTGCTGATTTTCCGCCCTCATGGCATCTTCAGTCAGACCCAGAAAAAGAAGGTCTGAGGCACGATGCGGTTCGTCTTTAAAACATCCTACGAAGCGGACATTCGCCTGTTCCGACACACACCACAGGCCATGTGGTATTTGGCGCTGCTCGCATTTGTGCTGATTTTGCCGTTTCTTCTAAGCGATTATGCGATCGGCATCGCATCGCAAGTGCTGATTTACTCAATTGCTGGAATGGGACTGATGCTGCTGACGGGGCACACTGGCCTGCCCAGCCTCGGACACGCAGCCTTTATGGCGATTGGTTGCTTTGCCAACATATTCTTGATTAGTGCAGGCCTGCCCTGGCTGATTTCCTTCCCGCTGGCCGGTCTTCTTGCCGGGGCTATCGGTGTGGTGATTGCCTATCCGGTGCTTCGGCTGCACGGCGTCTATCTGGCCATCGCAACGCTCGCCATGTCGATCCTCACGGCTGACTTTGTCGTGATTCTGGAGCCGTGGACCGGCGGCGTGGGTGGTGCGATCGTTTCCGACATCAACCTGTTCGGCTATGAGATCAACTATTTCGGTGCGCCAACCAGCTTTTACTATGTTGTACTGGCTGTGGTTTTGATCGTACTGATCCTCTATCGCAATCTGCTGCGGGCGCCGCTGGGTCGGGCTTTCACCGCGATCCGCGATTCCGAAATCTCCGCTCAGGCGATGGGGATCAACCTGACGCGCACGAAGGTGATTTCGTTCTTTCTCTCCTGCACTTTCACCGGGCTGGCCGGAGCGCTGGTTGGTCACTCCGCAGGCTACGTGAACCATGAGACGTTCGATATCGTGCTCTCCATTACGCTTCTTTTGATGATCATCATTGGTGGAATTGGATCCATCCACGGTGCGTTTTTTGGGGCCATGGTGGTTGGCATCATTCCCCAGCTCATCGCCACTGCGCGCTCCGGCATTGGCAATCTGACAGGTGTCGACATCACAATTCCGGGCCTGGAGAGTGCGCTTTTCGGGGCGATCCTGATCGGGTTTATGTTGTTCGAGCCGTTCGGCATCTACGGACGTTGGCTCAAGATCAGGACCTATTTCGAACTGTTCCCCTTCTATCGTCGCGACATGTTCCGTCGTCAGAAAAACTATCTGAAAACGGAGCGTATGCGGTGAGTTTGCTGGAGATCAAAGACGCAACGCTTCGGTTCGGCGGAGTGGTTGCGGTCGACAATGTTTCGATGGATGTGACTGAAGGTGAGGTCTTCGCGCTGGTCGGTCCGAACGGTGCCGGAAAGTCGACCCTGTTCAATCTAATATCGCGGTTTTACGACCCTGCTGAAGGGTCAATCACGTTCGACGGGCAAGACCTCTTGACCTTGTCTCCGCACGGTATTCCGACCCTGGGGATTGCCCGAACTTTTCAGAATATCGAATTGTTCGACCAGGCAACGGTGCTGCAAAACCTTCTGGTTGGCCGACACCGGCATCGCAAATCAAACCTGATCAGCGAATTGTTTTTCACCCCGTCTGTTCGCGATGAGGAACATCGGCACCGCGAAGTGGTCGAAAGGGTGATCGATTTTCTCGATCTTCAGGCCTATCGCGACAAACGAATCGCCGGTCTTCCCTATGGCGTTCGCAAAGTTGTTGAAATGGGCCGGGCGCTCGCGACCGAACCCAAGTTACTGCTGCTTGATGAACCGGCATCTGGTCTCTCGGTCGAGGAAACGCAGGATGTCGCCTTCTGGATTGAGGACATCAAAAACCAGATGGGGATTACGGTCCTCATGGTTGAGCATGACATGCACCTCGTTGCGTCAGTGTCGGATCGCGTGATGGCACTTGCCGATGGAAAGACGCTCGCGCTTGGCACGCCGCAAGAGGTCCAAAACCATCCGGCTGTTATTGAGGCCTACATTGGATCGAGTGAGGCGTGATGGATACCAATACCACAGACGCCGTTCTCAATCTGAAAAACGTCGAGAGCTACTACGGTCCGATCATGGCCATTCGCGGCGCTTCCTTGGAAGTGCGAAAGGGTCAGGTTGTCACCGTTCTTGGTGCAAATGGTGCCGGCAAAACAACTCTGCTGAAAACCATTTCCGGTGTCATGGACCCTGAAAAAGGGCAGGTGATGCTGCACGGCGCCGAGATTCAGGGCATGGACCCCGACCGTGTCGTGCGTAAGGGCATCGTGCATGTGCCGGAAGGCCGTGAGATTTTCCCACTGCTGTCAGTGGCGGAAAATATTCGCATGGGAGCCTATATCCGCAATGACCGTGCCGATATCTCGGTCGATGAGGAGATGGTCTACTCCTACTTTCCGATCCTGAAGGAACGCCGCGCTCAGATGGCTGGCACTTTGTCAGGCGGGCAGCAGCAGATGCTAGCAATTGGGCGCGGATTGATGTCGCGCCCGTCCATCATGCTTCTCGATGAGCCGAGCCTGGGCTTAAGTCCGCTGCTGGTCAGTGAAATTTTTGCCATCATTCGCAGGCTCAATGAAGAGCAGGGCGTGACCATGATGCTGGTTGAACAAAACGCTCTGGTCGCCCTCAGGGTTGCCGACTATGGTTATGTGATGGAACTGGGCCGTATCGTGATGGCTGATACGGCAGAAAATCTCGAAAATTCCCGCGATATCCAGGAATTCTATCTGGGCAAGCAGGAGGAGAGCCAGCGGGGCCAGCGCCGTTGGAAACAAAGAAAGACGTGGCGCTGATTGCCAATCGGCCCGGGAGGAAATCGCGACGATGGACGTCAAACTTGAGACAGCACAGAAAGTACCGGCGCAACGCACCGTGCACGGTATTTCGATCAATGCCGATCTGACGACAGGGCCGTATTTCATCGATGGTTGCGACACGCTTCCGAAACTCTTTCGCAATCGTTGCGAAGCGTTGGGTGAGCGCACCGCCCATCGCGAAAAGGACTATGGCATCTGGTTGTCCTACTCCTGGGCAGACTATTACCGCCATGCAAAGCTGATTGGTCTCGGGCTTTTGTCGCTCGGCCTGAAACGGGGAGAAGTGGTTTCCATTCTGTCGGAAGACAATAAGGAATGGATCTATTGCGACCTGGGGATTCAGAGCGTCGGCGGAATTGGGTCTGGTGTTTACACCACAGACTCCGCTGCCCAACTCAAATATCTGGTCAACGATTCCGACAGCCGATTCCTGTTTCTGGAAAATGACGAGCAACTCGATAAATACCTCGAAGTTGCCGATGAAATGCCTGGTCTGACCAAGGCAATTGTGTTCGACCGGGAGGGTCTGCACGACTACCAGAACGACAATGTCATTTTTCTTGATGAACTTTATGCTCTGGGGCGGGAGTTTGAAAAACAAAACCCGAACCGGTTCGAAGAAGAAATAAACAAGTCGGATCCGGACGATATTTGCGTTCTGGTTTACACCTCCGGCACCACCGGTCAGCCCAAAGGGGCAATGATCACCCACAGTAACATTGTCTACTCCTTGTCATCCGGCCTGATTGGTGCCCCGACATTCGAAACGGACGAGCAAATCTGCTTCTTGCCGTTGTGTCACATTCTGGAGCGTCTGTTTTCCGGTTTCGCTCCACTTGCCTCAAAGGCAACACTGAACTTCGCCGAAAGCCCGGAAACGGTGTTCGACAATCTTCAGGAAGTCAGTCCGCACACATTTGTTGCCGTGCCGAGGCTTTGGGAAAAGATCTACTCACGGGTGACCATTCTGGTGGGTGACGCCTCTCCGCTGCAACGCTGGGCGTTCAACAAGGCAATAGCGGCGGGACGCGGAAAGGCGGCATGCGAATTGGCCGGTGATCCCGTGCCATCCGGTGTGATGACCAGTTATAAGATCTGGGATGCGCTCGTATTGAAAAATCTCCGGCGCATGATCGGCATGGACCGTATGCGGCGTGCCGGCACAGGGGCTGCACCAATTTCGCCGGAACTTCTGGAATGGTTCGCCGCAATCGGTGTTCCTGTTCTCGAAGGCTATGGCATGACGGAATCCGGCGGCGTCATGACCTACAACACGTTTGATGACAACAAGGTCTCGACCGTTGGACCTGTGGTCGAGGGAGCGGAGGTCCGCATCGCGCCCGATGGTGAAATACAGTATCGCGGCGGCAATGTATTCAAGGGCTACTGGAACAAGCCTGAGAAAACCGAAGAAACCTTCACCGAAGACGGCTGGCTTAAAACCGGTGACGTAGGTCATATCGACAATTCCGGCTATGTATCGATTACCGGGCGATTGAAGGACATCATCATTACGGCAGGCGGTAAGAACATCACGCCCGCCGAAATCGAGAACAAGCTGAAGTTCTCGTCCTTCATCTCAGACGCGGTCATCATCGGTGACAAACGCAAATACCTCACCGCGTTAATCATGATTGATCAGGAGAACGTGGAGAAGTTTGCGCAGGACCGCAGAATTCCGTTCAATGATTTTGCGTCGCTCTGCGCGCGCAAGGAAGTTCAGGAGCTGATCGGTTCCGTGATCGAAGAGGTGAACAAGGACTTCGCACGGGTGGAAACCATCAAGGATTTTCGGTTGATCGACGTCCTTTTGACGGCGGAAGATGAGGAACTGACGGCAACAATGAAGCTAAAGCGTGGCTTTGTTGAAAAGAAGCACAAAACGCTGATTGATTCGATGTATGGCGGATCGTGACCAATTTAGAACGTTAATCAGGTACCAAAGTGGAGGAAACACTATGAAATCCAGACTGATGATGACAGCAGCAGCCGCCGCACTTGCGGTTGCGGGATCTGCTCACGCTGAGCAGGGCGTGACGGACACCGAAGTTCTGCTCGGCTCGAACAATGACCTGTCCGGTCCGTTCGCCGCGTTCGGCGCTCCCGCTGTGAAGGCTGCACAGCTTTACTTTGACGATATCAACGCCGCTGGTGGCGTGCACGGCCGCAAGATCCGTTACATCGTGGAAGATCATGCCTATCAGATGCCAAAGGCAATCGCCGGCATGAACAAGCTGATCAACTCCGACAAAGTGTTTGCAATGTTCCAGTCGCTTGGAACACCAATGAACATTGCGGCGTTCAAGCTTCAGGATGCCAAGAAAATTGCCAACGTGTCACCGCTTTCCGGTGCACGGCAGATGCTTCAGGATCCGATCGCCTACAAATATGCGGGCACATCATCCTACTATGAGCATATCCATGCAGGGGTGAAACTGCTCTCTGGCCAAAAGGGCCACAAGGTGGTTTGCGCCATGTATCTTCCAACCGACTTCGGCAAGGAAATTCAGCAGGGTGCGGTGGATGCGGCCAAGAAAAATGGCCTGGAGTTCAAGGCTGAAACAACCCATAAGCCCGATGAAACTGACTTCGTCGGCTCACTTTCCAAACTGAAAGCGGAAGGTTGCCAGCTCATCACAATGGCGCTGACAGTTCGCCAGACAATCACCGCTTACGCCACCGCCCGTAAGATCGGCTGGACCGATGCAGACTTTATCTCTTCTTCTGCAGGCTTCCACACCGTCATGGCCAAAGTGCCAGGTGGCGTCACCGAAGGTCTTTACGCTGCAGCTGGTTGGGCTGACATTCTGGCGCGCGCCAGCGACCCCAAAGTTGCCGCATGGATGAAGAAATACACCGAAGCATCCGGCGAACAGCTTCCCGGAACAGGTGCACTGCTTGGTCGCTCCGCTGCTGAAGCAATCGTGAAAGCGCTGGAAGCCGCCGGTAAGGACCTTAACGCAGATTCCTTCCGCAAAGGCATGGAGTCCCTGAACTACTATGACGTGTTCCTGGACAACCAGATTTCCTACGGCCCGGACGATCATCAGGGTGCGGATCCGGTTGTGATTTCTGTCATCAAGGACGGCAATTGGACCGAAATCGGCCGCGAATAAGTGGTTGATATCAATCAAAGAGAAGGGCGCTTCAAGCGCCCTTTTTTGTGCGGAATTTGTTTAAATGATTTAGGCTCCCGATCCTAAACATGCTGACGGGATGAGTATGAGATGACCCGGTTCACAAGCCACACATTTGCGACCGGCGAAATTGACCTTCATTATATGGAAGGTGGCAAATCCGATGGGCCGCTGCTGTTGTTTCTGCACGGATTTCCGGAATATTGGGCCGGTTGGCAACCCGTGATGGAACGTCTTGGCGATGCATATCGTGTTATCGCGCCAGACCAACGCGGCTATGGAAAATCATCCATGCCCACCGGTGTAGACGCCTACGAAATCAAGCCGCTGGTTCGGGATATCGTTGCGCTTGGTGATCATGTTTCTCCGGATCAGCCCTTTGTCTTGTGCGGCCATGATTGGGGTTCCGCCGTTGCCTACTCCTATGCATTTGCATTTCCGAATCGGGTGTCCCGTTTGGTTGTTGCCAACGGTGTGCATCCAATTCCCTTTCAGAAAGCGCTGTTTGCTGCCGACGATCAGACCAAAGCCAGCCAATATATGAGTTGGTTGCGGGCAGACGGCAGCGAAGCCGCGCTTGCAAAGGACGGGTTCGAACTGCTTTTCAACATGTTTGAGAAGTTTTCCACGGCGAACTGGCTGGACGAGGAAACCAAATCCGCCTACCGAGCTGCGTGGGGTGATGAGGCGCGTGTAGGAGCGATGGTCAACTGGTACCGTGCTTCTTCAATGGTTGTGCCAAAACCGGACGCATCGCCCCGTGAATTGCCGATCACGGATGACATGTTGGAGCGCTATCGGGTGCGCATGCCACATCTCCTGATCTGGGGCTTGCAAGATGGAGCGTTGCTTCCAGCAACCAATGAGGGGCTGGAGCAATTCTGCGCAGATCTGAAACGGGTGGAAATTGAAGATGGCAGCCACTGGGTCATACACGAACATCCTGAGCGGGTTGCAGAAGCGATTCGGTCCTGGCTGTCCGATCATTCCTGACCGCTGCAACGGGTTTTGAACTATGTCTACCAAAGCGGTCGATGATCTTTCCAGCCTTATGCATGCGCTGGAGCCTGCTGTTCGCAAGGCTGGTGAAGCTGTTCAGGAAATCTATGGCCGCATATGTGCTGAGCCCGATATCACCCATCAGACCAAATCCGACGGATCACCGGTCACGGCAGCGGATCAGGCGGCAGAAGACATTCTGCTTGAGGCAATCGAAAAGCACTGTCCAGGTGTGAGGGTCATCTCTGAGGAAAATGCCGAAAGCCATCGTTTCGAGCCTTCAGATGACTTTTTCCTCGTCGATCCACTGGATGGAACGCGGGAGTTTCTAAAGCACGATGGCAAAGGTTGCTTCACGGTCAATCTCGCTCTGATTGTTGAGCGACAGGCGATTTGCGGGCAGGTGTTCGCGCCCGCGTTAGACCGAATGTTCTGCGGTGTGGTCGGCAAGGGCGCAACGGAAAACGGAACTCAGATAGTCGCAGAAGCACCGGTTCCGGGCAGCGAAGTGGCGCTGGTCAGTGTTTCGCATCGCGATCCTCAAACGGATGAGTGGCTGCGCACCCACGCCATCAACGAAACGCGCAGCGTGGGGTCATCCTTGAAGTTTGCTCTATTGGCGTGCGGCGAAGCGCATCTTTATCCTCGCATGAGTTCAATCATGGAGTGGGATATCGCAGCCGGCCATGCGGTGCTTGAGGCAGCAGGTGGAAGGGTCGTTGGCCTGAATGGACAGGCCTTGCGATATGGAAATGAAAACTACCGGGCACCATCATTTGTTGCGCATGCACCAATGGGTGAACCCGCGGGTGGCAACCGATCAACCTGAGGGTCGGGTCTTTGGAACTGCCAGTGAGCCCGCTGGACCAACACCCGTTGGAACTGTAATCCCGCCCGTTCCGACCCCTGGCAAAGGGCCATCTTTCGGAACTGGTTTCAAAGTCGCCGCAACCGGATCGGCAGGCTTTTGCTGTTTAGGCTGAGCGACCAAATCCGATGGTTGCTCGGTTTTTTGGTCCTTGATTTCAGGCTCAACCGGCTTTGGTTCGGGCTTGATCACTTCGATACCGGGCAGTGCAGTGGCTAGTGTCATCGGCGGCAGCTCGCGCCGATCGCGATCTTCCTTTTTCGCAAGCAGCTTTTCAAAAACATCTGCTTCCTTGCGTTTGACATCCAGATAGGAAAGCGCAAGTGATTCCGGCATACCAAGGCTTGGGCAGGAGCGGCGCGCGGAGAAACGTTCTCCATCGCGAGCCACAACGTTGAAATTATAACGTTTGCCACACACTTCGACCCGCGGCGGGATCTTCGTGGCCTCAAAGTGGTCGTAGCCTTCTTTCAGCATTTCCCAGAACGCATAGTTCTTGCTGTCGCGATGCTTGACCATGTTCTCCGGTGTCATGCGGAACGGGTAGGCCTGAATCTGGAACGACCTTTGTCCGCCGCGAAATGCTTCCCGGGCGAGCGCGTAAATCTCGGAAATCAACTCATCCGTCATGGAATAGCACCCAGCGGATGAGCAGGCGCCATGGATCATCAAGTGTGAGCCGGTCCGCCCATGCGAACGGTCGTAGCTGTTGGGAAAGCCCATATTGAAGGAAAGGTAATAGGATGAGTTTGGATTCATCAGCGCCGGGGTTACATGATAGAACCCCTCAGGAGCCTGACGGTCCCCTTCCTTGTGCTTGGGTCCCAGCTTACCCGACCATTTGCAAATCTCGTAGGATTTTAGCAGATCGTAGCGGCCGGTCGATTTGCGTTTCCAAACCTCTAGCGTGTCTTCTTCCTTGAAGATGCGGATCATGATCGGGGAGCGCGAACCCATGCCCTTTGCCCGCATTGTGCCTTTCAGACGCTCGGGAATAGGGCGTTCGGCTTTGGGAAACGCACCATCAAGCCCGTCCTGGCAGGCCGCGAGCGGGACCAAAACGGCAGATGCCAGCAAAATTCTGCGGGCAGAGAACAGCATGCGTTTGGATTGCGCAATCAGGCTCGACATTGAAACAGCAAACTCTTCTTTCAACAATCCAACGACGGTTCAGGTCAGTTCTAACTGCCAGCGCCACTCAATGCTGCCAATTTGGCGGGATTGGGGCCAGTTTCAAGAGCTAGTGTTTAGTGGTTTACAATGTCTTACGACAAGGTGGTTGGAGTTCACATTCGCGCGAATTCGAAAGAGTTGAACAGGGTCATTTTTCGATTGATTTGATGTGGTAATATCGCCTGATCTGCATTCATTTGCTAGTTCAAGAACATTGCAACCATTGCACAGGATCATGCGGGCACCCATATTGATTGGTGGAGAGCATGATGAAACAATCTAAAATTGTTGAAATTCTGGAGCCCGGCTCGCTGGAAGAGCAATCCAAGCGAGAAACCCGTGTTCGGGAGAAATTCTGGCTTACTCTGCGCCGAGCGGCTCGCCAGATTCCCCAAATTGAAGAGTTTGTCGCATCCTATTATTGTGCGCTCGACCCAAAGACGCCGGGACGGGTTCGCGGCATCCTGTTGGCAGCGCTGGCCTATTTCGTGCTTCCCCTTGATCTGTTCCCAGACTTTCTGGCGATGGTTGGCTTCTCGGACGATGTTGCTGTGATCACGGCCGCAATTGCCGCCGTCAAGAGCAACATCACAGACGGTCACCGTGAGGCGGCCCGTCAGGCGTTGAGTGATGAAGAAGAGGAGCCGGTTGATATGCCTCGTGAGGCAGAACCGGCTCAATAGCCGTTATTCAGCAACCCGGATCAGCACCTTGCCCTTGACCTGACGTGCTGCAATTTTTTCCAGTGCCTGTTGGGTCTCCGCCAACGGGAAAATGCTGTCCACGTGTGGTTTGAGCGAGCCATCTCCCAACCATGAAATCAGTTGATCGATGTTCTGGGCGTTTTGCTCCCGTTCCCGCATTGTGAATGCGCCCCAAAACACACCGCGCAAATCGGCTCCTTTCAGCAGAGCGAGATTGAGCGGAATTTTGGGAATGGGTCCCGCTGCAAATCCAATCACCAGATAGCGGCCCTTCCATCCCATGGAACGAAAGGCCGGTTCGGCCAATTCACCGCCGACGGGATCGTAAAGCACGTCAACGCCATTGCCTTTTGTCAGTTCTTTCAGGCGTGTTTTGAGGTCTTCCGTGGCGTAATTGATGCCTTCATCAGCGCCGCATTCCTTCGCGAACTCAATTTTCTCATCACTGGACGCACAGGCAATCACGCGCGCGCCCATCAGTTTTCCAAGTTCAACCGCCGCCTGGCCGACTCCTCCCGATGCGCCGAGCACAGCCAGGGTTTCTCCGGGTTTGAGTTCTCCGCGATCTTTCAGGCCGTGATAGGACGTACCATACGTCACCATCAGGCAGGCGGCGTCTTCGTCGCTGACATGGTCTGGAATTGGAAACAGGCTGATTTCGGGAGCGGCAATCAGCTCGCGCAGACAGCCGCTTTGAACCGATCCGCAGACCCGATCACCGGGCTTGAATTTGGTAACACCTTCTCCAACAGTTTCCACCACGCCGGCAAGTTCGGAAGCAGGTGAAAAAGGACGCGGCGGTTTGAACTGATACTTGTCCTCAATGATGAGACAATCGAAGAAATTCAGCGCTGCGACATTGACCCGAACGATGACTGCACCCTTCTCGACCTTGGGTGCGGGAACGTCTTCCAGCGTAAGGGTTGAAGGTGGACCCGGTGTATGGGAAAGAATCGCTCGCATTCAAAAAGCTCCAGACGGCAGAAAGAGTTGTCGGCTTCTTTGCACCATCTGAGTTTGCAAGTGTAAAGCCGTTTCTTCCCCAATGCCCTTGGCTCTCGTTCCATAAGGTCACGCAGTTTCATGAAAGCGCGCGGTTATTTCGGTATTGGCGTTGAGGGCATCTCCAAGCCCATGAACTTCGGAAATCTTTCTCGCACGGCCTATGGTTTCGGGGCGAGCTTTGTGTTCACAGTAGCGCCGGGTCGCCGTATCGATGCGCCGCCATCCGACACCACAAGAAGCATGGATCACATGCCGTGGTATTCCTACGCCTCGGTGGAGGACATGAGATTGCCGGACGAATGCCGGTTGGTGGGGGTGGAACTGACGGAAGATGCAATTGAACTCCCCAGTTTCCATCATCCCACACGCGCAGCTTATGTATTGGGACCGGAGGCAGGTTCGCTCTCGCCACAAATGCAGGAGGCTTGCGAGTTCATCGTGAAGATCCCGACCCTGTTCTGCATCAATGTGGCAACGGCTGGTGCAATCATCATGTACGATCGCGTGCAATCGCTTGGCCGATTTGCTGATCGACCGGTGCGGGCAGGCGGGCCGGTCGGGCCGATGAAGGAGCACATCCACGGCAAACCCACCTATGAAGGCGGGCAGCGCATTCCGGGTCGAAAGGGCCGCAACCGGCAGATTTGATCGCGGTTGACCGGGTGTCGCAGTGGTTTTTTGTGCCAATCAGTGCCACATTCCCGCCGCGATTCTTTATCAATTCGACAGGTTCGGTTTACTGTTTGGTAACCCTTGTTAAGGCAGGTTAAGGGCCCGAAAGGTTCAGGGTGGACGGGCCATTCAATCTGCCATTCCAATGACCGACCAAGCGCTATCGGTGGAACAATATGACTATGAAAAACCGCGTTTCTGCTGCGGAAATTAAACGCCGTTTCAAGGCCGGAGCGGCAGCATGTGCGCTCGCAACCTCTCTGATTATCGTTGGCGGAACTTCCGCCCTGGCGCAGACCCCAAGCAAGATCAATCAATTCAAGGCTTGGGGTGCCTACAGCTACAACGACAATTCCAGCAAGGTCTGCTACATCCTGTCGATCCCGACGGAAAAGAAGCCTTCAGATCGCGATCATGGCGATGTGTTTTTCCTTGTCAGCCAGAAGCCGGGGCAAAACGTAGCCTACGAGCCTCAGGTTGAGGTTGGCTATCCGTTCAAAGAGAATTCCGAAGTTCGCGTGAACATCGACGGTAAAAACTACGTTATGTTCACGAAGGGCAAAAACGCCTGGATGAAAAACGCCGCTGAAGAACCGGCTCTGGTTTCCAGCATGCGCGCCGGATCAAACATGACGGTGTCAGGCATGTCGCGTCGGGGAACGGAGACGTCTTACAACTATTCGCTTTCTGGTGTGACCGCTGCTCTGAAAGAGATCGCCAAGTGTAAGTGACACGCTTGGTGGTCACTTAGACCATGCAGGGCGGTTTTTCGCCCACCTCCCTTCATTTTACCGCAAATTGCCGATAAAGAGGCCCGAATTCCGGCGTGAGGCCGGATTTGCGCGCGCAATCTGTCGGAACAAAAACCATGCACACCATTGTATCTCCGGATCAACGGCCGGCTGCGTCCCGCAGAGAGGATCTCGCATCGAATCCGGACCGGATCGATCTGGTGGGGCTCGACCGGACGGAAATTGGCGAGCATTTGAGCCGCATCGGAATTCCGGACAAGCAAATCCGGATGCGAACCAGCCAGATCTGGCAGTGGGTGTATGTGCGTGGCGTCACCGATTTTTCTGCCATGACGAATATTGCGAAGGATCTGCGAGCCAAACTGGCAGAGACATTTTCGCTGGCGCGACCCGAGATTGTTGAAGAACAAATATCCTCTGACGGTACGCGAAAGTGGCTGTTCCGATTTCCATCGCGCGGTGCTGGCCAGCCGGTTGAAGTCGAGACGGTTTATATTCCAGAGTCCGACAGAGGTACGCTGTGCGTATCGAGCCAGGTCGGATGCACGCTCACCTGCAGCTTTTGTCATACGGGAACCCAGAAGCTGGTGCGCAATCTGACGGCGGGCGAGGTGCTGATGCAGTTGATGGTTGCCCGAGATCGTCTTGGAGACTTCCCAAACGCGGACGCGGCAACCGATCATGTGCCGGAGGAGGGTCGCAAGGTTTCCAACGTTGTGATGATGGGCATGGGGGAACCGCTCTACAATTTCGACAATGTGAAGAAAGCGCTGTTGATTGCGTCCGACGGTGACGGGCTCTCGCTGTCGCGCCGCCGGATAACGCTCTCCACCTCTGGTGTGGTGCCGGAGATTGTTCGTACTGGCGAAGAAATTGGCGTCATGCTGGCGATTTCGCTGCATTCTGCCCGCGACGAGGTTCGTGATGTCCTGGTGCCGATCAACAAGAAATATCCAATAGACGAACTTCTGGACGCCTGCCGCAATTATCCCGGCGCTTCCAACGCGCGCCGCATCACGTTCGAATATGTGATGCTGAAGGGGGTCAATGACAGCCTTTCGGATGCAAAGGAGCTGGTTCAGAGGCTCAAAGGTATTCCGGCTAAGATCAATCTCATCCCGTTCAACCCATGGCCTGGAAGCGCGTATGAATGCTCTGATTGGGAAACGATCGAAACCTTTGCAGACTTCATCAATCAGTGCGGATACGCATCACCGATCCGCACGCCGCGTGGCCGCGATATTCTGGCCGCGTGTGGGCAGTTGAAGTCTGAATCCGAGCGACTGAAAATCAAGGAACGACTGGCTCTGGAATCCATGATGATCTCTGGCCATGGAGCCGATGCAGGCGCGTCGGCGACAAGCTGATCGCACCGCAGAACGGGAATCAACAATTACCGATGACTGCCGTTGCGCTTTGGCACCGAATGAAACGCCACCCGGTCATAAGCTGGGTCCTCCTTGCAGCGGTCATATTGCTGGTTTTCCGAGCTTTCCCAGGCCTTGATTACTGGACCACAAACCAGTTCTTTCAAGAATTGACGTGCAGAGATGGGTCATCTGAACGGTGCGGCACATTTCCACTTCGCAACAGTCACTTTTGGCTTGAAGTGCGGGAGGTCTCGCTCTCACTCATGACCATCAGCCAGATGCTGCTGGTGTTGTGGCTGCTGTTTGTTTTGCTCATGAAGGATCAGACGTCTGTACAAGATGTGCAAAACCCGATGATCGCGCTTTTGACCGTTTTGCTTGCACCAGCCCTGTTGGTCAATGGCGTCCTGAAATCCTATTGGGGCAGACCGCGGCCCTACTTGACGGAGGAATTTGGCGGCGAGTTTCCTTATGTTTCCCCTGGTACGATCACTGATCTTTGTCAGAAAAACTGCTCCTTCGTATCTGGTGAAACGTCCGCAGCATTCTGGCTTCTTGCGCTGGTGGTATTCCTGCCGAAAAGCCGCCAGACCGCCGCGACGAGCGCCGTTGTTGCATTTGGCGTCTCCGTTAGCCTGCTTCGAATGGGCTTTGGCAGACACTATTTTTCAGATGTGGTCATGTCGGCACTGTTCACAGTGACAATTCTTGTGGCGGTGCGCGCGCTGCTGACAAGCCAAAATGGTGAGCGCGCGCTGGTCGTCATTGCGGATGGCTCCAATGCCTTGACCGCTTTTTTCCAACGGACAATGGGCTTCACACCGTCGGTTGAGGCCAAAAACCGCAGGCTCGCTGAGAAAGAAGCTGATAACGCTGTGTGAACGCACTTGTTCTGGACGTGGTTCTGGATAAAGTGCCGCCGAATTTCAATTGAACAGGCGTCATAGGCTGCGGCTCCTCCCGCCAAGCGCGCCGACGTGGGTAAACTGATGAAGAAAATTTCCAAAGGTGACGTGAACAAGGTGGTCCTGGCCTACTCAGGCGGGCTCGACACATCGATCATTCTGAAATGGTTGCAGACGGAATATGAAGCCGAGGTGGTGACCTTTACTGCTGATCTCGGGCAGGGCGATGAACTTGAGCCCGCGCGCCGCAAGGCTGAAATGCTGGGCATCAGGGAAATCTACATCGAGGATGTGCGGGAAGAGTTCGTATCGGATTTTGTCTTTCCAATGTTCCGCGCCAACGCAGTTTATGAAGGCGTTTATCTGCTTGGCACCTCAATAGCCCGTCCGCTGATCTCAAAGCGCCTTGTCGAAATTGCTGAGGAAACCGGCGCCGACGCGGTTGCCCATGGTGCGACCGGCAAGGGCAATGACCAGGTACGGTTCGAACTGGCAGCCTATGCACTTAACCCCGAAATCAAGGTGATCGCGCCGTGGCGTGAATGGGATTTCAAGTCCCGGACAGACCTGATCGATTTCGCGGAAAAGCATCAGATTCAGGTGCCGAAAGACAAACGCGGAGAAGCACCGTTTTCGGTTGATGCCAATCTGCTGCACTCGTCCTCGGAAGGTAAAGTGCTCGAAGATCCGGCTATCGGCCCGGCCGAATATGTGTTCCAGCGCACCATTGATCCAATGTCAGCACCGGATCAGGACACTGAAATCGAGATCGAATTTGAGCGCGGCGATGCGGTGGCCATCAACGGTGAAAAACTCTCTCCAGCCATCTTGCTTGCGCGATTGAACGATCTTGGGCGTGACAATGGCATTGGCCGCCTCGATCTGGTGGAAAACCGTTTCGTTGGCATGAAATCGCGCGGAATTTACGAAACGCCGGGTGGCACCATCCTGCTGACGGCCCATCGTGCTATGGAATCAATCACTCTGGATCGCGGTGCAGCCCATCTGAAAGATGAGTTGATGCCGCGCTACGCAGAACTGATTTACAATGGCTTCTGGTACTCTCCGGAACGCGAAATGCTGCAGGCAGCCATCGACCACAGCCAAGCGCAGGTTGAAGGTAAGGTTCGCCTCTCACTCTACAAAGGCAATGTGATTGTCACAGGCCGCGAGAGCGAGCAGTCGCTGTATATGGAGGATCTGGTGACATTTGAGGACGATGCGGGTGCCTATGATCAGGAAGATGCCCACGGCTTCATTCAGTTGAATGCCTTGCGGTTGAAAACCCTGGCAGCGCGTCGTCGCAGAAACACGTAAGCGTAAAGCGCCCGCAACCATTGATATGAGGATTGTTTTCAACGCATAAGGTTATGGGGTAGTGCGGTCCGGGGGAGATGGGCCATGCTGAGATTGCTTTATGTGTTGATTGCCGTCCTCGTGATCGGCAGCGTTGGCGCGGCCTATCTGCTTTTTGACCGGGATCAGCGACCGGTTCTGTTGACCATCGGAGCGGGGCCGATTGGTTCCGACTCCTATGATCTTATGAAAGAGGTTGCGGAGGTTGCCGCCCGCCACAGCGATCGGCTCCAAATTAAAGTCAGACCCACCCGCGATTCGAGCCAGAACATTTCGCTGCTTAATCAGGGTGAGGTCGATCTGGCGACGATCCGGTCGGACACACCTGTGGTCTCCAACGTTCGTCTCGTTGCCAAACTTTTTCCCGACTATTTTCAGATTGTGGTGCGCCAGGATTCCGGCATCCACACGGTCACAGATCTGCGTGGCCGCACTATGGCGATTCCACCCTTTGGAACCGATGAGTTCCGCTCCTTCTGGGTGATTGGAGATCACTACGATCTTTCCGTTGGCTCCATGCAGTGGCGGGCAATTCCGTTCGACCTCGCGCTTGAAGAGCTTATGTTGGGAAAGGTCGACGCTCTTTTCACCGTGCGCTCCCTGCGGGATCGCCAGCTGGCGCGATTGCATGAGGATGCGCGTCTGAAACGAACGGGGTTGCGGTTCATTGAAATTGACCAGGCGGACGCAATTGGCATCAAACGACCGTTCCTGCGTGCCGGTACGGTCCCAAAGGGTGCGTTCGGCGGGTCTGACCCCACACCGTCCGAAGATGTAACATCGGCGGTCGTAGACCGTGTGCTTGTCAGCCGGGAAGACATTGACGCGAGCGCGGTGCGTGAATTGACGCGTGTCATGTTTGAACAGCGGCTTGATCTCACCATCCGCTTTGCACTGGCGTCCGCAATCACCCAGCCCGACGTTTCGCAGGGGCTCTCGGTTCCCCTGCACGATGGGGCAACGGCTTACTTCAGCAGGGACGAACCGGCCTTTATTCAGGAGAATGCCGAACCGCTTGCGTTGATGGTCACGGTCACCGCAATGCTGGTGTCGACGTTTTTTGCCCTGCGCGGACGATTAAACGCCAATCGAAAAAATCGGCTCGACAGTTACAACTACATGCTTCTCGATATTTCGGAGAAGGCGCGCAATTCCTCTTCGCCGGAAGAACTGAAGGAATTCAAAAACGAGCTTTATTCAGTTCTGGAAACAGTTGTACGCGCGTTCGACACCGATGAAGTGACGGAAGAAGGCTTCCAGTCCTTTTCACTCCTGTGGGAGTCTGTGCGTGAATCGATCAATGATCGTCAGAATGAGTTGAACGCATTCAACGCCTGACGCAGGGCAGAAATGCGTGCCGAGGGGTGACAACCAACACCAAAACAGGATAAGAGCGCCCGCAAACGGGCACGCAATGGCGTTGCTCCGGCCAACTCTTCCAAGAATCGAATACGTTATGAGCCTTCGCAACATCGCGATCATCGCCCATGTTGACCATGGGAAAACGACCCTCATTGATGTGCTTCTGCGCCAATCCGGACTGTTTCGGGACAATCAGCAGGTGGCGGAACGCGCCATGGACTCCAATGATCTGGAGCGCGAGCGTGGCATTACCATTCTGGCGAAAGTCACCGCCCTCGACTGGAAAGATACGCGGGTCAATATCGTAGATACGCCCGGCCATGCCGACTTTGGTGGTGAGGTCGAACGTATTCTGAATATGGTGGATGGTGTCATTCTGCTGGTCGATGCCGCAGAAGGCCCCATGCCGCAGACCAAATTTGTTCTGCAAAAGGCACTGAAGATTGGCCTCAGGCCAATTGTTGCAATCAACAAGGTTGATAAGCCCGATGCCCGACCTGACTGGGTGCTGGATGCTGTGTTTGATCTTTTTGTTGCCCTGGATGCGAACGAAGAGCAGCTTGATTTCCCGGTCCTTTACGGTTCGGCGAAGCAGGGCTGGATGGCAAGCGAGCCCGACGGGCCGCAGGACAACACCGGACCCTTGCTCGATCTTGTGCTTGATCATGTGGACGAGCCCAAGACAGAAGACGGCCCGTTCCGCATGCTGGTCACCACAATTGAATCCAACCCTTATCTCGGGCGGGTTTTGACGGGCCGGGTGTCCTCCGGTCGCTTGACGGCGAACCAGTCAATTCACGCGCTGGCTCAGAGCGGCAAACAGATTGAGCAGGCGCGCGCGACCCAGATATTGGGATTTCGAGGCCTGGATCGTCAGCCAATCGAAGAGGCAAAGGCAGGTGACATAATCGCCATCGCCGGGCTGACAAAAGCAAGCGTCGCCGACACCCTTGCCGCGCCCGGTGTGAGTGAGGCAATTTCTGCCCAGCCGATTGATCCGCCGACGCTCTCCATGACGTTTCGGGTCAACGACGGACCGCTTGCCGGACGTGAGGGCGACAAGGTGCAAAGCCGCGTCATTCGTGATCGACTGTTCAAGGAAGCTGAAGGCAATGTCGCGCTGAAAGTCACCGAGGGCACCGAAAGCGACTCCTACGAAGTGGCGGGTCGGGGTGAGCTTCAGCTTGCCATTCTCATTGAAACGATGCGTCGGGAAGGTTTTGAGCTCACCATCGGCCGACCCCGTGTTCTGATGCAGGACGATGGCAAGGGCGGATTGCTGGAACCCATCGAAGAAGTCACCATCGATGTGGACGAAGAGTTTTCCGGGCCCGTGGTTCAGAAACTAGCAGAACGACGCGCAGATTTGTCGGAAATGAAACCATCTGGCGGTGGTCGCACCCGTCTTGTTTTTCACGCTCCCACACGTGGGCTGATCGGATATCTCAGCGAGTTGCTGTCCGATACGCGCGGAACAGCGATCTTCAACAGGGCTTACTATGAACACCAGCCCTATCGTGGAGACATTCCCATGCGTCACACTGGTGTTCTTATCTCCAATGGAGATGGTGAGGCGGTGGCTTACGCCTTGTTCAATCTGGAAGACCGGGGCCCAATGATCGTGTCGCCAGGTGAGAAAGTCTATCAGGGCATGATCGTGGGTGAGCATACGCGTGGTAATGATCTTGAGGTCAATGTGCTCAAAGGCAAGCAGCTTACCAATGTCCGCGCTTCTGGACGTGATGAGGCAGTCAGGCTCACACCGCCGCGCAAATTGGCGTTGGAGCAGGCACTTTCCTACATCGCTGATGATGAATTGGTCGAAGTTACACCGAAGTCTATTCGCCTGCGCAAACGTGTTCTGGATCCGATTGAGCGCAAGCGGGACATGCGTTCGAAACAGCTTGCAAAGGCCGGCTGAGGACGCGCTGATCTTCCTTCGTTCCCTTGTTGACCATATTCATCAAATCTTGAACCGGCGCTTGAGGGTTAACAAAAGGTAAACTACGCTGATTGGGATTGAGTAAGAAGCGGCCCTGTTGAGGCTCGCACAAGGGCGAACCCAATGAGCACCACGTCCATTGATATCAGGCGTGCGGAACCGGCAGATGCACCGAGCATCGCCGACACGCACCAACTGTCATGGCGCCAAGCCTACACTGGTGTGCTGCCTTGGAAGGCACTTGATTCCATGGTCCGTCGCCGCGACGAAGCCTGGTGGGAACGGGCTATTCGCCAATCGACCCGGGTTCTGGTTGTGGATATTGACGGGCTGGTCGCCGGATATGCCACGCTCGGGCGCAATAGGGTCAAGGCGCTGCCATTTGGTGGCGAGATTTATGAAATCTATCTGCGTCCGGAATATCAGGGCGTCGGTTTGGGAACGCATCTTTTTCTCGCTGCGCGGCGCGATCTGAAGCAGTCCGGTCAAAAGGGGCTGGTGGTCTGGGCGCTGGAAGCTAATGACATGGCGATGGAGTTTTACACCAATGCCGGTGGCCGGGACGTTGCTGAAGGTTATGAGACCTTTGATGGCCAAACACTAAAGAAGATCGCGTTTGCCTGGGACTGACGGGCTCTTTGGTTCAGCCGCACGTGGCGTAAACCTCACTTAAAACAATTGTCGCTACGCTCCACACTCTGCTGATGCCGAGGAGTGATGACATGGGCGTTCGGGAACGCATTCGGACCGGGCCGAAATCCAGCGATTTCGTTCAGGGTGACAAGATTGCCGAGATCGAGCGGCTGACCCGTGATGTGTTTGACGCCACACCAAACCGGGTTGCCTTCCCCGGCGGGGCGCACCGATCTGCCTTCATCGTCGATATCGCCGACGGGCTTTATGTGATTGCGCAGCGCGAAAACGCCAACGATGCCCAGCTTGAGGGGATCGTTCTGAAGACGCTTTCTCCCACCGGCCATGTCCCTGAATTTGTCGCCCATCGTGGCGCCTGGCTCATTCAGCAATGTGTTCCGGGTCAAAGACTCCCCATCCTCATTGATGAAGCCGTCACATCTGAACAACGGCTTACGCTGGCGACACAGGCACTCGATGCCTTGGCGACGATTTGCGAGGCGGCTCATTCGGCAAGTCTTCAACATCGCACACCCCGGCTAGGGGTGCGGCCCGGCTGGTTGCAGGACCGCATCATGTTGCCGGGATCTGTTTCCCGCCGCCTTGATATTGCACCGCCGGAGATTGATCCCCGCGAGATACACAAAGTGATGGATGTCAAACATCGTCACTTCATCAAATGGGATTCCCGACCCGGTAACGCGCTTTTCCAGGATGGACGCATGGTCTGGTTTGATTGGGAAGATGCCGGGCGTCGGCACGCGATCGACGATCTGGTCTGCTTCTTCGCTGACGAATGGCTGCAACTTGATATCGATGATGAAGATCGGTTGATCGACCACATGCTCGAGCGTTTCGCGCCAAACCAGAAGCCAGACAGTGCCATGCATTACTTCCATGTCGCAGGACTTGTGCAGATCGGCTTTCGACTTCAGCTCGCCGTAAAATACTGGAGCCGCGAAAGCGAATGGTGGGATCGCCAGATGTGCCTGAGTGGTGACAAAGTGGGTGTTACGCCGGAAGAAGTGACCCGGCTGGTTCGTCGCGGATTGCGTTGGTCAGATCGCCAGCAAATGCTGAAAGGCTATCAGCCCTGGCTGCGGAACATCGCAGCGAAGCTTGATCTCGCGATCTCTTAGGAACGGGATTCCCGTAAGCACCGGTCGCCCGGAAACCACGCAAACTAGCACGTATTCTTTTCAAATTCTCGCCAATTGGTAACAGAAAATTGGTCGAGAAGGCCTCGCCTTTCCTTGAAATTCTGTATTCTCGCCTGTCTATATCGTAAAAATATTTGGTTAATAGATAAAATTTTATTCAAATTTGCGATGTTCACCAGTTGATGTAGGGTTAATCATTACATTCTCAAACGAAAACGAATTTATTTGATATGTCTGGACCTTCATTCTTGGAGGTGCACATGTCTGCTAATAACTATTACAATTGGTATGACTGGAATGGCGGCGATTGGTCTTCGTATCGTGGCGGTTCTGGCTCAGGTTCTGGATCGGGTTCAGGCTCAGGCTCCGGAAGTGGTTCAGGTTCTGGCTCAGGTTCGGGCAGCGGTTCTGGCTCAGGTTCCGGTAAGGGCTCGGGCAAAGGTTCCGGCAAGGGCTCTGGTAAGGGCTCCGGCAAGGGTTCTGGCTCAGGTTCCGGTAAGGGATCGGGCAAAGGCTCTGGTAAGGGCTCCGGCAAGGGTTCTGGCTCAGGTTCCGGTAAGGGATCGGGCAAAGGCTCTGGTAAGGGCTCAGGCAAAGGATCAGGCAAAGGATCAGGCAAGGGTTCTGGTAAAGGATCTGGTAGCGGTTCTGGCTCA